>JBPCIO010000264.1:0-8143 GCA_051006215.1 Chloroflexota bacterium
CGCGACATGCGGCGCCTGGTGCTCCAGAAAGTGCGCGGCGCGCTCGGCAGCGTCGAAGACCGAACCATCGGCGTCCTGGGTTTGGCATTCAAGCCGAATACGGACGATCTGCGTGAGTCTCCGGCAGTCGAGATCATTCACTTGCTCAACTCTGAGGGCGCGCGGGTCAAGGCCTATGATCCGGCCGCCAACGAGGCCGCTTCGGTGCTCCTGCCTGGGGTCGATCTGTGCTCGGACGCATACGCCGTCGCCGAAGGCGCGGATGCGCTGATTCTGATCACGCCCTGGAGTGAGTTCCGGCGGCTGGACCTGGACCGTATTCGCAGGGCCATGAAGTACCCGTTGATGGTGGACGGTCGCAACTTGTACGACCCGGCTGAAATGGTTGCCAAGGGCTTTTTCTACCAGGCCATAGGCCGCCCCAGCGTCGAACCAAGCCTGGACGTCCCCGTCCCCGCCCGCCACCCCGAGCCGCTCCTCTCCGCCCTCTAACAGCGTCGCTCAGAATCGAACACGACAGTTGGCGCTTCTCAAGTCTTGGGCTGCGACCTGCCTGTCCGGCAGCCGCGGGCCTCAGCGCGCCCTACCAGCTGCGGAGACCCGCACGACGCGGGGGGTGGGTAGCCAGCCTGGCCTTCCGCTCTGCCAGACGTAGCGTCGATGGCAACGTACCGTCCGGGTACAAACTCGCTGACGCGACTGCCGCGGGCCAGGTAGCCAGTGCAATCCCGAACGATGCCATCGATGCGCGGATTGACGCAAACACTGCGCGGACGGCCACGCCGAGCCGAGGCCAGCCAGCGGGGTGGGCGCGGGTACGGCAGCCCAGCCACGCTCCCCCTGCTCGCCGGGCGGAGCTCTCCAGGGCAAGCGTAGGCGCCGAGGCAGTCGGCCCACTTTCCAGGCGAGAGGCAAGTTTGTTTTACCCACCCGATTTGATTGGGCGGGTGCTACCCAGCGTGAGGATGGATGCAATGCGCGTGCTGCGTAGAGTGGAGACATGTCCGAACTCACTAGTCTTTCGAATCAGCTCGCCGACGCGGTTCAGACCGCGGGCGCATGGACTATTCGCGTCCAGGGCCGCCGTGGACCACCCGCCTCCGGCATTGCGCTGGCCGCCGACCTGGTCCTGACCGCCGATCACGTCGTCGACCCATCTCGCGAAGAATCGCTCCGCATTGGGCTTCCGGACGGCTCCGAAGTCGGCGGCAGTGTGGTTGGTCGCGACGCCGCTACCGACCTGGCTATCCTGCGCGTCTCCTCGGGGTCGCTCAGCCCGGCTAAGGCGGCCGAGGGCGATCCACGCACCGGCTCCCTGGCGCTCCTGGTCGGTCGCCCGGGCACCGAACCGAGCGCCAGCCTGGGACTGATCACCGGCCTCGCAGGGCCTGCTCGCACTCGTCGCGGCGGCTTGCTGGAGCGCTTCATCCAGGTCGACGCCGTGATGTACCCCGGCTTTTCCGGCGGTTCGCTCGTGAACGCCGAAGGCGCTGTCCTGGGCATGATCACCAGCGGCCTGGGTTTCGGTGGACCCGCCGTTGCCATCCCCTGGTCGGTGGCTTCCCAGTTGGCAGAGACGATCGGCAAACACGGCAAGGTCCCTCGCGGATACTTGGGCGTCGGTAGTCAGCCGGTGACCCTTTCGCCACAGGCCAAGGAGCTGACTGGCGGCCAGGACCGCGGACTGCTCGTGATCCAGGTCGCCGAGGGTGGCCCCGCGGCCGCGGCTGGCTTCCTGCAAGGCGATATCCTGGTCCGGTTGGATGGCACGCCCGTCGCCAACGCCGACGACCTCCAGGGTCTGCTGGGTCCGAATCGAGTCGGCAGCGCCCTGACCGCCGGGGTCATTCGGGGTGGCGAGCTTCGCGAGGTCAACCTGACCGTTGGCACACGCGACTAACGAGCTCCGCGCGGGGTGAAGGTGCGCACGAGGATACGCAAGGTCTAGCTCATGAGCAGCGTTACGATCCTGGCCACCTTGCCCAGCATTCGCCTCGGCCTGGCGGACATGCTGGCCAATCACGGCCACACCGTCTTGCCCGAGGACGAAGCCACAGACACCACCGTCTGGGTGCTTGATGCGCCCAGCACCGTGGCCTTGGACAGCCTGACCGCGCAGCGCTACTCGGATTCACCTCGAGCAGCGGTCGTCCTCTCGGACGATTCGGGCCAGCCGGCGCAGCTCGCGCGAGCGGGCCTGCGCGGCTGGGCCTGCCTGGCCCGCGACGTCGACGCCGATCAGCTCGATCTGGCCGTGCGCTCGGCTGAGGCGGGCCTGGTCCTGCTCGATCTGCCCCTGGCCGCACGTTCGCTCAGCGCGCCGGTTCCACTGGCCACGCGTCTACCCATGACTGAGCCGCTCACCGCACGCGAGCTGCAAGTGCTCCAGCTGGTGGCCCAGGGGCTGCCCAACAAGGGCATCGCTCGGCGCCTGGGCATCAGCGAAAACACGGCCAAATTCCACGTAGCCTCGCTGTGCGGCAAACTCGCCGCCTCCAGCCGCACCGAAGCCGTGACCATAGCCGCCCGTGGCGGTCTCATCCTGCTCTAGAGGCCGGCGGCCCTGGTGGGCCTGCTCATTGCGCCAACCTGGCTGTCTCGAGCTCTTGCGCGCGCGCAAAGATGGCGTCGAACATCGCCAGGGTGAGCTTGCGGGTAAACGTGTTCTGCTGACTCGGGTGATACGAGCACAACAGCGCGCGTCCATCCGGCAGGACTACCTCCACGCCGTGACCGAACACCGGCCCGCGCCTGAGCCCGCTTAGCCGCGCAACGCCGTCAAACGCGAATTTTCCCAGGCACACGATCACCTTCACGTTGGGCAGCAACCGCAGCTCGCGAGCCAGATACGGCAGGCAAGTGTCGCGCTCCCCGAGCGTCGGGCGGTTCTGGGGAGGCGCGCAGCGAACACACGCACTCACATAGGCGCCGCTGAGCCGCAGTCCGTCGTCTCGACGTTCGCTGGTTGGCTGGTTGGCGTACCCGGCGCGGTGCAGGGCTCCAAACAGCCAATCGCCAGACCGATCGCCCGTAAAAATTCGGCCGGTGCGATTGCCCCCGTGCGCTGCCGGGGCCAGACCGACCATCAAGAGCGTTGCGGCCGGATCGCCGAAGCCCGTCAGCGGCCGAGCCCAGTACTCGGAGTCCGTATATGCCGCCCGCTTTTCGCGCCCAACCTGTTGTCGCCAGGCGACCAGCCGCTCGCAGTTGCAGCATCCGACGATCTCCGCGTTGAGGCGTTCGAACGAGTCGGTCTGCATGTCCGAGTTCAGGCTAGCAACCTGGGTTACCCTCTGACGTATGGCCGGGAAAGGCGAAATAGACCTTTTCATGCGCTCCTACGAAACGCTGTTGCGCAGCACCGGAGAAGTGCGGGTGGCCGGGCTGATGGAGCCGTACCTGGCCATGGAGCCTACCCTGCACGGGCGCGCCCGTGACCAGAGGCCAGACCCCGCGGCGCTGACGTACGTCGGACTGCGGCTGCCGCCATGCATGCCGAATGTGAGGCTGGTGCTCCTGAGTACATCGGTGGAGTCGATCCAATCTCGCGGCTACGATCTGGCCGACTGGCAGCCGCAGACCTCACCCGCCCGCCGGCGGCGTCAGCTTTACGATGGCGGCGAGCGCGTCGCGATCCTGGTCAGTAGTCCGACCGATCTGGATGATCTCATTCCGACTTTGGTCGCCTACGAGATCGAGTGGAACAAAGGCTACGAACTGTTCAACCGCGATGCCTCGCTGCGGCGGCTGGTGGAACAAGCCGCCGAGAACGGAGCCCGGCCGGGCGACGAAGAGCGTGTCCGCGAAGCCCTGGGCCTCAGTCCCGAAGAGCTTTCCCGCCTGTCGATTGTGTGGCAGGGGCGTGCCTGGCAATTCTTGGCCCGCATGGCCGAGCGTCGCAAGAAAATTGCCGTCCGCATGCTGGGCGGTTCATGGAATGACTACGAGCGTGCTTCGCAGCAATGGTGGGACTGTATCGCGCTGCCCGAGTATTCGCACCGACGCTACGCGGCTGTCGAGCGCTGGTACGACTACGTCGCCGACAACGTGCCCCCGGATCTGAGTCAGCGCCCGATCTACTTCGTTTCCAGCAACATGCACAGCCTGGTCAATCTGCTCTCGGGTTCGGCTCAAGCGCGCCAGAGCGAGATCATCGACTACGTGCAGGGCTCCGGCAGTGACTTGCTGCGCGCCGAGTACGAGGCAATCACGGCCGATCGCGTGCGCAGCAGCATGGAAAATTTCTTGTACTACGCCGCCAAGAAATATCTCACCGACGCTCGCAATGTCGATGCCGCCGCGCTGTTCGCTGGCGAAGAACGTGCCACGGGCATGAGCACCATCCGCGTCCCGCTTGGGCCTGATGTTGACGCCCAGGTCATCGAGCTCAACAAGCTGCGCCCGTCGCGGCTGGACCGCCGCCTTGGCGATCTGCCAGCCCTCGACCGACTCGCTGGTAGCGACGCGCTGATCTTGAACATCGACTATCCGTTGGGCCAGACTGGCTATTTCCTGCAGCAAGCGCTAGCGCGCAACGTCGGCGCGCTGCTCGGGCTGTACGTCATGGGCAAGGGCGCAACGCTCACCGGACGCGTCGGCGACATCTTGCTCTGCAACATCGTGGCAGACGAGCGAACCGGCACCACCTACCTTCTGCACAACTGCTTCAACGCCGAAGACGTCGAGCGCTACCTGGTCTACGGCACCGCGCTCGACAATCAGCGGGCCGCCAGCACGCGCGGCACGTTCCTCCAGAACTGGGGCTACCTGGACTCTCTGCATCGGGCAGGCAATAACCTGGTCGAGATGGAAGCCGGTCCCTATCTCGAGGCCTTCACCGAGTTGATGCTGCCCGAGCGTGCGCCGCACGGTGAGATGGTCAACCTGGTGGGCGCACCCGTCGACCTGGGGTTCGTGCACTATGCATCGGACACGCCGTACAGCAAAGGGCAGACGCTTGGCGACCGCAACCTGAGCTACTTCGGCATGGATTCGACCTACGCTGCGGCTCTGGCCATCGCTCGACGCATTCTGAACTGCGAAGTCGCGCGCCTGTCGTCGATCGAGCCAGCCGCAACGCCCGAGCGCACCTCGCACGCCGCCCAACCCGTCGCGCTGGCCCGATAGCCCGTGTCGCGAGGGCTCGATCGAGGCGCCCGCTAGGGCTAACGACCGACTGCCACTGCAGCGTACGCGTAGCGCTGGTCGCTGGCGTTCATCGCTACGCGTAATGTGGCGCTGCTGATCACGCGGTCCCAGCCCAGCCCGTCGATATCGATGGGGTCGTTATACAGAAACCCGTCGCCGGCCACGCCGGTGACAAGGATGTAGTGATCGCCGAAGTAGTACACGCCACCACGACCAGGCAGCGATCGATAGCGCACCTGCACGATCACCGGGTGGCCCTGCTGAATGTGCGCGCGGATGTCGTCCAGGCTCCACCGCCGCAAGCCGCCTGTTTCGTCCCGCAGATCCATGGCGGCCAGCCCGTTTTGCTGCACCACCTGGGCCAGCGCCGTGATGAGCGTGCCCACGCCGTTGCCGTACATGTGCTGCGCGTCAAGCGCCGACACACGCAGCTGGGGCGCCGACACCGAGACGCCAAAGGCCTCCAACGCCATACCCGCCGCGGTCGGCCCACAGTTTGCCGCGGCATACGGGCTCCCGTCGAGTTGCGAACGGTACGGCGCGAAGACGTGCGAAATATCCATAGCGGTGTCGGTCGGGTACGCCTGAGGCAGTTCGCGCGCCGGTGGGGCTTTGCCGATGTCAAGATCGACGGACGCCACCCAGCCGGTCATGGCCTGCCGGGTATGACCGTCACCTGCGTCCCGGACCTGGATCCGGCCATTCCCGTATCCATCCAGACGCTCGAGGTGAGCTCCAGCCGGCAACTGGTCCAGCGTCGAGCTGTCGCGCGCTGCCGTCTTGTACAGATTGGTCGGTCTCTGCGATCGCAACCAACCTGCCCCGAGGAGGGCTTCGATGTTGTCGGGCAGAGCCACCGCTGGGCCGCTCACCGCGGCGTCCTGTTCGGCATTGGGCGCACCAGGCGTAACCACGCCGGTGGTGTCGCGAGACGCTACCAATGGGCGACCGCCAGGCAGGAAGATGTCTGTGCCGGCCTGGATTTGATTGGCATCGCCGAGCTGGTTCGAGCCAACGATCGCTTGAAGCTCCACGCCATAGCGGTTGGCGACATCCGCCAGACGATCGCCCGGCTCGATCGTGTACAGCACGCCATCCGCAACCGGAATGACCAGGTCTTGGCCGACCAGCAGCAAGTCCGGGTCGCTCATGTCATTGGCCCACACGATGGTCTCGGGCCGCAGCTGATAGTGCTCGGCGATTTGCCAGAGAACTTCACCTGCCAGGACGGTGTGATGCACCAGGCCCGAGCGGCGGGGCGGCTCCGCGGGAGGCACGACTATCCCAGCGAACGGCGACGATTCTGCGGCAACGTCGGTCGCCTGCGGTGGTGGCAGTGCGGCCAGCGTGGGCTCGGGCGCGCTCGCAGCCGCCTGGGGTGGCGGCTCAGGCGGCGCAGCGGCCGGGCCCGTACCACTCGGCGACGATGCCAGGCCCCATATCCCGGCCGCGCTCAGCAGGACCACCCCGGCGACCGCTACTAGCCAGCGTCGGCGTGTGAGCGCAATCTGTCGCACACGGTCGCGCATCTCGCCCGGCCCACTATGCCAGCCGGACGTCGCTCGGGACCAGCCCTCAGAAGGCGATCAGGCAGGCCGAGACACGCTTGAGACGTCATGCCGCGCCCGTGTTTCGGTGTCGGGGAGCTGGTCAAGCGGCTGCATGGTCGGTGGCAGCAGCGCGGCGATCTCCTGCTGAATTCGCTGCGCTGCCGCCGCGGCAGGCAGGCCGGGCTCGAGCCGAAATGGGGCCCCGGCGCGCACGACAATCCTCTTGCACCGCGGCCAGCGTGCACCTGGCGGCAGAGCCTCGAACGAGCCCCGGATGCCAACTGGCATGATCGGCACGTTGGCACGTGTGGCGATCCGCGCCAGGGCCGCGTTGACCGATTCCAGGCGACCACTGCGGGAGCGGCGACCCTCAGCCGCAACCGTGACGACGCGGCCTGCGCGGAGTGCCAGGAGCATGGCTCGCACGCTCGAAGAATCACGCCCCTGGCGCTCGACAGGAATCGCGTTCCACTGTTTAAGGAACCAGCTCACCACCGGTACCTTGAACAACGATGCCTTGACCACCGTCACCGTGTCGGGGTACGGATCGATGACCATCAGCGCCGGCACATCGAGCAGGCTGGCGTGATTGACCAGAATCAGCAGTGGTCCGTGGCGTGGCACGTTGTCGGCGCCCTCCAAGACGAGGCCGTGGTAGCGGCGCAGATAGCCACCCAGGATGGCCTTGACGAGCTTGCGCCCTAGCGGCATACGCGGCATCGGTGCTGCGCATTTTGTAGCACCTCCGTCTAGAACAATTGTTGCAGTTAGCGAACGGGCGTTCTATACTCTAGGCAACGGTGTCGGCCCGCGGCGCCAGTCCAGCTGCAGAGGAGAAGTGAGCGATGTTGCGGGTGACGTTGGTTGGCAATATGGGTGCGGACCCGGAGGCCCGATACACGCAGAAGGGCACGCAGCTCGTTTCCTTCAGGGTCGCAGTCAATCAGATCCGCAGGGGTCCTGATGGGGAGCGGCAGGAAAATACGGAGTGGTTTCGGGTAAGCGTGACCGGGCGGCAAACGGAGTATGTGCAGCGTTTGACCAGGGGCACGCGAGTGCTGGTGATGGGCCGGATGGACATCAGCCACTTTCAGAGCCGCGACGGCGAGCCGCGCACCGGCTTCGACGTGTGGGCCGAGGAAGTCCAGGCCATGTCGACGCGGACCAGCGGCGGCGAGCCAGACGGCTTGCTGGATGCAGAGACCGAGGCGAGCGAGCCAGTTGCCGCGGGTGTCTCGACGAGCTTGAGCGAGTCGACCCCAGCCCGAGCCAGCACCAACGGTACCCGCTCGCGCCCGAGCTCGCGGGCGAACCCCGCCAGCTCGGAGGGCGGCGGCCAGGACCTGGAAGACCTCCCCTTTTGAATTAAACGCCGCAGTCCGCGTGGGTACAAACCCACCCGACATCAGCGTGTGGAGGATGGACTGAGAGCGGCTGAAGTGGTG
>JBPCIO010000265.1:0-10255 GCA_051006215.1 Chloroflexota bacterium
GCTTCGGCCCAGACCACCGCGCCACGCGGCGGCGGTATCCCGCCTGAGGTCGGCGCAGCGCTGCTCACGGTCGGGGCGCTCAGCCTGGGCGGCGGCGTGGCCCTGCGACGCCGCCAGCGGCGCCCCAGACCCGACGCGCGCGGCACCATCTCGGGGTCCTGAGTCAGGAAAGCTCGGATCCGCTGGGGCGGAAGCCATATGCGGTCGGGTCGACTTTCTCAGCTGTGGCTCAGTACTGCTCTGATCGGCCTGGGGGCGGTCACACTGCTCATCGGCGGTGTGGTCGTTGTCCGGCCGTGGTATGACAGCGAGCAGTGGCGCGTGTCGCCCGAGGCTGCGCGCGCTCAGCGCAATGCGGACGCTCCACCGCCGATGCGGGTAAATTCAGGGCCTTCTACCGCAAGCGCGACCATGCCGATGGCGACCCCTCCGCCTCAGTCGCGGCCGCCGTCGCTCGGCCTCAAGGGCACTCCTCGGCCAGTGCCCGCACCGACGCTCCAGCCGGCTGACTCGGGCGGCCCTGCATCTCCGACTACCGCACCTGAGCCCGCACAGGCCGAAACGGCCGTGCCGACGCCGACGGGGTCGTCGTTGCAGCTCCTGGCTGCTGAGTTCCAGTTCCTGGATCCCCCCGAGCCTGGCGCCAGGGCTCGCCTGAGCGTCTCCATCCACAATCCAGCCGACACGCCAGGTGGACCGATCAGCTTGGTGCTGCCATTGGATTGGCTGGCCGGCTATCGCCTCCAGGCATTCGACCCCGCACCCGTCGGCGGCACGCAAGGTGGAGCATTCGCCGATGACTCCCTGCAGCTTACGTTCGACGGACCTGAGGCCCAATCTGACGTCGATCTCGCTGTCGAGGTGGTGGCCATCGACGAAGTGATCGACGCGCCCATGCTGCGCGTGCTCGATGCCGACGGGGCTGAGGTTGGTCACGTCCGACCGCCGACCCAGGCGCCCGCGCCGCTGCCCGGGCCCATCTACTCCATTGATATTCCGAACCTCCACCTCCACGCCGGCGTGGTTCCTGTCGATTGGGAACCGCCGTTGTTTGTCGTGGGTCAGCTCCGCGCCAGCGCTCACGTCACCCAGGGCAACAGCGTGCTGGTCGGCCATGTGCGCGGCGCCACGGGCTACAACGTCTTCGACCATCTGGATCAGTTGAGCCCAGGCGACAAAGTTATCGCCAGTTCGCGCGGCGAGTCGTACGACTTCGTGGTCAGCCGAACTGAAGTGCTGCCCGAGGACGATACGTCGCCGACCGATTCGACCTCGTCACCACGGCTCACGTTGATGACCTGCGCCGGCACCTGGAATCCGATCACCCGCGACTATTCGGACCGACTCTGGGTCGTCGCCGAGCCGGCCGGCACCGCGGAAGCGGGAGCTGTCGCGGTGGGCAGGCCTACCCCTGGCGCACGCCCGACGCAGGTTTCCGAGCGGGGTGGCCTGGGCAACACCGATGCCGACCTGGCCTCGGCGTTCGGGCCGCCGGCCGGCGAATCCGCCGGACTGGCGGTGTATCACGTGAGTGGCCCGAACGCCGCCCTCGGTCGCCGGGCTCAGTTTGCCGACGTCGCTTCTGGGTCCACCCGACGTGCGCTGTTAGTCGCGGACGTGCCACCACCCGACTCACCGCTGTCCTTCGACACGGCCGTTGGACTTTCTCGCGCGCTCCTGCCGAACGATGCACAACCGCGCGCCAGCGGACCGGAGGGCAACCCGCGCTTCGTCGTCGAACGCTTCACCAGCCCGGCGCTCGCGGCGACTTTGCCAACCGAATGGTTTACCGACCGCAGCGGCCAGGCGGGCGATCTGCTCGTGGTCTACATGCGCCGCACAGACGCGCGCATCGCAGCGATCATCGTGGGCATCGGGGATAACGCCGACGCTCTTCTGTCACGCCTCGTTAGCGATGCCGGGCCAGTTGGTGGTGTAGCGCATGATTCGGCCCTGCATACATCCACTCAGCCGGTCGCTCCCGAGTTGTAGCGCGAGCGTTGGACCGCCGACCAGCTCTAGACGAGCGTCGCGCGTGCTTAGAGCATCGTCCCACCAGTCGAGCGACAACGTGCCCTCGGCAGATTGCGGCTCTAGCTCCGGGCGGCGCAGGTGGAGGTACGCGCGGCCCTCACCGATCGATTGTCCGTCGGGCGTCAGCAGACGCGCCTGCCCTTTGCGAACGCTCACGCGCCGAGTGTAGCCCCAAGCTCAACCGCTCTGCGGCGGACAATGCATTAGACTCGCTGTACCCGCAATGGCGCCGGCGACATTTTGCAAAGCAGCGCTCCAGGAGCTGGCGTCTCTGAGTACCAACGACGGCTGGGTTCGCGGCGCGTACGCGGTCTGCGAGATGTACGGGGCAGCCGACGCGAGCCGCTTCGAAGTCATTTTGCGGCGTCTCTCGCTCGGCACCGGCGGTACGGCGCTGACCGAAGGCGCCAGCTGGTTACTGGCGCGGTGGCAATTCGGCCAGTCCGGGCAGTAGCTGCACACCAGGTCAGGAGAACCACGTGGCCCTTGCATTGAGAAGTCCAGTCGAGATTGAAGCCGAGCCCGAGGACGTTGGGATGTCATCCTCCGGCCTGCGCAATGTCTCACGACTGGTGCAACGCTACATTGACGACCACAAACTTGCTGGCGCCATCAGCCTGGTCGCGCGGCGGGGCAAGGTCGTCCACTTCGAAACGTACGGCAGGATGGATGACGAGCGCCACAAGCCGATGCGCGCGGACACCATCTTCCGCTTCTACTCGATGACGAAGCCAATCGCCAGCGTCGCGTTGATGATGATGTACGAAGAGGGCAGGTTCCAACTCGACGACCCGGTTTCGAAATTCATCCCCGAGCTCAAAGATCTGAAGGTGTTCGTCAGCGGAACCGCCGAGCGCTACGAGGTGCGCGAGCCGACGCGGGAAATGACCGTGCGTGATGTACTGATGCACACTTCAGGGCTGGTTGCACGCGACACACACAGCTCGGTCGGCGAGCTGTACCGCCGGGCTGGTTTTGTCGGACCGGATTCTGCTGGCACGCTTGCGGAGATGATCCCCAAACTGGCGCGGATTCCTCTGCAGGTTGACCCTGGCTCGCGATGGATCTATGGCATCTCGACCGATCTCGTCGGCTACCTGTGCGAGGTCATCAGCGGCTTGCGATTCGACCGCTATCTCGATCAGCGAGTTCTTGGACCTCTAGGTATGGTCGACACCGCTTTCAACGTGCCGGCGTCGAAGGTGGACCGCTTCGCAGCGTTGTACGCGCCACAGGCTGGTACGCCGCGCTACAAGCTTGCCGACGATCCGCTGAGTAGCACCTACACAGGTGTTCGCACGTACTTTTCGGGTGCCGGCGGCCTCGTCTCCACAGCGGCTGACTATCTCCGGTTTTGCACAATGCTGGCCAACGGTGGCCAGCTCGACGGTGTGCGGATTCTCGGGCCCAGGACGCTGCAGCTGATGACGCTCAACCACTTGCCAGGTGGCCAGGACCTGGCGACAATGGCCCAGAGCGGGGCCGAGACGCAGCGGGAAGGGCAGGGCTTCGGCCTGGGCTTCGCCGTCCTGCTCGATCAGACGGTGGCGCAGATCATCGGCACACCTGGCGAGTACTACTGGGGTGGCGCGGGTTCCACCGCGTTCTTTGTGAACCCCAAGGAGGATCTGGTGATGATCTTCCTCACCCAGCTCCGGCCGTCGTCAACCTACCCAATCCGGCGCGAGCTTCGTGCAACGATCTACTCCGCTCTGCTCGAGTAAGAGACCGACTGGGGCTCGAGTTGGTTCGGGGCTGCAACGTGCCCGTACTGCGTAGCGCTCCTGTATAGTGGCTCTCTCATGGTGGACAAGCGTCAGCTCGGACTCCAGCTGTACACGGTTCGTTCGCTCACGGCTAGCGACATGCTGGGCACGCTCCGCCGAGTTGCTGAATTAGGTTTCGGCGCCGTCGAGTTCGCTGGCTTTGGGGACACTCCGGTGCACACGCTGCGCGAGACGCTGGATGAGCTGGGGCTCCGTGCGCTGGGCGCGCACGTGCAGTACGGCACGTTTGTCAACGGCGTGGAGAGCGTGTGCGAAGACTTGCGGGTTCTGGGCTGCGAATACGCTGTCGTGCCCTCCATCCCGCAGGCCATTCGAGCCGATCCACGTACCGCACGCGATCTGCCGTCGCAGCTCGAGGCGTGGGGAACCGTCTGTCGGCAGGCGAGCCTGCGCTTCGCGTACCACAACCACGCATTCGAATTCGCCGAATTGGACAATGCTGCTGGAACGCTGTTCGATGCCCTACTGCGGACCGATCCGGCCCTGGTCGAGCTCGAGCTGGACGTGTTCTGGGCGGAGTACGCAGGCAGAGATGCGCTGGGGCTGATCCGCAAGCACGGCGACCGTATCGCCCTATTGCACGTCAAGGACATTGCCGCGGACCAGGACCCGCAGGATGTGCCGGTCGGCCGCGGATCTCTCGATTGGGGCGCGATTCTGGCTGGCGGCGAAGCCGCGGACGTGCGCTGGTTCGTGGTCGAGCAAGATAATCCACGCGACCCGCTCGACGACATCACGCAGAGCCTGCGGTACCTCGAGCGGTATACGACACCTGCCTGACTAGGGTTACGGAACAGGCGGTCCGGCTGCGAGGGATTGCAAGGGTACGGGCGTGGGTCGTTCGCAATTGCTTTTGAGCGCCACGAGCCGCCCTTCGTCTGCCGATACCAGCAGCGATTCCATGACATCCAGCACATGGAACGCCAGCCGACCTCCGGCCCGCGGTTCGCGCCCCTCCGCTGTTGCGGCCAGGTCCGCGACGCCGAATCCGCGTGCTGCATCCACGTACCCCGCGGAGACCGGCAGATTCTGCCAGTCCGAGGCACCCAGAGTTCTCAATCTGACATCCCCGCTGAAGGTGTTAGGATCCGGCACTACCATTGAACCCTGATCGCCGTGCACCTCGATGCGCGCTGAGACCGTCGCAACGGTGTCAAAACTCATGTACAGCGTTGAGAGCGCTCCGCTGGCATGCACCAGCACACCCGTGACGTGGGTGTCTGTGGAGACGGGAATCGTCTCGCCCTCGCGCGGGCCCGCATTGATCCTGCGCGTGTCGCGGGTGTGGCTCGCCGCGCCGACGACGGACGCGACCGGTCCCAGCAGGGTGACCAGGGCGCTGATGTAATACGGGCCCATGTCCAGCAGCGGTCCACCGCCGGGCAGGTAGTAGAAGTCCGGATTGGGGTGCCAGCGCTCGGGTCCTGGCGTGCCCAAAATGGCGAGTGCAGAAATCGGGGCTCCGATGAGCCCGTCGTCGACAGCCTTGCGGGCGGTCTGGATGCCCGTGCCCAGCACCGTATCCGGTGCGCAGCCGAGTCGCACGCTGGCCGCTGCAGCCGCCTCAAGTATCTTCTTGCCCTGTGCGGTAGACATCGCGAGTGGCTTTTCGCCATACACGCTCTTGCCGGCGGCGATGGCCGCCAGCGCAACCTCGGCGTGGGCTGATGGGATGGTGAGGTTCAGCACGAGATCCACGCCAGTGTCGGCCATCAACTGGTCCGTGGTCAGCGCTTGCACGCCTGCGTGCGTCGTAGCCACAGCTTGAGCGCGGGCGAAGTCGATGTCCGCCACGGCCGCCAGGTTGATTGCTTCCAGGCGGGCAAACGTTTTCAAGTAGGCTGAGCTGATGGTGCCGCATCCGACGATGCCGACGTTCAGGGATTGGCGCATAGCATGCCTGTCCCGGTGATGGTACTCACCATGTGGCATGGGCGCCGATGAGGTTCGACGCGCTATAAAGGACTCGCGTGCAGGAGTTCACTGGCAAAGTCGCCGTCGTCACCGGAGCGGCCAGTGACATTGGACGCGCGCTTGCCGAGCGTTTCGCGAGCGAAGGCATGCGCCTGGTGTTGGCCGACCTCGACCAGGCGGCGCTGGATAGAACGGTGGGACAGCTCCGTCAGCAGGACTACGACGTGGTCGGCGTACGGACCGATGTGTCGCATCTCGAGTCGGTCCGAGAACTGGCGCGCCGCGCGCTGAGCGCCTACGGCAAGATCCACCTGGTGTGCAACAACGCTGGTGTCGCTGGCTATCAGGACGGGCCTATCTGGGAGGCCAGCGAAAAGGACTGGCTGTGGGGTTTTGGCGTGAACTTCTGGGGTGTAGTCCATGGCGCGCGCACGTTTATGCCAATCCTGCTGGCCCAGGCGGAAGATGGCCACATGGTCAACACTGCGTCGATGACGGGGCTAGTGCGGAGCGGAACCGTGGACGGCATCACCAAGCACGCGGTAGTAGCGCTGACGGAGACGATGTACGCCCAACTGGCCCAGCGCGGCACACCGGTGTCCGTCTCGGTGATCTGCCAGGGTGCGGTCCACACACGCCGGCAGATGATCAAACGGCTGGCCAGCGCGCTGCCGCCTGCCCAGATCGCGGAC
Organism: Chloroflexota bacterium; assembly: GCA_051006215.1. Classification (GTDB taxonomy): domain Bacteria; phylum Chloroflexota; class UBA6077; order UBA6077; family CF-72; genus CF-72. The sequence goes on from JBPCIO010000265.1 coordinate 6,428, forward strand.
ATCGTGCTGCAAGCGATCAAAGACCGCCAGCTGTACGTCCTGGCGGATGCTGACGCCGACGGCCCTCTGGCGAGTGCTTGTCCCTAGTGCGCTCTCAGACGGAACCGCCGAGCTTACTCAGCAGACCACTCACGGCTGGGCCGAAGACGACGAGGCCGGCGATGGCGAGCACGGCGACGAGGGCGATGATCAGCCCGTATTCCACCAGGCCCTGAGCCTGCTCGCTGAGGGTTCGAGGGCGTTCGTCGTCCTCGTTCTGCTGTTCGAGGTCACGCTCGTGAAGAGGATTCAACATTTGGCGGCTCCTGACTCGCCCCACGTGGATGCGGGACGCTCGACACAGGATGCTCCATTGGAGGCCAGTTCTCATCCGGTTAGTGCGGGTAATTGGTACCGACTGGCCCAGACTTCGGTATACGTGCAACGCAGCCTTGGCCAGGTTGACGGCGGCGCGTCGGCCTACCTAAGATAGGCGTATCTACACGCATGTGATGAACGATTGAAGCTGGAGCGATCACGCACCCCGCCACCTGCGCTCGCCGAGTGCAGCTGCCTGGCCCTTCGTCAGGCGGCCCGTCACGTGTCCAAGCTGTATGACCACTGCCTCGCCCCGACCGGCTTGCGCACGAGCCAGTTCTCGATTCTGGCCCGCTTGAACCACTATGGGACGATGACCATCAACGCTCTGGCCGCCGACCTCGTCATGGACCGTACCACCCTGGGCCGCAATATTCTGCCCCTGCAGCGTGATGGCCTCATCGCGATCGTCCAAGGCAGCTCGGATCGGCGCCAGAAGGAGCTCCGCCTGACCGACGCGGGCGCGGCGCGACTGCGCAGCGCTGGCGCCGGCTGGGCAGCCGCCCAGACACGCTTCGAGACCGCCCTGGGTGACGCTCGATCCGCCGAGTTGCACGCGCTCCTGGAGGCTGTCGTGAACAGCGCGTTCAGTTCCATTAGCGCAAATGTCGCCGCTGAAGTAGATGGATAACTCCGTGCGCACCGGCGCGAGTCGCGGTCGGCTGCACTACGCGTGGGTTGTGGGAGCGATCACCTTTTTGTCGCTGCTGACCTCCGCGGGTATCGGGGCGACGCGTGCCGTGCTCGTCTTGCCACTCGAGCGTGAGTTCGGATGGGATCGGGCGACGATCTCCCTGGCGCTGTCGATCAATCTGCTCCTGTTCGGTCTGTGCGGACCATTTGCCGGCGCGATCATGGCCCGCTTTGGTGTGCGCCGGGTGATGCTCAGCGCGCTCTTGACGCTAGCCGGAGCGGTGAGCCTGAGCACTCTCATGCAGTCGGCCTGGCAGCTCGTCCTGCTGTGGGGTGTGCTGGTTGGCCTTGGATCCGGAGCTATGGCCCTGGTGCTCGGCGCTACGGTGGCAGCGCGTTGGTTCGTGCAAAGGCGCGGACTGGTGACCGGTCTATTCGCCGCCAGCAGCGCCACCGGTCAACTGGTGTTCCTCCCTCTGCAGGCCTCGATCATCGAGTTCCTGGGCTGGCGCACCGCAGTCCTGCTTGTCGCCAGCGTGGCTATCGGAGTTGCGATTATGGTCGCCATCTTTATGCGTGACGACCCGAGTCAGATTGGCCTCCAGGCGTACGGTGCCGGGAGCGAGGCAGAAGCCGTCGTCGCACCACGCCAGGGCGCCCTGTCGGCCAACCCGTTCAAGCTGGCGCTGCAGACCCTGGGTGACGGCCTCCGCATCCCAGATTTCTGGCTGCTATCCGGCAGCTTCGCCATCTGTGGCGCCACCACGGTAGGGCTGATTAGCGTGCACTTGATCCCCGCCTCCGTGGAGCACGGTTTGACCGAGGTTACCGCCGCCAGCATGCTCGCCGCCATGGGCGTTTTCGACCTGCTTGGCACGACCGCGTCCGGCTGGCTGTCCGACCGTGTCGATCCGCGCAAGCTGCTGGTCTGGTACTACACGCTGCGCGGTCTGGCGTTGCTGTTCTTGCCCGCGGCGTATGAGCTGGGAGTGCCAGCGCTGGCGGCGTTCGTCGTCTTCTACGGGCTCGACTGGGTGGCAACCGTTCCGCCGACGGTGAAGCTGGTGAGCGAGCGCTTCGGCAAGGACAGGGTCGGCCCGGTGTTTGGCTGGATCTTCGCAGCCCATCAACTGGGCGGCTCGGCCGCAGCCTTCGGCGCCGGCCTGGCGCACAGCTGGCTAGGCGACTATCTCTTGGCGTTCCTGACCGCCGGTGGCCTGAGCCTCCTGGCCGCCGGGCTGGTTCTGGGACTGCGCGGCGTGCGTAAGGATCTCACTCCGACACGCCCGCTGGAGGTAGCCCCGGCCAGAGCGTAGGTCCTGGCAAATTAGTCGATCGCGTATTTGCGGACTGCGTCGGGATTGAGCTCCAGACCAAGTCCTGGACGGTCCGCATAGGGCGACCACTGTCCGTCGCGCGGCTCGGGAAACTCGGTGTACCACACGCGGTCTGCTTCCTCGGATACGCCGAGGTACTCGACTACTTTCAGATTCGGCGTGCAGCAGGCGAGGTGCAGATGCACGAGTTGGACTGCGTGCGGTGCGACGGGCAGGTTGAAGGCGTGAGCCATGTGCGCAACTTTCATCCATTCGGTGACGCCACCAACCCGACCGACGTCTGGCTGGACAATGTCGGCGCCGCCCTGGGCGATGAGTTCTTTGAAGCCGTACTTGGTGTATTCGTGTTCGCCGGTAGCCACTGGAATGTCGATCGCGCGAGCAATGGCTGCCAGCCCGGCGATATCGTCTGCCAGCACCGGCTCCTCGAACCAGCGCACGTTGTATTCGGCCAGATGCCTGGCCATGCCGATGGCTTGCTTGGCGTAGTAGCCGTTGTTGGCATCGACGTAGATCTCCACGTCTTCACCGACCGCCTTGCGCACTGCCGCCAATCGCCGCACGTCCTCCGACTCGGAGTGGCCGAAGTCTTTGGCCACCTTCATCTTGACCCGCGGTATCCCACGCTCGACGTAACCCACCTGTTCGCGGACGAGCTCCTCTTCGGTGAACGACGTCCAGCCACCCGACCCATAAATCGGGACCGTGTCGGTGTACGGGCCAAGCAACCGGTACAGAGGCACGCCGAAGATCTTGGCTTTGAGGTCCCACAGCGCTATATCGATGGCCGAGATAGCGCACAAGGCCACCCCCTTGCGACCATAGCCGCGCACACGCCAGAACATGTCGTCCCAGAGTTTCTCGTGGAATAACGGGTCCTGCCCGACCAGCAGCGGCTTGAGCGTTCGCTGGATGAGCTCGCGCGTGCCGGACGGCTGACCGACGCCCAACCCCTCGTAGCCCGCATCGGTTCGGATATGGACGAACAGCGCGCTGCGCCCCGAATCCCGATGGCGAATCGTGGCGTCCTGAATGCCCGGCGGGCCCGGCTGGCGCAACAGCGTGGTCGTGACATCGGTGATCTTCACGGCATCTCCTCGCGTAGTGTTCTTCTCACCGTCGAGCCATCGATTGCCGCTCCTGGCGGGGCAACGCTCAGCCCTTGAGGGCGCCGGCGGTCAGGCCTTTTTCGAGTCTTTGCTGAAAGGCGATATACACCGCCAGGATGGGCAACATGTTGATCGTGAGCCCGGCGAAGAGCGCGCTCCAGTCATTCTGGTAACCCTGTTGGATGGCCAGGAACGCTAGCCCCTGCGAAAGGACATAGTGGTCGTGGTCCGGCACGAGCACCAACGGCAGCAGATACTGATTCCACTGCCCCAGGAAGTTGAAGATCCCGACGGTCACCAGACCCGGCTGTGCCAAAGGCAGCATCACGCGGAAGAAAATCGTCCAGTGCGACGCTCCGTCCACCAGCGCGGCCTCGGCGATCTCCGTCGGC
>JBPCIO010000266.1:0-3795 GCA_051006215.1 Chloroflexota bacterium
AGCGTGTCCTCGGATGGGCCGCAATAGCTTGAAGAGGACGACTCGACCGCGATCGTGCCGTTGGCGCCCGGATAGGTGGCGCGGGCGCTTCCGGGCGCCCCCATCGAGACCGCGAGCGCCAGGATCAACGCGAGCGCCGCTGCTGCCGCGTTGAGGCCGCCTCCGATGCCGCACTTGTGACCCATACCTGCTCGAACTAACGAGGAGGCAGGAAAGAAGTTGCGCCGTGGGTCGAGCGTTTCCGCCCCCCGGGAGGACACCCGAGGGAAAGGATGGATGCGGCTCGCGTAGGGGAACAGTGACCGCCTGGATTTGTCGATGATCCGGGGCGACCAGGAACGGCTGCACGGGCTTCTCCCGGACAGCGAAGTTGCAGGAGCCGTGATCAACCGCTTCGCCATTCCAGCACTCATGGTGCCGCTCCCCCTTCCCGAGTTCTTCACCGGACGGGAACACGCCGATCCTCGAGATCGCGGGGCCACGGCTCGAGAGCATGGTCGAGATGGCCAAGCTGCTGGTGGCCCGCAGCGGAAGCCCCCTGCGGGTGCAGGCGGTTGAGGACCACGAGGACCACAATCACGACCTCAACGTCTCCGGCGGGCGTCTCCGTGCGCGCTGGGTGGCGAAGCACCATCGACCCGGCAGCGGCAACTGCACGCCTTACTGGAACGGCAGGCTTCGATCGGAGTCTCGCTTCGCAGCGCGGAACAGGCGCAAAGCAATGAAGAAGTGCAACGCTGCCGTCGGGACCAGCAGCCATGCCCATTCGCCGCCGTGGCCTGAGCCGTACAGGATGGCCGTCACGACGAGCAGCCAGATGCCGACACCGGCGCGCACACATGCAACCGGCCGCGGGTGCCACCTGGACACGCGCTTGATTGAGTGGTATCCGTCCATGATCCCTCCTCGGGTCACGTCGTCGGCGGGTCCTCCTCGTTTCCCGTGGACCCCCCGCCTCGTTTGACTTTGTGAGGCAAACAGTACTGCGCTTTGCGTCACAAAGTCAAGGCCAAGGGGGTGTGGCCTTGGGCGGCTCGTGGAGCGTGGCTATTACGCCATCGCTGGCGATCGTGAAGGGCCGCGGCATCGCAGAGGTCGCGTTCGGTCGCAGGTGCAAAGCAGCCAACCCCGGCCGCTCGACTTTGAGCCGCAAAGCATAGTATGCTTTGCGGCACAAACCCTAGGAACGAGTGATGGACGGGAGGCGGAGATGAGCGAGACCAAGACGTACGAAGATGAGGGCGGACTGGACCCTCGTGAGGCGGCGCGCCTGCTGGCACAGACCCAACGGCAGGCGCGGCGCGAGTTGGACTTTCGGTCGCCGTGGCTCTCGCTGCTCGCGGCGGCGGCGGCGCTGGTCGCCTTCGGTTCGGTGTGGCTGTCGGTTCGCGGGCAGCATCCCTACAGGTATCCGACCGTCGTGGGTCTGTTGGGCCTGTATGCCGTCGTGGCGATCCGGATCGGCTCGGTGCTCTACGCCCATCGTCGTGCCCGCACCGGTGTGAGTGGACGCTCGGTGCGCCAGACGCGCGCGGAGGGCGCGGCCCTGGCGGTGGCGTTGGTCGCCGTGTACCTGGTCATGGCCGCACTCGCGCACGCCGGCGCGAGCGACGGGGTCGTCTACGGCGTGTACGTCGCCACGGTGACGATGCTCGTCCTCGGCACGTTCGGGGCAGCCCGCTCGGCGATACGCGAGGACTGGCGGGAGCTTGCCATCTCGATCGCGGTCGTGCTCGTCGCCACCGGGAGCGCATTCGCAGGACCCCGCGGAGTGTGGCTGAGCAACGGCGTGGGCCTCTGCATCGTGCTCCTGGCGGACAGCGCCGTGCAGGGGTGGCTGCTGCGCGCGGCTCGATCAGACGCATGACCGCTGACGCGCTTGATCCGTTGATCCACGTTCCCGCGCGCCTGCAGATCGTGGCCACGCTGGCCGCATTGCCCGCCGGTGACGCGCTGTCCTTCACCCGCCTGCAGGACATGATCGGACTGACGCCCGGCAACCTGATCACGCACCTGCGCAAGCTCGAGGACGCCGAATACCTCACCAGCGAGAAGACCGGGAACGGGCCGGCGTCACGCACCTCGCTGGCGCTCACCAACCGGGGGCGCGCAGCCCTCGACGAATACACCCAAACGCTGCGCGGCCTGCTCAATGGGCTATAGACACATGGCAACGAGAATCCACCCATCCTGCAAGCCACCGGTCAATCCCGAGAGCGCTCGCGTTCCGCCTCGCGCGGAGCGCTGTCGGCGCCGGCATGCGACACGAGTCTGGCGAGCTGCCGACCGCGCTGAGGTGCTTCGATTGCGCTCGTCACGGCGCAATCCCGAGCGTGTGATGCTCATTGGTGCCGCGGCTCGCGAGCGCGAGTGTGATGTGTGCGCTGAGCTCTGCGAGTGTCGCGTCGAGCTCCGCGCTCAGCGTCCGGGGCGGCCCGTCCTCGGGATCCTGCGCCTGGCCCCCCCAGCGCGGCCGCGCGCCCTCCCAGCGCGAGGCGGGAGACGACTGCCGGAGCGGCTGTGCGGTCGCGGAACCCCGTCTCACCAGATGAGGGGTATGAGGCGTTTGTGGTGGGAGGCGTAGACGCGGTACGAGTGGCCGGCGTTGCGGAGCAGTGCGGTCTCCTCGATGCGGATGCGCCAGAGGATGATCGCCAGGCAGGACAGGGTGAACCCAGCAAGGCCGACCCAGTTGCTGTAGATCACACCGATCCCGATCATGGCGAGCAGGCCGCCGGCGTAGCCGGGGTGGCGCAGCATGCGGTACGGGCCTGCCGTAACGATCTGTTGGTCGGGGCTGACATCGACGGTGAAGGTGAAGTACTCCCGGAGCGCCCAGAACGACCACCAGCGCAGTGCGGCACCCGCGACCAGGAGCACCATGCCAACGGCGAACACGAGGGCACCGTCTCCCATCGTGGCCCCCGGCCAGTAGTTCCCAGCGCGATGGAGGATGACGGTCGCGACGATCACCCAGACACCAACCCCGGCCCAGAAGCTGGGCGTCGCGATGCGGGTTGCGTTCCTGCGCCATTCTCGCTGCCGGAAGAACTGGATGATCTCCACCCCGAAGAAGCAGACCACGACGATCAGAAACAGCCACCCGGCGGAATGGTTCTGAAAGTACGGCTTCACGTTCTCCTCCTCGCTCGCGCTGACCCCAACCCGAGGTCAGCACCTGAGATCAGTTCCAGGAAGCACACCGCCGGCGCGCCAGACGGGGTCGCCGGTCGGCCAGCCCCCCCGTCGGGTGCGTGCTGCGGTCGCGCCGGTTCGGCCGCTGGTGGTAATGCCGATCGGACCGAGGGTTGAAGATCAGCAGCAACATGAGCAGGCCGACCAGCCACAGGACACAACCCGCGGCCAGATCGGCCGGTGCGTATGTGGCGGCATGCTGACCAACGGCCGCGAGCAGGCTGAGAGAGGTGAGGCCGAACAGTCCGACCCAGAGACCCCGCGCCCAGCCATACCCGCGGCCGTTGGCCCACGCCAACCCGAGCCACACCACCGCAGCGATCGGCGCACCTATCTCGACGGGCAGGATATGAGCGTGCACCTCGGCCTGCCATTGCGCCGCGGTGAAGTGCGGGAAGCGCCCGATGATCTCCGCCCTGAGGCTGGCCTGGGTCCCGAACACTGCGGCCAGCGCGACCAGCTCAAGGCCGGCGGCGAACACCATCAGCCGTAGCGCCCAGAGCACGGTCGGCGCCGGTCGGCACGTCCACGGGCGTACCCGCATCCAGATCGCGGCGCGGATCAGGTCCGCGGAGTCAGCCAACCCGGGCCGTCGCCGGC
>JBPCIO010000267.1:0-5193 GCA_051006215.1 Chloroflexota bacterium
CACGTCTCCGGTCGCCAACGACAACGCCGCACCCATCGTCAACGCCGCTCGTTTCCCGACCAACGCCGTCCTCAAAGAGCGCCGCCAAAACCAGCCACCCTAGCCTCACCCAGAACTGCCGCTAACAGCGCCCGTCGATGCCTTTTGGTGTGAGGCGGCCTCGAGGGCGCCAACATTCACTTCGCAACCGGAAATGAGGGCGATGCCTTCACCGGTCATTCAGTGCGATCCTACCCCGCGCTCGGCTGAGTGGCCACGACGGGTCGTGCAATAGGCGGCCAAGCAGTAGACCATGCTGGCGTTGGTCAAGTGGCGTTCGAGGTAGAGGAAGCCCGCTGCGTCCGGTTCATCCGATCGACGAGCGAAGCCCGCGCTCTCCATGCAGCGGATACTAGCCGCAGTGGGCCTCGGCACCGCCGAAACCTCCCGTATGCCGTCTGCCGCGAGTTGCTGCGCGATCGCGTGCAGTGCGCGCCGCCCCAAGCCGCTGCCTCGGTAATCCGGGGCAATGACGAAAGCGAGTCCGGCGGTCCGGTCCTCGTTGACCTCGACATCGAACAGGCCCACCGGTTCCTCCTCATTAATCCAGGCTCCTGTCGAGGACCTGGTGCTCGCGATGCTTCCCCTGCGGCCCCGCGGCCAAGCGCAGGATCATTGAGGGCCAACGACGATGCCCGAGCCATCGCCGCGTCTCCGCATCATCGAACCAGGGCTCCACGACGAGCAGTGCCCCGGCTGTGAATCGAACAAGCCCCAGCGCGCTCATCGATCCGCTGGCCGTCCACAGCGGCCCAGCCCCCAATTGTGCGGTTCACTGGTCTCCCGTGACCAAGACTTCCGCTACTTTCATGGGTGTGAATCGGCCCGACTGGGTGCCATTGGTCGTGCGTCGCCTACGAGGCTCGGGTCATCATTGGCGCGATCGCGGGGCACCAGCAAAGGTGAATGCCAGTCCAGCACGGCAGACATCTGGGCGTCACGAACGAGCATGGTCCATGGCTTGTAGTCGGAGTACGAGAGACACGGCCCGCCAACCGACATCTGGTCCTCTTGTCAGAAGAGCGGGCTGGAGCTGGGAGCGCATAATCTCTTAACCCGCCTATCTCTTCGGTATCGTGCGCAGGTTGCACGCTTGCGGGATCTCCTGGTGCAAAGCGACGAGGGGAAGGAAAGATGCAGGTATCAGAGGTTCTTCGTGCGGTGGCTGCGGCCACGTCGATCGCCTCAGCACTCGGTCTGACAGTCGACGACTCGATCGTTCTTAGCAACTCGAACAGGATCGCTGTGCGCCTGCTGCCGTGTGACGTTCTTGCTCGAGTCGCCCACGTAGCGCACGAGGCGGCGGCACAGTTCGAAGTCGAGCTTGCTCAACGGCTCGCCAAAACCGACAATCCTGTGGCTACTCTTGAGCCTCGAGTGGAGCCACGGGTTTTCGAGCGTGACGGCTTCAAGATCACGTTGTGGACCTACTACGAACCTGTGACGCCGCCGGAGGTCTCACCGGCCGACTACGCGAATGCGCTTGAGCGGCTGCATGCCGGCATGCGGAAGCTCAATGTCACTGCGCCACACTTCACCCAGCGGGTCGCGCAGGCTCAACAACTCGTCGCGAGCCGCGACCACACTCCGACGCTCGCCGATGCAGACCGAGAGCTACTCAGCAACACCTTGCGACGCATGAGACGAGCGATTGACGACCGTTGCGTCGCCGAACAGCTGCTGCACGGCGAGCCGCACCCAGGCAACGTGCTCAGCACGAAGAACGGGCCGATGTTCATAGACCTTGAGACGTGTTGCCGCGGGCCAGTCGAATTCGACCTCGCCCATGTGCCCGCAGAGGTCAGCGACCGCTATCCGGACGCTGATCAAGAACTGCTCCGCGAGTGCCGGATACTCGTTCTTGCGATGGTCGCAGCGTGGCGCTGGGATCAAGGCGACCAACTACCGAACGGGCAACGAGCAGCCCGAGAACTCGTCAGCGCCCTACGCGAGGGTCCACCGTGGCCCGCCCTGGACGTCGTCATGCGGCGCTAGTGCAGCTTCGTGGGTGGCCTATCGCGCCCTGCCGCAATAGGTGGGCCGACACCGAGAGTCAGCGTGTGTCCTCGGAGAGCAGAGAACGCCCCATGCGAGTGCAGAGAACACCACTTCAGCTACTGTTGTCAGAGCGCCATAAGTAGACGGCGGGGTACTCGATGCATATTGCGCAGCCAGGGCGATCCGAGCCGGCGGGTCCATGCTGCCATTCGGCGACTTGGCTGACAGGGCCGCCAGATCGAGTTGATCGAGTCAGGAGTGAGCCTGACTGATGTTCACCGACGCTTTGGGTTTGTCAGCCACGTCAGCCTGGTGGGCGAAGAACAGATCGCGGCTCGCGGCGTAGGGCGTGCAACTCTCGCCCTTGTTCAGTTGCCGACGTACGCGTTCATCTGCCGGCGCCTTGGCTGCGACGGTGGGGCTAGCCGCGATGGCCACGGCGCGTGGCGCCTTTCATCCCAGCCGCGCGTTCGCCAATAACAGGCCGTACCTCTGCGGTTCAGTGTCCGGTCAACTCGGCGACGACAGGCGCGAGCGCATCAGCGGCGTTGGTGCCGACGACAAAGTAGGAGAAAACCGCCCTCCTCCGGTCGTCTCATGACTTCGTCGATGGCCGCCGTCGGGTCACTTGGAAGTACCAATAGCGAGTCCGTGGCTCGCAGCGCGGCAGGGTCCGTCTCGGGGGGTGCCATGAACGGGGACGCGGCGTCACCGACCACCGACACGTGGAGCGCGAGTTCGACGTCTCGTATGGGGCGGAAATCAGCCGCCATCTGCATGATCTCGGCCCGAGAGTCGTCGGCCGGCATCGCAGCGAACGTGACTGTATCCGCAAGGTCGACCGCCAGCGCCCGGGCCTTCGGACCACGCACGGCCATCACTACCGGTGTGTGGAAGTCCAGACTGTCGAGATCTCTTAGCGACGTGACAGCATCACGCACCTGAGGCAACCGCTCGCCTGGTGTCACCACCGGAAGGCCCAACTGGCGCAGTTCGTCTTCGACTCCGTGTCGCTGTTTGAGACGCCTGCAGCCTGTTCGCCAGCACCGCGTCGAGTACACACAGCCATACCCGACGCTATCTTTGCTTATAGACCGCCCGCGCAGTCGACGATCGTGCGGAGCGTGGCCGAACTCAAGTCGACGTTGTCCAAGGCGCTTGCGAGTAGATGTCCCTCACCGACTGAAGTGGCAGTGGGTCCCCCCTATCCCCTCCCGAACCTCCTGACGTCGCACAACGGGCGGGCGGATGTACCACTGTCGCGACCTCACGGGCCCCAGCCATGACCTTCGCCTGGTGAACCGGTTGTACGCCCGCGCCTGACTGAGCTGAGGCCAGTCGAACGTCCTGTTCGACCGCACGATTGGCCGAACGGCAGGTGATCCCACCCGGAGTATCGATCTTCGCTAGCGTGGTCGCTTTGGCGTGATCTTCCGGCCGGTTCTGCCCGTGGCAGATGTTCTGGGCCAACGATACCGCCGTCGGCGCCGCGCCGCCGACTTCGCGAGGAAGTTGTCCGTCCACAGCGGACGAAAAAAAGGGAGACGAGTACCCGGCCCCTCTACACTAATAAGTATAGAGCGCACCTGGGGGCTTGCAGCAAGACCCGCGTCGTGCCGCATTATCGCCACCAGCACTTGCGGAATGAGGCACTAGACGCGTGAGTTGTTGCGATATTTATGGGTCGCGCGGGGGACGTCGAACCGATGGTGGGACTTGGGGTGCGCTCGCGGGCACCGGCGCGGAGGTGCGCAGATGTTGCGCCGCCCGAGTTCGCGGAGCTGGTGGCCCGTGTCGACGGCTGGAGGGATGTGCTGCGCCGTTGGTGCACGGCGTGCTGACGGAGGGAATGTATCGCTTACGAGCATGCGGTGGTGATCGCTGGAGGAGGCCTGACAGGGCTGATGTTGGCGGGCGAGTTGGCGCCAGTGGAGATTGGTGTCGCCAACCGCGGAGTGACGCACGAGCCAGGAGCTCCTACGGCTCGCGCTCCGGCGGTCTGCACTCGCGTACCATCGAGGTGCTTGACCAGCGCGGCATCGTCGACCGGTTCCTCGCGGAAGCGGAAAGGGCGGTCGATGCAAACGGGAGTACCATCGCGCCACTTGTGTTCCTTAGATCCAGGGTTTCGCCCGGATCCCGTTGGATATCAGCGACTTCGCCACCCGCCACATGACGGGCTCGCGCTGTAGTAGAGTCACTCCAAGCGCATGCTGGCGCCTAGGTCAGCGACCTGGGGTTGCCGAATCGCTCGCAAACACGAGGTGACGGCTTCGCGCAGGACGACGCTGGCGTCGACGTTGACCTGCCCGGCGGCAAGTCCCTGCGGGCGGACTATCTCGTCGGGTGTGATGGCGGACGCCGTCGGCTCTGGAAGCCCGCCGGCATCGAGCTGCCCGGGCTGGAATCCGACGACCAGCCCCCTGATCGCCGAGGACGAGATCGCCGACGAGCAGAACTGGGGCCCTTCGCGGCGGCGCGCTCGGGATCCATTCCCTGAGCAGCATTGGCGATGGGGGTCTGGTGAGACGCTGCGACAGTTTTAGAGAACGCACGAGTGAGGGAGCGGATGAGCTGCTACGTATTGGGTTTCCAGCAGGTCGACCAGACGCAGGTCGCGCTCGTTGGCGGCAAGGGCGCGAACCTGGGGGAGCTTTCGCGGATCGAAGGCCTCCGCGTGCCGGCTGGCGTTTGCGTCACGACGGACGCCTTCCAGCGGATCATGGCAGAAGCGCCGTCCATCGACGATCTGCTCGATCGGCTGTCAGGGTTGAAGCCGGACGACCGCGAGGCGATCCGCGCGCTCAGCGCGGAGATCCGACGGACTCTCGAAGGGATCGCCATCCCCGACGATCTGGCGGCGGCGATCACCGGCGCTCTCGCCCGACTCGGCCAGCAAGCCGCCTACGCCGTCCGATCCAGTGCGACGGCGGAGGACTTGCCGACGGCTTCCTTCGCGGGGCAGCAGGACACGTACCTGAACGTCGTGGGACCGGCAGCCATCCTCCAGCACGTCAGCCGGTGCTGGGCCTCTCTTTTTACCGAACGGGCCCTGATCTATCGCCTGCGGAACGGCCTCGACCACCGCAAGGTCCACATGGCCGTGGTCGTGCAGCGGATGGTCTTCCCGCAGGCGGCCGGCATCCTGTTCACGGC
>JBPCIO010000268.1:0-4160 GCA_051006215.1 Chloroflexota bacterium
CGTATCGTCGCTGGCTCCGGTTGCTGGATGCCAGCGGACTCCACGCAGCACGCCACGCCCACGCCGATGCGTGCTCCGGCTGCCTGTCTTCGGCGCACATCTGCATATCCGACCGCCTCGAGCGCGCCCGCCAGCAAGCGCGGATAGTCTCCACCGTCATAGATGACCGACCGAGTGCCCATGCGCTTGTAGCCGGTCGTATATGGCATGCGCTCCGGACCAATGAGATTGCGTTGTCGGAGCTCGGCCGGGTCAACTCCAAGCCGTCTGGCCAGGCGATCCATCAAGCGCTCGACCATGAAGTTGCCAACTTCGCGGCCGCCGCCACGCACGAAGGCGGTTGGGACGGCATTCGTGTACACCAGCGTTGACTCGGCGTCAAGCGCCGGCACGCGGTAGGCACACACTACGTGACTGAGGATGTTGTCGCTCTGGCCCATGCCGCCGCCCGCATAGGCGCCCACATCGTGCCGGAGCCGGACGCGCATGCCGCGCAGTGTCCCATCGGCGTTGGCGGCGAGCTCCGCTTCAGCCGCGTCCCCGTGAGAATGAGCAGTCGCCTGGGTATCCTCGGTCCGCGTAGCAACCCAGCGCACCGGTCGGCGAAGGCGGCGGGCAAGCGCAGCGACGAGGATCTCTTCTGGATACACCGCGCCCTTGGCGCCGAACCCGCCCCCGACGTCCGGCGCCAGGACGCGTACGGTGTCTGGGTCGAGGCCCAGCAGCTTGGCAATACTGTCACGTACGCCAAAGACCCACTGCGTTGAGGTCCAGACGGTCAGCTGTCCAGTGGCGGCATCCAGGGCGGCTGCGCTCGCGCGTGGCTCCATGTAGCCGCCGATGACGCGAGCCAGGCGAAAGGTCTGGCGGACAACGGTCGCGTCCGGCGCGAATGCGGATTCGACGTCGCCGAAGCCAGCCTGGTAGCGGCCGGCGACATTCGAGCCCAGCTCAGCATGCAGAACCGGGGCTGAGGCGCGCGTGGCTGTCAGCACGTCCCCAGCGCCCGCGAGCGGAGTGACTTCAACGTCCACCGCTTGAGCTGCGTCGGCCGCGGTAGCCTCGTCCTCGGCTACGACCACGGCGATCGGCTCGCCCACATAGCGTACCTTGTCTGTGGCCAGCACCGGCCGCGGATAGCCCTTCAAGCCAGGCGGGGCTGAGTCGAGCAGGCGATTCTCCATTTCTGGAATGTCCGTCGCAGTGAAGGCGCCAACCACACCTGCCATCGCTCGGGCTGCCTGTAGGTGGACCGCGTTCAGACGGGCGTGCGGATACATGGAACGCACCACTGCCAAGTGCAGCAGCCCGGGCAGCCGCACGTCGGCAGCATACCGGCCCTGCCCGAGCAGGAGCGCCCGGTCCTCCCGCCGCAGCAAGGATTTGCCGATCAACACTGTCACGTTGGATAAGACGATATCGCACCCGCCCCGGTAAGGGCGGCCGCCCGTGGAACGGGTGCGCGGGACGCGGCATGGAAAGAGTTTTGCGCCGCATATGGTGACCCGGCGCTATGGTTGGGACGGGAGGACTCATGCTGTGCCAATTGCTCTTCAGGTCAACGGCCAATCACACAACGTGGACGCTGCGCCGGACACCCCGTTGTTGTATGTCTTGCGAAACGACCTGCAGCTCAACGCACCCAAGTTTGGCTGCGGCCTCTCCCAGTGCGGCGCGTGCACGGTACATCTAGGCGATCGCGCCATCCGATCCTGCGTGACGCCGCTGTCCGATGTCGGCGATCAGCCGGTGACAACCCTTGAAGGGCTCGGAACAGCCGACTCACTGCACCCGTTGCAGCAGGCGTTTCTGGACGAGCAGGCGGCTCAATGCGCGTACTGCACGAACGGCATGATTATGTCGGCCGCGGCATTGCTGAAGCGCAATGACCGGCCTTCAGCCGACGACATCAAGGCTGCGCTGAACGGCAACCTGTGTCGCTGCGGTGCCCACCTGCGCATCATCCGAGCAGTCCAGCGCTCAGCCGGAACCTTACCGGCATGACAACCAGGACGGCTCAGTCTCGACGCGAATTCCTCAAAGGTTCGGGCGCCCTCGTGGTCGGCTTCAGCATGCTGGCCAGGAGCGCGCCTGCGGTATTCGCCCAGGCTGCGGGCGGGCAGCCCGGTACAAGCTCGAACGGTGGCGGGCCGCCCGTGAACCAGGCTGAAGGCAGCACTCAGGCGAGTCTCAAACAGCTCGACTCCTGGCTATCCATCGATCCAGCCGGAGGTGTGACGGTTTTCAGCGGCAAGGTGGAGCTCGGTACCGGCGTGCGGACGGCGCTCGCACAGATCGCGGCCGAAGAGCTCGATGTGCCCTTCGATCGGATCAGCATGGTCCAGGGCGACACCGAACGCGCGCCTGACGAGGGCTACACCGCTGGCAGCAAGACCCTTCAGGTCGGTGGCGTCAACGTCCGCAAGGCAGCAGCTACCGCCCGCCAGGCGCTCCTCGAGATGGCCGGCGCCCATTTGGGGGTTGACATACAGCAGCTGCAAGTCCAGAACGGGGTCATAGCGCTCAGTGGCGATCCCACCCGTCGGGCAACCTTTGGCGAGCTGATCGGCAACCAACGCTTCGAGCGCGTGCTGGCCGACGACGTTCAGACCAAGGCTACGAACAGCTACACGATCGTCGGCACGTCTATGCCCCGCGTCGACTTGCTGGCAAAGGTCACTGGCGGGTCCAGCTACGTCCAGGACATTCGGCTACCAGGCATGCTGCATGGACGAGTCGTGCATCCGAGCGGCGTCGGGGCCACCCTCGTGGACGTCGACGAGAGCTCGGTGGCCGAGGTTCGAGGTGTTGTCAAAGTGATTCGTAACGGATCGTTCGTCGGCGTGGTGGCTGAACGTGAGGAGCAAGCTATCCAGGCCGCCCGTGCCTTGAAGGTGACCTGGAATACGCCGGGTCGGTTGCCCAGCGTCGATGGGGTAAGCGAATACCTGCTGAAGCAAACCACCGAAGACAAGTCGCTTGTCTCGGTCGGCGACGTGGACAGCGCGCTCCAATCCGCCCGGGTGCACACCGCGACCTTCACCCAGCCTTACCAGATGCACGCCTCGATCGGCCCATCGTGCGCCGTCGCCGATGTGGACGGCGACAAGTTCACGGTGTACTCGAGCACCCAGGGCGTGTACCAGCTGCGGGGCGCCATAGCGCAGCTTCTGAGCGTGCCGCCCCAGAACGTGCACGTGGTCCACGTCGAGGGCTCCGGCTGTTATGGACACAACGGCTTCGACGACGTGGCCGGTGAGGCCGCCTTGCTCGCGCACGCAGTCGGCCGACCGGTGCGTGTGCAATGGATGCGCCAGGACGAGCATGCCTGGGAGCCGAAGGGACCGGCCATGGTGGCTGAGGTGCGGGCTGCGCTGGATGGGAATGGGTTGCTGCAAGCGTGGGACTACAACGTGTGGACGCCGACCCACAGCACTCGGCCAGGCGGGATGGCCGGCAACCTGCTGCCTGGTCAACTTGTCGACCCGCCCGCGCCGGCTCCGAACAACACCAACGGTGGCGGGGATCGCAATGCGCGAACCAACTACCGCGTGGCCAACAACCGAGTCACGGTCCACTGGGTCCAGCCCGACGGATCGCCGCTGCGGCCGTCAGCGCTGCGTAGCCTGGGTGCGATGGCCAACACGTTTGCCAACGAGTCGTTTATGGATGAGCTGGCCTTTGCCGCAGGGACGGACCCGCTCGAGTTCCGCCTTCGCCACCTGGACGATCCGCGGGCCCAAGCCGTCCTGCGCGCGGCAGCGAATCGCTTTGGGTGGCAGCCTCGGACCCAGCCGTCGATGTCGAGCACTGGCCAGGGGCTCGCGTTTGCCCAGTATGAAAACAACGCGACGTACGTTGCGACCATGGTCGAACTGACGGTCGACCCCCAGAACGGCCAAGTTCATCTCGGGCGCATCGTCGTGGGCCATGACTGCGGACTGATCGTCAATCCCAACGGGCTGAGCAATCAGATTGAAGGCAATGTCATCCAGTCGGCCAGTCGCGCATTGCTGGAGCGAGTGACATTCGACGACTCGAAAGTCACCAGCATCGACTGGCGCTCGTCTCCTATCCTGCGGTTTGCTGCTATGCCACCGATCGACGTCGTGCTGATCCATCATCCGGATCAACCCGCCTGGGGCGCATGTGAATGCGCT
>JBPCIO010000269.1:0-4367 GCA_051006215.1 Chloroflexota bacterium
CCGTTGTCGGACCAGGACCCACTAGAATTCAGGCCCCACCGCGGCTGTGCCCTCGTTGACCAGCAAGTCGAGGCTGCCACGGATCGAGCGCTGGGTACGCACTGCGTCGCGCACCAGTCGGATGGCATCCAGGATTGCCGTCTGCGTGGCAGCGTGCAGCCGATCCGCCCGCATGCGCACCAGGAGCAGCGGTACGCCGGCCCCGAGCAATCCGACGACGAGCGCCGGCAACAGCCAGCCCGACAGCCGCCCTGCCAGCACCCAAACTACCAGGCCGCACAACACGCACAGCCCCATCAGGTCACGCGGGCGCACGTCGTACAGGTGCGCATGACGCAACTCGGTGCGCAGCCAGCGTTCGATCCGTGACACGCCCCGGCGCGCGCGGCGCCTGGGCAGGCTGCCGAGAAGGGCCGCGTAGAGACAGGCCGTCGCCCCGCCAACCACCAGGCTCAGGAAAGCCGCCCGCAGGTCGAGCATGCCCCAAAACACTGCTGGCAGGACCGGGACACTCACCCGCGTGCTCCCACTTGCGGCGGGCTGTAGCTGATCCCCTGGGCTCCCAGGAGTTCCAGGCAGCCTGGTACGTTGCGCATGACAGAGACGCCGTCAGGTCCGGCTTCCCAGAGTGTGTGACCCGCGAACCGGCCGTCCTGGATCCCCACGAGCTCATAGATGCTCAGGATCTGGCGACGACCGACTTTCCAGTGGTCGCCAAGCTGAACAACGATCTGGATCTGGCGTGCGATCAGTTCGCGAATGTCTTCGCTCGTGGCGCCGCTGTTGGCCTCCCGCGCCAGCTCGACCAGTCGTTCAAGGGCATCGACCGGCTCCCTGGCGTGCACTGTCGAGAGTCCGGCGTGGCCGCTACTCAGACTCTTCAGGACCTCGTGCGCCTCTTTCCCGCGCATTTCGCCGATGATGAGGTGGGTTGGGCGCTCCCGTAGTGCGTGTTTGACGAGATCGTTGAGCGTCACTTCACCTTTGCCCTCGACGTTCTTGCGACGGGTTCGGTGGTGGACGACGCTCGGCAGGGTGTGGGGCAGATCGAGCTCGGGTACGTCTTGCAGCACCGCCACGCGCGCATCGGGGTCGAGCCGCAAGAGCGCTCCGAATGCGTTCAGGAAGGTGCTCTTGCCGGCGCCGGTGCGCCCCGAGAACACCACACCGATGCCACCGTGCACGCACGCGCCCAGGAACTCAGCCTCGTTCTGGCTGACTGCACCGAGGTCCATCAAGTCCTCGACTGAACGGTTACGCAACCGGAACTTTCGAATTGTCAGGCAGGTGCCGCCCGGTGAGATCGGCGGTAGTGACGCCGCCAGCCTCGAGCCATCAGGAAGCTCGACTTCGGCCAATGCCTCGGCCTCATCGAGTCGGCCACCTGCACTTTCGACCAGTCGTACCGCGAACTGGCGCACATCGGCCTCGGAGGCAAAGTACACACCCTCAGCCACGAAGAACCGTCCGTTGACCACAACGTCGACTGTGCTGTAGCTGTCGACGCAGATGTCTTCGACATCAGGATCGTCAAAGGGCCCCTGCAACTGAGCCATCCCGATCAGTCCGGCCCTCAGGCGCTGGCGCGCGCCCTCGGGATCCTGCAAGCCCGGCAAGCCAAGGCTCGTCTGCTCCAGCTGATGGCCAGTGACTTCCTCACCGATCAGCGTCTCGACCATCGCGACCTCGGCCGGCGTGAACACCGAAAACGCTGTGAGGCCGCGCGCGGCCTCGGGCCGCTGGCCAAGCACGTCCGCTACCTTGCGCGCCAGGATCAAGCGCAAATGCCCCTCGGCCGCCTCGTCGCCCGGCGGTGGGACTGCCCCGCCATATCGACGGCGCGGTCGCACCTGACTTGAAAGGTCGTGCCATTCGAGCCCGCCGACCCCGTTCGTTGACGTAGTCGTGGTCATGAGCTGCCCTCCGGCGCCTCAGCGACAGGCGCGGTCCATGGCTTGCGCTGTGTGCCGCGGCGCAGCTGATGACGCACAGCGCCGGCGCCGGGCATTGTCGGTGTGCGCGACCGCACCCACTTCCGCCGCAGCGGCGCTAGTTTGACGCGGATGCCGCGAGCCAGTCGGGCTACCAGTGACTTGCGAGCTGCGACCCGCGGCGGCCAGTCGCCGACGGCGAGCGCGTCGGCTAGCCGCGTGAGGTCGCGCGCCGCCGAGCCCCGTCCGGCCAGTACGGCCGGCTGGTGGGTATAGAACGCCCGTCGCATGGATCGTTCATCCCAGGCGATGCAAGCCGCAAGCGGGAGCCCCACCTGCCCCGCGATATCGGCAGGCCGATCCATCAGCGCGGCGTCGTAGCGGTTGAGAACGAGGGCGAGCCTGTCGAAGCTGATTGGACGCGCCGCCACGACATCCTCGGGATCGGGTAGAAGTTGGGCTACCGCGTCACAGGTCCGCAGCACACTCGGGCGATCGCCGCCGCCTACCACCAGGACCCCGTCAAGGCCAGCCAGCACGGAGCGCTGCAGCGTCCCCAGACGTTCCCTATGCGGCAGCAAACGCCCGACGTCGACCAGGACCAGACTGCTCCGCGCCGCAAGGAGTGCCAGGAGCTGCTCGAGCAGCTCAACCGAGAGTATCGGGCGGCGCCCACCATGCAGTGGGAGGCCGCCCAACAACTGCGCACGTGGAGCGCGCGCCGCCTGCGGCACGGGCTGCAGGTTGGCCTCAAGCGCCCGTTCGAGACTGGAGACGCCGGCGGCCTGCGCCTTGAGTATGCCGTCCAGTCCCAGCGACGGGTCGGCGTTCAGCAAGGGCACCAGTATCGGCGCCACCGGATCCAGGTCGACCCCAACCACGTCTTCCGCCGCCCCGAGGGCGAGTAGCAAGTTGGCCACGTGCGTGGTGCAGCCGGTCCCGCCGGGCCCGACGAACCCGTACACACGCCCGCGATTCGATTGAGCCCTCGCCGGCGTTGCTCGTCGAGGCACCTCGACCACGTACGGCCCTGTGTGCTCGAGGTTCGCGACAGCCCCCGTGCGGAGCTCGGCCAGGGCCGCCGCAATACTGTTCGGCGCAGCGCCGAGCGGCAGGATGCGGACTCGCGTCGCCCCTCCCTCCAAAGCAAGCGCTGCCAACCGGCGCGGGATGTCCCGCTCGAGCACCAGCAGCACAGTCGGGATGTCGTTGCGGACCAGGGCCGGGAACACGTGGCGGTCCAGACCCAGCAACTCGTGGGCGACAATGGCGCCGCGGAGTACGTGTTGCGCCGCTAACGCCAGCAGCTCGCGATCGGTGCGACAGCGCTCGATCGGCAACAGCGGCGCGAGCGCGTCGCACAGCTCGTCCTGGAAGCGGCCATTCCCCACTGCAACTCCAATAGTTCGGGCACTCGTCATTTCGGGCTTACCCCGACGGCTGACGACTGAGCAGGCCCGAGCTGGATTGCCGCCGCTGGCAATCGGGTGACGTCTACGTCCCCTGCATGGCGCGCCTCGAGCAATGCCTGCGCCTGGGCTAGTTGAAGCGCCAGGTCGACCGCCACGATTTGGGGTGCCCGGTCCTGCCCCACGCCCCCGACTGTCCGCGATGAGCTGTCGCTTCGCACCGCCAGAACCTGGACGCGATCGAGAACCAGCATGGTATGGCCGCCGTTCTTCGGGCTGGCCCATACTTGAATCCAGTCACCCCTCCGCAGGGGAACCGTGTTTGGTGGGACCGGCAAGCTCGCGACCGTCTGGTCCGGCGCGACGTCATCACGCGGCGCGACCTGCGACGCCCCGATCGGCAGTCCAGCATGAAGATCCTCTGGCGCCACTTGACCGACCAGGGCGGCGGTCTGTCCAGGATGGAGCAGCGCAACGTACAACGCGTCGTCCAGCGGCGTCGAGCGCGTGGTGAAATCGTCCGCGGCAAGGATGGCGCCGCGTGGAATATCGTGAGTGGCCACCACAACCGTGCGCTCCGCGGCCGAGCGCGTCTGGTACAGGCTGTAGCTGCCGGCAACCGCGACACCAGTCAACAGCGCGCCAAGCACGAGGCCGCGATGAATTGCCCGGGTCGCTCGCAGGGCACGGCTGGGTTCAAATGGGATGCTGGCAGCAGCCATAACCACGTCCTCCCTCGAAATCGCGTTTACCTTGCTGGACTCGCTCGCCCGCCCGCGGTTGCCGTTGCGGGCAGGTGCGGGGTCCAGGCAACGCGATTTCCTCGGGCGAGTTGCTGCTTGGCCCTTGTTTGGAAGACGTGCGCATCGCAACTTCGGGTCTCGGCTTTGCCATGGTTGTCCTCATTGCCACCCCCATCCGCGCGCAGCGCCTCCCAGACCAAACTGCGAACAAATGTTCGATTGCCGAAATCTACAGCGTCGCTGGCGGGGCATGCAAAAAGAACGTGCAGGTCCTGCACGACCGG
>JBPCIO010000270.1:0-25726 GCA_051006215.1 Chloroflexota bacterium
TAGTAGTTGACCCCGACCACGTCTGGCGGACACCGATGCTCCAGGAACCACGTCAGCTCCGAGTCTTCCACCCCAACCCAGGTCAGATACGCCCACATCGGGTGTTCAGGACCAACGTCGCCGCACAGCAAGTCCCAGGTCAACCAACGCCGCTCGTTCTCGAATGCTGCCTGGTAGGCCAGTTGGGGTGTGCTATAGGTCTTGCCGAGATCGTCAGTCTGGATCAGACGCGCGTTCGAATTGATCTGACGGATAGCAGCCATGGCTTCAACTACTGCACGACACTGCGCGAGCAGAGCGCGTGCGAATGCCAGCTCGTCACGCCTGTGCGGGTACCAGTGCCCATACAGGGCCGAGAAGCGGGCGGTCGTCAGTGGCTCGTTGACTGGCGTGTACTCTTCGAGCCATGGGTAGCGCTCAGCTACTGCGCCAGCGTACGCGGCCAGGGCTGAGGCAAAGGCTGAGTCAAGCAAACTGGTATGGCGGGGGCCACTGCCATGGTGGATGAGCCCGGCGATGGGCCGCACACCGAGCTCCCGCAGGCGACCCAGACGTTCATCGGTCCAGCCCCAATCAGCCGATTCGGGCCCAGCTGGCGCGACGCGCTCCCAGAGCACCGGGTAGCGCACGGCGCGCACGCCCAGGCCTGCAATCAGCTGAATGTCACTCAGGCGCGTGTCGTGCCCGGTGCGGACAGACTGGTCGAAATACTGGTCACCGACTCGATTGACGGTGGATTCCACTCCGCCCCACAACTCCATCGGCGGCAACGTCGGGGAGCTCAACGGTGGTGAGGACGGGAGCATGCGTATCGGCCTCCGCAGGAGTCACAGGTCGGCACCCACTCTGGATGCGCTCGAACACCGCCAGCGCCTGAGCGACCACCTGGTCCATGTTGTAATACTTGTACGTGGCCAGGCGCCCAACGAAGTACGTTCCAGGCGTATCGTTTGCAAGCCCTTGATAGCGCTTGTACAGTGCGGCGTTGGCGGCTTGAGGTACCGGGTAATACGGATCACCCTCGCCGCGGGGATACTCGTACACAAGGCTGGTCTTCGGATGCACTTGACCAGTCAGATGCTTCATTTCGGTTATGCGCGTGTACGCTTCGTCCACTGTGTAGTTGATCACTGCGAAACGCTGCGCGAATTCCACGTCGAGCGTCTCCCATCGAAATTCCAGCGATCGATACGGCAGTTTTCCGTAGCAAAAGTTGAAGAATTCGTCGATGGGTCCGCTGTATACCAACTCTGAATAGGGGATGCTGCCCTTGATGTCCCGCCAATCGCAATTCAGCAGCACCTGGATGTTCGGGTGCGACAGCATGCGCTCGAACATTCGGGTGAAGCCATGCAGCGGCATGGCCTGGTAACGATCGGTGAAATAGCGATCGTCGCGATTTGTGCGGGTGGGAACACGCGCAGTCACGCTTGCGTCGAGCGCCGACGGGTCGACTCCCCACTGCTTGCGGGTGTAATGCCGGAAGAACTTCTCGTACAGATCCCGACCTACTTTGCTGACAACCACATCTTCGGACGTGCGGATGGTCGCCGGGGTTTCTGCTACGGACGCAAAGAACTGCTCCAGCTCCATCGAACTGAAGTGCGTCCCGTACAGCGTGTTCACCGTATCCAGATTGATCGGGATGGGGACGAGCTGCCCGTCGACCAACGCGCGCACGCGGTGCTGGTAGGGTCGCCACTCGGTGAATTGGGACAGGTAACTATAGACCTCGGCGGAGTTGGTGTGAAAGATGTGCGGGCCGTACTTGTGGATGAGCAGCCCAGCTTCGTTGTAACAGTCGTACGCGTTGCCTCCAATATGGTTGCGTTTGTCGACTACCAGAACGCGCTTGCCGGCTTGGGTGGCCAGTCGCTCCGCCAGGACGCTACCGGCGAACCCGGCGCCGACGACCAAATAGTCAAACACCATCGACCTCTACGCGGCCCGCCCAGCCAGCCCGCGGCGCTCCATGATGCCGCGAATAAGCAGTTCCATGGCGCCCCAGGTGCGATCCCACGACATGCCCGAGAGGTACGGGTCGGTGCGTGCGAGCCTCTGGCGCGGGTCCTCTGCCAATGCGGCTTCGACCGCCGCCACGAACACGGCCGGCTCGTCCGCGACGCGGACGAGCTGCATGTTGCCGTACGGCTGAACCACGTCGTGGATGGATGTCGAAACCACTGGACGGCCCGCGGCAAGGTACTCGGGAGTCTTGGTCGGGCTGATGAATCGCGTCGCGTCATTTCGCGCGAAGGGAATCAAGGCTACGTCCCAGCCGGCCAGGTACGCCGGCAGCTCCGCATAACTCTTCTGGCCTAGGTAGTGTATGTTGGCTCGACGCGGGAGAGCGGCCGGATCAATTTTGGCTATGGGCCCCAGCATGACAAAGTGCCATTCGGGCCTCAGCTGCGCCAGCGCCGCAAGCAGTCCAACGTCCAGTCGCTCGTCGAGCACACCGAAGAAACCCAGCCGCGGGCTCCCCAGTCGGGCCTGATCTTTCGGGTCGCGCTGCGGTCGTCGTGCGCGGGCGAAATGCGAGACATCGACACTGCTGGGGAATGCGTGCACCGACGGGTGTTGCCCTCGTTTGGCCTCGAATAGTGAGTGACCCCCAGTGAACACCAGGTCGGCGCGCTGGAACAGCTCCGCCTCTCGCAGCATCAGCTCCGCGGGTGCGTTACGAAATGCGCTGAGCTCATCCATGCAGTCATACACGGTGGCCAATGCTGGCGGTAAGTGACGGGTAAACCCTAGCGCCATGGGCGTGTAGTACCAGAGCACAAAGTCCTGGATGTGCGCGTCCATGAACAACTGCTTCAGCAGGGGACGCTGCATTGCCTCGGCCGGCATTCCCATTACTCCGGACGGAAGGCGAGGCACGACGATGCTCAGCGATGCGCTCGTCTGACGAATGTCAAGGCGTGCCGTGCAGTCACCTGCCGGGAGTTTCTGTGGCTCCTCGACGAAAAAGACGCGCGAAGCCTTGGCAAACCTGCTCATCAAGTGCTGCGGACGTTGATGAACAAAGTCCCAACGTAGATGGGAGAAGCAGACGAGATCGTACGATGCGGGCACTCGACCTCCTTGGCCAACGGCGATGTCTAGCGCCGCTCAGGGTGAGTGAGGCGCGGTGTGCCCAAAGCAGCCCGTGTGCCAGGGCAGGGCCGACCCGGCTCGCGTGGTCGACAAAATGTGCAAAGCTGCACCGCGACCGGCGGCCGTGGCCAGATCTCCGGACACTCACCAACGCCAACCAAGTGCGCGTTCTCGGTGCTACCGGGAAGTCGTCGGCGTGATACCCAGCTGCCAGAGGAGGAAGCTCCAGACGTCGGTGGCTTCGTCGAGCTGTTTGCTGCGCGGCTTGCCCTGGCCGTGACCTGCGCCCGTTTCCACGCGCAGCAAGATCGGCGCATCAGAGCCCGTTGCACCTTGCAGCTGAGCCGCCATCTTGCGGGCGTGCATCGGGTCCACCCGAGTGTCGCCTTCGGCGGCGAGCAGAAATGTCGCCGGGTACGTTTCGCCGTGCCGCACGTGATGGTAGGGCGAGTAGTCCATCAGCCAGATGAACTGATCGGCGTCCTCGGCGCTGCCATACTCGGGCACCCAAAGGCGCGCAATGCGCGAGTGCTGGTATCGCAGCATGTCCAACAGCGGCACCTGGCAGACCACCGCCTGGAATAGGTCCGGCCGCTGAGTCAGCGCTGCTCCGACGAGCAGCCCGCCATTGCTTCCACCGCTGATCGCCAGGCGCTCTGTGCGGGTGACGCCGGTCCCGACGAGCCATTCGGCAGCCGCGATGAAGTCGTCGAACACGTTGTGCTTGTTGCCGAGCATGCCCGCGCGGTGCCATGCCTCGCCGTACTCGCCACCGCCGCGCAGATTGGCGAGGGCGTATACGCCCCCAGCGTCGAGCCATAGTGGAAGGCCGGAGATGAATGTGGGTGTCCGACTCACATTGAAGCCGCCATAGCCTGTCAGGAGCGTGGGCGCATCGCCCAGTGTGAGGCCGCGCCGGTGAACGAGAAATATCGAGACGCGTGTGCCGTCCGGCGAGGTGTACCAGTCCTGGCGCACCTCGTACCGTGATGCGTCGAACCCGTATGGCAGATCACCCTCGGCCAGGACCCTGGCTTGGCCGGTCTCTGCGTCGACGACATATGCCAGCGGCGGCTGCGCGAACGACGTGAAGCCGACGGTGATCTGGTTCCCGCTCCACTCGCCGCCGACACCCGTGAATGTGCCAAGTGATGGCATTTCGACGGACCTCTGGAGCGTGCCGTCCAGCCCGTACAGCCGCAGGCGCGACGAAGCCTGCTCCATCTCGTGCGCCGCCAATCGCCCGCCAACAGCACGCACTCCGTCCAAAACACGATCCTCTCGCTCCGCAAGCACCAGCCGCCAGCCCAGGCGGTCGACATGTTCCGGGTCCACTTCGTACAGCGCGTAATTCGGTGCGCCAGCATTGGTGTGGACAAACAGCCGATCGCCCGCGAATTCGGTACTCGCCAGGGAGTCGAGTCCGGCATGCACGGCAACGAACCCGCGCTCGGGCCGCCAACGATCCAGAAGGTGAACTTCGCCGCGGGCCCAGCCTTGCGAGACATCCACGCTCAGCCAGCGGCCGCTATCCGAGAGATTGACGGTGGGCCAGTCCTCGCGCGCACGCCCGGCGCCGAAGATCTCCTCGTCCTGGCGCCAGTCCTGGCCGAGCGGATGGAAAAAGACGTGACGGTTGTACATCTCCTCACCCTCCGGCACGCTGCCTGGAGCGGGAATGCGAGTCACGTAAAAGCCGCTATCGTCCGGTAGCCAGGCCAGACTAGCTGCGCGGGTGTGGGGGATCACGTCCGCTACCAGGTGCTCCCCCAGGCTGATGTCGAGCACGCGCAGCGTGCTCAGCTCGGTGCCACCCTGCGACACGCCGTAGGCCAGGAGGCGTCCGTGATGCGACGGATACCACCAATCCAGCGCCACGATGCCGCTGGCGCTGAGTGCGTTCGGATCGACGACTACTCGCTCTTGACCATCGACTCCGTCCCGAAACACGAGCACCGGCTGATCCAGGCGCCCGCTGCGGCGCTGGTAAAAAAAACGGTGGCCGCGAACCACGGGCGAGCTCACCCAACCGGTGGTCAGCAGGTGGTCCAGCGCTTCGCGAATAGCCGCTCGCTCAGGCAGCCCGTCGAGCATGGATCGGGTGTACGCGTTTTGTGCGTCGACCCAGGCCTGGGTCTCGTCAGACTGCCCGTCCTCGAGCCAGCGGTACGGGTCGGCTACTGCCACGCCGTGGAGCATGTCCACTACGTCGTCAGCTCTGGTTGCCGGCGGTAAACTCATTCGCGGCGGCTTCTAACGTGCACCCAGGACGGAGCCGCCGTAGCCGCGGTATAGGCCCTCGAGCACGTTTTCCAGCCGCTCCATGTTCGACTGCTCGTCGTTTTCCATGATCCGGTTCAGGAAGTTTTTCGCCACCTGCTCCGGGGCCTGGTCGCCATCGGTTTGGGTGATGTAGTCGATCAACGGTTGACTGATCGCGAGCTTGGCTTCCTCCAGGCGAATCTGTGCCACGACCTGCGCTAGCACCGACCGGCCAAGCGACTCGAAAGTGAGCTGCGGCGGTTCGTTCTGACTGCTCACACCAATCCCCACCAACCGAGCCTGGATCTCGTTCACTCGCCCCTGCAAGTCCTGGATGGTTTGTGAGCTTCGGTCGAGCAGGCCCGCTCCGCGGGCCACGAAGAAGCCGGCCAGTGAAGTGAGTCCGCCGGTGAGTCCGGCGCCCGCCCCGGCGGCGACATTGCCACCCAGAACCGCCCACACCAGCACGCCCACCAGGACGATGACCACGAGTACCCCGCCGGCCAGCAACAGCGCTGGTCCAAGACCTGACCAGCGCCTCTGGGCATAGTCGCGCAGCAGGCTGCTGACGATGCCGGTAACGGCGAAACTATCCAGCTTGCGACGACCGGCAAGCAAGTCGTACCAGTTGGCCAGCTGTTGGTCGAGGGTGGTTTGCAGCGCGGTGCGTCCGCTCGCATCAGCTGGAATCGGGTTGGTCGGATTTGGAGTGGCCGACCCACACAGCTCGCCGAGCGCGTACGCTCTGCGCCAGAAGCTCAGGCTGGCCGACACGCTGACGATGACCTGCGCGTCCATCGACGCAGCGAGCGTCGTCAGGTGGCGTCTAATCTGGTCGACGCGATCCTTGTTCAATACGGCCTGCCAGGCGCTGGCTATCGGGTCAGTGCCGGGTGGCGTGCCCGGAACCACGCTGGTTTGCGCCGTCCAGATCTGCCAGGATGTCAGGCTCAGCGCCTTTCCCAGCTCATACGCAGTAAGAACCTGGGGTGGCTGATCGATGATCGCATCCACGACGTCTGCGTCCCACAACCGGACAAATGAGCCAATCCGCTGATCCCCTGTCAGGAACGGAGTAATGGCCCCTTTTTGCTCATACGTCTGAATCAGTGCCTCGATGCGTGTGCCGATCGTCACGGCGCTGACCGATTCGACGTTCCCCAGCAGCTTCGGGCCATCGACCTGCAGCAGCTTGTGCAGTTCACGGATGCGCTCGGCAGGTGTGCGCTGATGCGTCAGGTCCGGAGGAAAGTCCGAACTCGGCGGACTGCTGACGGCTACCGACGCCTGCTGTGCCGCCAGGTCGTTCAGCCACCAAACGAGCTCCTCGAGACCCCAGCCAAATCGGAAGGCTGCGACCAGGCGATCCTGGTCTGCCATGGCTGCCGAAACTCTCGGGGCGCCAGGAGTGAGCGCACCCTTGTCAAGCGTTGGCGCCTGGGTCGGATTGGGCATCGTCGACCGGTTTATGCTAGTCGAGTTTCTTTTTGTTCTGCATTTGCTACGCCTGGCGCGCGTATACTGCCGCGTGCGAAGGTTGGCGCCAGAGCCGTCCAGCAGCGAGATCACGCCTGAGTCGCTGTATCTGCGACGGCGCGAGCTCCTCAGAAATACTGCCCTGGCGGCGGGTACTGCCGTGGCCTTCGGCAGTGGCCTCGTCTGGCTGGTGGGGCAGCGCCCTCCGCCGGATGTGCCAGACCAGCCGGTGCTGGCCCAAGCAGCTGTTGCTTCCGAGCCTGTGATAACCAGCCCGAGCGCCTATGACACCGACGAGACGATGACGCCTTACACGTCGGTAACCACGTACAACAACTTCTACGAGTTTGGAACAGATTATGGAGATGGCGCCCGCAACGCGCACACGCTCCAGACCCGGCCTTGGACCATCAGCGTGGAAGGCGAGATTGCTCGTCCGCAGGTGATCGATATAGACACACTGCTGCAGTGGTTCACACCTGAACAGCGCGTGTACCGGATGCGGTGCGTCGAGGCGTGGTCGGTGGTGATCCCGTGGTTGGGCTTCCCGCTCGCGGACCTGATCAAACGCCTCGAGCCAACCGGCAACGCCAAGTTCGTTGAGTTCACCACGCTTCTCGATCCGGTCCAGATGCCTGGTCAACGTGATCCGGTACTGAAGTGGCCGTACGTCGAGGGACTCCGCCTGGACGAGGCAATGCACCCGCTGGCGTTGATCGCAGTCGGCCTGTATGGCAAAGCGCTTCCGAATCAAAGCGGGGCCCCGTTGCGCCTGGTGGTGCCGTGGAAGTACGGCTTCAAAGGTGTCAAATCGATTGTCAAGATCCGCCTGTCCGAGACCCAGCCAAAAACAAGCTGGGCGCTGGCCGCGCCCAGGGAGTATGGCTTTTATGCCAACGTGAATCCGGCGGTCGATCATCCTCGCTGGAGTCAAGCTACAGAGCGGCGGATCGGCGATTTCAGCCGACGCCCAACCTTGCCGTTCAATGGCTACGCAGACCAGGTCGCGAATCTCTATTCGGGCATGGATCTGAGAAGCAACTTTTGAGATCGCAAGATGCCTGCGCGGTCCGGTAGCGCGCCGCTGCCCTGGCTCAAGCCCGGTGTGTTCCTCGGGGCGCTCGCTCCACTGGCCGTCATGGTCGTGCAGGCAATGCGGGCGTCGCTGGGCGCCAACCCTGTTGCCGAGGTGGAGAACGTGCTCGGCCTCGCAGCACTCGTGTTGCTGGTGGCGAGTCTGGCATGCACGCCAGCTAGACGGCTGTTCGGGTGGACCTGGCCCGCGCGCATCCGACGTCAACTGGGCTTGTTCGCCTTCTTCTACGTCGCGCTCCATTTCCTGACCTACCTGCTGGTCGACCAGGGCCTCGACGCGGCCAGGATCGTCGAGGATATAGTCAAACGCCCATTCATTAGTGTGGGCTTTGGCGCACTGGTGCTGCTGATACCGCTCGCCCTCACATCGACAACCGCCTCGATTCGGCGGCTAGGCTACCGTCGCTGGCAGCTGCTGCACCAGCTTGCATACGTGGCGGGTGTGCTGGCAGTCATCCACTTCTTCTGGCGGGTGAAGCTCGACGTGAGCCAGCCGTTGGCGTATGCGGGCATCCTGAGCGCGCTGCTTCTAGCGCGCGCCGTGTTCTGGCTGCGTCGAGCGTCGGCCTGAGACGGCGGTCAGCGCATGGCGGACGCGGGCGTGGGCAACATTCGCGTGACTTTGATCTGCTCTCTGTCGATGAGCGTGGGGATTCGCGGCGCAATAGCATTCTTCCAGTGGTCGCTCTCGTAGACCTCTGCATAGAGTCGGACGCGCTCGGCCTCACTCTCGAAACGCCGAATCCAGACGAACAAGTCGGTATCCTCTTCGCCGACCCAGCTGCCCATGATCTGCATACCCTTGGAGGTCTGGAATGGAATGATTTCGGCTTCCATGAACTGGACCCACTCGTCGCGCTGACCCGGCCGCATACGGTACTGCCTGAGCTCGAAGATCACTACACGTTCTCCAATCCAGAGTTGCTGCCCTTTCGGAGCGACCACACCAGGATATCGCAAGGCTGGAGAGCACCGTCAGCGGAAGGCGGGCAGGACCTCGCGCGCGAAGTGCTCCAGGCCATCCATGTCATAGGGCGATGGGATGTGGAGGATGATCTGCTGAACGCCGGCGGATGCATACGTGCGGATCTGGTCGATGAGCTCGGCGGGGCCACCGCCGAGAATGCGCGCGCGGAGCATGGCCGGATCGCGGCCGGGGGTAGCCGCCGCGGCTGCGGCGTACCGCGCTTCTCGCGTCGACGGATCCGGAGCCCACAGGTAGTCCACACTCAGCGATCGCGTGATTGCCTCGTATGGACGGTTGTTGCGAGAGCACGCCTCCGCCAGAAGAGCAAAGCGTTGCTCGAGGGCCTCCAGGGGCGGCCACGAGTCGTAGATGTCGGCGTACCTGGCGACCAGTCCGATGATTCGCGGACCACTGCCGGCTACCAGGATGGGTGGGTGCGGCGACTGCAGCGGGCCGGGATTGTTGAACGCCTGGTCGATCTGAAAATAGCGACCCGAGAAGGTGGCGGGTTGCTCCTCGCGGTTCCACATGCGGTGGGTGATCTCGAGCGCTTCGGCTAGGCGCGACACGCGCTCGCCCGGCGATGGCCAGCCGAAGCCATACGCCTGATGCTCGTTGACGTGCCAGCCGGCACCGAGCCCCAATATCGACTTGCCGCCGCTGACGTGATCCAGCGTTGTCGCCATTTTGACCATCAGCGCAGGATTGCGGAAGGTCACCGGGCTTACCAGCATGCCGGTGTGCGCATTCCGCGTAAGCGCTGCCAGAGCGGCCATTCCCACCCAGCCCTCGAAGCTGTCCGACTCGGGCTTGCCCCGCGGGGCATGCACGTGATCGAAACTCCAGTTGGAGTCGAAGCCGAACTCGTCTATCCGCAACCAGCCGTCACGCCACACGGCCCACGTGACGTCTTGTGGCAGTAGCTGTACACCGAATTGCATTGGCACGACGCCAGGCTACGTCAAAAGGGGGTTTGTGTGAGGTGGTCTTTAGCTGCTTTGGCGTGCCGGTCGGGGCATGCCCCGTGGCCTGAGCCGTGACCCTGATACCGTGCCTGGAATGAAGATTCGCGAGCTGCGTTGTTTTCAGGTGTCCGGGCCGGCCACGATCGAGGCGCCAGAAGAGCGCCAACTGCAGATGCTGGATGTGTATCCTGAACTGGCGCGGCGTGGGGCGGGTGGTGCCGGCGATCGCGTGACCGGTACCTACGTCGAGGTCGTTGCCGACGACGAGACGACGGGTCTGTTCGGGCCGATCTTCGAAGAAACCGCGCTCATTATCCTGACCAGGCTGGCAGGCCACGTGGTCGGTCAGGATGCGCTGGCATTCGAGCGTATCTGGGACGTGCTGTACCGACAGGATCGGCACGCGCGCAAAGGCTACGAGATGATGGCTATCTCGGCAGTCGACTGCGCACTGTGGGATCTGCGTGGCAAGCTCCTCGGCCTGCCCGTGTACCGTTTGCTTGGCGGTCCGACCCGGTCGAGAGTTGACTGCTACGCGTCCATGCTCGGGCATTCACTCGATCTGGGACTGGTTCGGGCACGCGCTCGAGCAATCGTCGAGCAGGGGTACACCGCCCAGAAGTGGTTCTTCCGCTACGGCCCGAGCCATGGACTCGCAGGTATGGCGAACAACGTGGCGCTGGTGCGGACTGTGCGTGAGGCGGTCGGGCCCGCAGTCGAGATCATGTTCGATTGTTTCATGGGCGGAGACGCCACCTACAGTATCCGGCTGCTGGAGCGAATCGAAGAGTATTCGCCGCGCTGGATCGAGGAACCGGTGTCGCCGGATCGCATCGGCGACTACGTGGCGATCAAGCGGTCCACCCGGGTGCCGATCGCCGCCGGCGAACACGAGTACACGCGTTGGGGTTTTCTCCAGCTGCTGCAGGCGGATGCGCTGGATGTGCTGCAGGCGGACCCGGACTGGTGTGGTGGTATCAGCGAGCTGGTGAAGATCTGTACGCTTGCGTCGAGCTTTGGGCGGCCGGTGTACCCGCATGGACACTCGATCTATCCGGCCCTGCATGTGATCTCGGCTCAGTCGCCGGGAGTGTGTCCAATGGCGGAGTTCCTGTTGCGTCCGCAGACGGCCAAGCAGGCGCTGCACACGCGCCAGGTCTGGCCAGAAAACGGCTCGATAGCCTTGCCCGACGCACCCGGAGTGGGCATCGAGCTTGCAAACGAGCGCATCGACACCCGCCGGTCCCTGCAGATCTGGTGAGACTGTAGTACGTCGGGCGGATGCAGGTGTGGCTGACCAGCGCGCTCACACCTCTGGGCAATCGCACCCGCTGCCGACGCTGGCGGCCACGTATCTCGGCAGAATCCGTTCGTTGACGTCCTTCGCGAAAGCCTTGCCCGCCTGATCGGCTGTTTGTTGGCCGAGGAGCATCGATTGAAGAAGCTTGTAGAGGGTCGTCGAGATCTCCGCCCCGGCCGCCATCGTAGGCACCGGCGCCAGAGCGTGCGGCATCGTGTCCCAGAAGGGCTTGTACCACGGGTCGTTGAATGGCGCGAAGTTGGTCGCCGACTGGCGTGTGGGCATCGAGCTGGCGGCCTCCTGCGCGATGTTCTCTGGCGTGTGATAGTGCGCCAGTAGTTTTCTGCTGGCGTCCTGAACCTTGCTGCCGGTCCAGATCGAGTGCAGCCAACCGCCCTGACAAGTGCCTGGGTGCTTGCCGGTCGGGTACGGCACGACCGAGGCGGCGAAGTCTTTACCGAAGGTCAGGTTGGGGTTGTTGCGTTGGATTTCCGCCCGAGCCCACGGACCGCCCGGGAACATCGCAAGTTTGCCCTGGGCGAAAAGGGCGTAGGTCGCATTCTGATCGTCGGTCGAAGCACTGGGCTGCGTGACCTTGTATTTCGTCGTCAATTCCTGCCAATACGTTGCGCCGGTGATCCACTCGGGTTGATCGGTCATGGCCTTGGTTTGATCGTCGCTGATGATTTTGCCGTCGTTCTGAATGAAGAAGGCCGAAAATTGCTCGCAGATCATGAAGCCTTGATTGCCGCCCTGCACGCCCCAGCCGTAGACGCCGGTCTTGGTGACCTTCTGCGCCGTCTCGACCAGTTGGTCCCACGTCGTTGGCGGCTGATCGAAGCCCGCCTCTTTGAGGAGGTTCATGTTCCACCACAGCGCACGGCAATCCGCAGTGATCGGCAGCGCCCAGAGCTTGCCATCCACGTAGCAGGTCTGGAGCTTGCCCTCGTAGTAGTCCTTGAGATCGAGCTTTACGTCCTGCGCGAACTGATCGAGCTGAGCCAGGTAGCCGCCCTTGGCCAGTTGGGGGAACGAGTCAGACACCTCCGACATGTCGGGTGGGGTGCCGGCACGGGCGGCCGTAACCAGCTTGGTGTCGAAATCAGCGAACGCCGGGTGTTCAGTTGTGACTTTGATCCCCGGATTGGCTTGCATGAAGGAGTCGATGACGGCCTGATTGTCCTTCCAGCGCTGCGTCTCGGGCTGGAGCTGGCTCCAGTACGCGAGTTCAATGGGGCCTGATGCGCCGGCATTTGCGGCCGTGCTTGCAGCTGCCGCGGCGGCTGTCGGCGCAGGGTTCTGCGCGGCGGCGGTTGGCGCTGAAGCGCCGCCAGGCGGGGGCGAGCCACCGCCGCCACATGCAGCCACCACGGACGACGTTGCCGCGCCGGCCATGCCAATCAGGAAGTTGCGACGTGAAAACGACGCCTGAG
This sequence comes from Chloroflexota bacterium, assembly GCA_051006215.1. Taxonomy (GTDB): domain Bacteria; phylum Chloroflexota; class UBA6077; order UBA6077; family CF-72; genus CF-72. Next base: position 12,598 of record JBPCIO010000270.1, read on the forward strand.
TGGCCATCGCGTGTCTCCTCAGCATATGCATGTGCAGCGGGCGCTCGCGACACGGCGTGACCGAGACGCTCAAGCAGCATATCACCGCGACTGATCTTGTATCACGGCATGGTTCGCTTCGTTGGCGGCGCAACGCTGGCGGGTCTCATGCTTGGTGCGATCACCGTGCCCTGGCGGTGCTGTCGTTTTTCGGCTTGATCCACGGCTCGCAAGTGGGCGTGGCGGTCAAACTCGACATTGTGGTCGGCTACCTGCTCATGGCTGGCAGTACCGGGTTCCTTGCGATCCGAAAGCCGGCTGAGAATGTTGCGACGACGGTGGCTGCGTCGACGGCGGTAGCGGAGGTGGCCGCTCGGGGACGGCTGTTGAGCTATTCGGCAAAGGCACCTTGATGCGCGGTCTGACGCTCCACGCCAATCTCGCTGGAGCCGACTTCCTGGAGGCGTGCGAGACGGCGCCGCGCTATCGGCTGTACTCGATCGACAACGTTCACCCTGGCATGTTCGAAGTTGACACCGGCGGCGTCCAGCCGGACATTCCGCCATTTGGAGGCTGGCGTGCATTCACCACCACCCGGATTGCGTCATCCTGAATGTGGCCTGAGCCTGGTAGTCCGTCCCGCAGCGCGACGAGCATCGTCAGCTCCCAAGCAGCACACATGGCACGCATCGAGGGCATAGACTCAAGCTCGAGGGAGTGATTTGGCCTTGCCAGGTTCCACGACACCGCCAGCTTCCAGCTTCGACGCCATTGTCGTCGGGGCGGGGCTTTCTGGGATGTACATGCTGCACCGTCTGCGGGAGTTGGGACTCTCAGTGCGCGTGTTCGAGTCGGGCAGCGGCGTTGGCGGCACGTGGTACTGGAACCGCTACCCGGGCGCGCGCTGCGACGTCGAGAGCCTCGACTACTCCTACTCCTTTTCACCTGAGCTCGAGCAAGAGTGGGATTGGACCGAGCGCTATCCCACCCAGCCCGAAATCCTGCGATATCTGAACCACGTCGCCGACCGCTTCGACCTGCGTCGCGACATCCGGTTCGATACCCGTCTTGCGCACGCCCACTACAACGAGTCCACCAGCCGCTGGCTAGTTCAGACAGCTGACGGCCAACAGTACACCGCGCGCTACTGCATCATGGCCGTCGGCTGTCTGTCGGCCCCCAACCGGCCAGCCTACAAAGGTCTCGATACCTTCAGCGGCCGCTGGTACCACACCGGTCGCTGGCCGCACGAAGGCGTGGACTTCACCGGTCTGCGCGTCGGCTGCATCGGCACCGGCTCGTCCGCGATTCAGGCGATCCCACAGATCGCCAAGCAGGCCGAGCAACTGTACGTGTTCCAGCGCACGCCGAACTACAGCGTGCCCGCGCACAACGCGTCGCTCGATCCAGAACGCCAGCGCCAGGCGAAGGTGGACTACCCGGCCCGGCGCCAGAAGGCGCGCCTGTCGCGCGCCGGGATCCCCATCGATCCGCCCGAGCGCTCGGCGCTGGAGGTTACGCCTAAGGAGCGCAGCCAGGTCTTCGAGGCAGGCTGGAATCGCGGTGGGATCTTCAACCTGACCGGATCTTTCAAGGACCTCGCGACGAATCCCGAGGCGAACGAAACCATCGCCCAGTTCGTGCGCGACAAGATCCGCCAGACCGTCCACGACCCGGCCACCGCCGAGCTGCTGGTGCCGCGCGACTATCCATTTGGCACCAAGCGGTTGTGCGTCGACATCGATTACTTCGAGACGTACAACTGCCCCAACGTGACGCTGATCGACGTACGCAGTGCGCCGATCGAGGAGATCACGCCGACCGGCCTGCGGACAGCCACTGCCGCGTACCTCTTGGACGCAATAGTCTTCGCCACCGGCTACGACGCGATGACCGGCCCACTGTTCGCTATCGACATCCGCGGGTGCGGTGGTCAATTATTGAAAAGCAAGTGGGCCGACGGTCCGCGCACCTATCTCGGGATCGCTACCGCAAGCTTCCCCAACCTGTTCCTGATTACCGGCCCAGGCAGCCCGTCGGTGCTGAGCAATATGGTGGTCTCGATCGAGCAGCATGTCGACTGGATCACCGACTGCGTCCGCTTCCTGGAAGAGCACCGCTACACGAAGATCGAAGCGAGCCCCGAGGCCGAGGACGCCTGGGTCCAGCATGTCGCCGAGGTCGCCCACCTGACCCTCTACCCACGCGCGAACTCGTGGTACATGGGCGCCAACATCCCGGGCAAACCTAGGGTCTTCATGCCCTACGTCGGGGGCGTAGGTGCCTACCGCCAGAAGTGCGATGAGGTCGCCGCCAACACGTACGAGGGATTCAGACTTTCGCGCTGACGTCGTGACACGAAACAGGAGATTCTGCTCGTTGGCGAACGATTATCGGTGCCCGGTCATCGGGCGACCCAGCCGCCATCCACTGGCAGTGCAACACCGGTCAGGAACGACGCGGCATCCGAGCTCAGCCACACCACGGCTGCCGCAATTTCTTCGGGCGTCCCGAGACGTCCAATTGGCTCGGCCGCCTTGAAGAACTGCTCGGCCTCGGGCCGCCGGGCAAACACGCGCTCGATCATTGGCGTGTGAATCACGCCGGGGCACACGGCGTTCACCCGAATGCCGCGGGTTGCATACTCCAGGGCCGCCACTTTCGTCAGCCCGACGACGCCGTGCTTGGCCGCACTGTAGGCTCCACCAAAGCCGCCGACCAGACCGGCGATGGAGGCGGTGTTGACAATCGTTCCACCACCCTGCGTGAGCATGTGGCGGATCTCCATCTGCATGCACAGCCACACACCCTTGAGGTTGATGCTCAGCACTTGATCCCAGACCTGTTCGGGAATGGTGTGGAATTCTGCCCCCGCTGGGGTGGCACCTTCGATCCCCGCATTGTTGTGGGCGCAGTCCAAGCGGCCGAAGGTGTCGACCGCCGTTTTGACCATCCGCTCAACATCGGCGGGCCGCGATACGTCCGTCTGCACGTAGATCGCCTCGCCACCCGCTGCTTCGATGAGGTCGACCGTCTCGCGGCCCTGGTCGGCTAAGACATCGGCCACGAGTATCTTCGCCCCCTCGTTCGCAAAAGCCAGCGCAGTGCTCCGGCCAATGCCTGAGGCCGCGCCTGTCACCAGGGCCACCCGCCCGTTGAGCTTCCTGGTCATTGCTCCTCCGCGTCCCTGTGAGGCCGGATCAGCATACGCTGTCCGACAGCCCTGAACTCGTGTCCAGCATGGGCTGAGGCTCGATTGGTCGGCCGCTACGTCGAGGCGTCAGACGTGGGGCGGACGTCGGACGGACTGCCGAGCGCATCAGCCATCCAGCCACACCAGGCGGCGAGCTCGCGTTCGTGAGCCAGGCCACGCTGGAGGGTGGCGTACCTGGCGAACTCTGGCGCACTCGCCTCGTAGATCCTCGTCCCATCGACCTGCTCGAGCTCAACGCGGATCTGTTCGTAGCGCGCCAGCTGCAGAAGATGCTGCTGTTCCTGAGCCCGAAAGACGACCGCCGCGGCCCCGCGGTCGGCGAGCCAGACTGAATAGGCGCGCAGCGTGAGCTCATCCCGGATGGGCTCTGTGTGGAGTGGTGAAACAACCCAATCAGCCAGGGCGACTCGTCCGGCGGGCAGGACGGCGAAGACTTTCTTGTCGGGCCGGTCATGCTGCGCGACCCGCTTGTGGCGGACAAGGCCGTCTGCTTCGAGGCGCGCCAGCTCAGGGTAGATCTGGCTGTGGCGAGCGTGCCAGAAGGGGCCGACGCCGTGTTTGAGCTGGCCCGTGATGTCGTAGCCGGACAGCGGGCCACGGGCCAGCAGTCCCAGCAGAGCGTAGCCAAGCACCGCAGTCACTATGACTATATTGACATATGAGCAGGGCAGACGTATATTCCCTATGTCTGAAGTGACATAGGGAGTCAACTCGACCATGGACACGCTCTTTGCCTTCGCCAGCACCCTCGTCCTGCCCTTCTGGTTGGCCATCATCCTGCTGCCAGCGTGGCGGTGGACGAAGCGGATCACTCGCTCGTCGTGGCTGGTGGCCGCCCTGGCCGGGGTCTACGCTGCCCTGGTCCTGCCCCGCTTCGGCAGCCTGCTGCCGGCCGTCACGCGACCGAGTCTGCAAGCGATGACGTCGCTGCTGGCGACGCCGGACGGCGCCACCATCGCCTGGATCCACTTCCTGGCGTTTGACCTTGTCGTGGGTCGCTGGGCCTATCTGGACAGTCGGGACCGCCGGCTGAGCCCGCACCTCATGGCGCCCATCCTCCTGCTGACGCTGCTCCTCGGCCCGCTCGGACTGCTGGCCTACCTGAGTTTGCGCGCTGTGTCCTCGCACGCCCTGCCCGCCTGGTCGGCCCCGCGATTGCTCCTGGCGCAACTGGCCCACCTGATGCGCATCAATCGGCCATTGACCCTTGTCGGGGTACTGATGGTGGTGACGCTGCTGGGCACGTCGGTCGGACTGATTGTCGATCCGCGAGTGATCACCGGCGCACCAGCCTGGCTCAAACCCGCCAAGTTCGCCGTGTCCACCAGCATCTACGCCTTCACGTTCGTCTGGTTGCTCGGCTTCGTCCGCGGCCACCAGCGGTTGGTCGCACTTTCTGCAAACGCTGTCGCCGCGGGCCTGACGGTCGAAGTCGGCATCATCGTTCTGCAAGTCGTGCGCGGCACTACCAGGTCACTTCGACGTTGCGACTCCGCTCGACGCGGGCCTGTTCGCCACGATGGGGGCGACCATCGCGGTGGTCTGGCTGATGAGTCTGCTGGCGGCTGCGCTCTTGCTTGTGCGGCGCTTGCCTGATGTTGCCTTTGCCTGGTCGTTGCGCCTCGGTCTGGCAATTGCGCTGATCGGTATGGGCGTTGCATTGTTCATGACCTCGCCAACGCCGGCTCAGCTGGCGCCACTCTCGGCAGGCGGTTCGCTGACTACGATCGGCGCTCACAGCGTGGGTGTGCCAGATGGTGGTCCAGGCCTGCCGATTGTCGGTTGGAGCACGGTCGGCGGCGATTTGCGAGTACCCCACTTCGTCGGTTTGCATGCGCTGCAGGTGCTGCCAGTCATCGGCTGGCTGTTGTCGCGATTCACGGGTTTCGATACCAGCCACCGCCTGGCGCTGATCTGGACTGCTGGCCTGTCGTACCTGGGCCTGGTCATGGCGTTGACATGGCAGGCCCTGCGCGGGCAATCGCTGATCGCTCCCGACGCTGCGATGTTTGTCGTCTGGGGCAGCCTGTTGGGTGTCGGTCTGCTCGCCGCGGCCGGCAGTATCCTCCACTCCACCCGCTCGTCACGTTTGCCTGCAGCGAGCCTCGCCGCCCAGATGCCGTAGGTTGAGCGGACGCCTTCTCAGCCAGGGCACCTCTACCGCGCTGGCTGGTGATGGTGCGGCGCTGCCCAGCTAGGAGGCCACAGTGTACGGTGCGCCGTGGCCCCACCCCCCCACCGAAATCCTCCGCCTCCGGCCGAACACCGCTTAGCTGGACACTGGTGGTGGGCCGCCGACGAGCAGGAGGCGGTCAAGGTGGTGCACGACGAAGCCGAGCCTCTCGGCCGCGCGCAGGCTCGCGTGGTGGTCGGTTGCGGTCGTCCAGGTTGGCTGGTGCCCGCGGCGCTGAATGTCATCACATAGTCCGGCCGCACAGGTGGTGCTCAGGGCCAGACCCCGGTGCGCTGGATCGGTAACCACGCCGATGTCTTCGTAGCGGTCTCCGACGAAGAAACTGCAAGCAGCAGCGACGAGCTGGTTGTAAGCGAAGGCGCCCCAGGCATAGCCGCTCGCCGCCAGGCCGACCACGCCGCTCAAGTGGACGCGATCCAGGCTAGCTGCGGGTCGAGGCCAGCCAGAGTGGCTGCGTCGCCAGGGCCAAGCCTGCGGACGCTAGCGCTCATTCGGAGGTCGACCCGTACCGCCGGCGTCGAGAGATGCAGGATCACCCGCGGCCACGCCGCCATCGACGGGAAAGTGGCCTGCGGGAAGGCTTCGAAGCGCGCGGTGCATCGATCATGCCGAGAGTGACGCGAGCCCGCAGGTCCACAGGCGCGAGCACGTCGGGCTCACCCACGAGCGCGTAATTGCGCCCGCTTTCCCCCAGGAGAGCGCGCGGCTCCGGCCACCGGTCGACGTAGCAGGCCCCGTGGCCCGTGTTGAGTGCGTAATCATTCGAACGGAATGTCCGTCGGCGGTGCATACGGGTTGGCGACTGCCGAACTTCCCGGTGAGAGCCAGAACGCTGTAGCGGAGATCCTGGGGGCCGGCACTGAGCACCTCACGCCGATGATTCTGTGGGCAGCCGGGTTATCGCGCCGCCTGCCGCTTGCGTCACGCGTTCACGACCCTTGGTTTACGATCGAGAAATGCCGGTCTCCGTCAACGTACAGACTGTTCACCCGCGCAAGTTGGCCGCGGTGCGGCGCGAGGTCGCGCCGGGCGCGGTTGGCATGGCGTGGGGGCCTGCGTTGGGGAAAGTCTGGGAGTTCATTCGCAGCCAGCCGGGGCTGCGGACTGACGGCCACAACATCTTTCTCTACCACCACCCGAAGCAGCCGGGCGCGCCGATACTGTGCGACTTCGGCGTTGAGGTCACGCGTACATTTGAAACTGCGGTCGAGGTGCACGCGACCGAAACGCCAGGCGGCGAAGCTGCCGTCGCCGTCCACCGCGGGCCCTACAACCGCATGAACGAGGCGCACAACGCGGTTCGAGAATGGATGGCAGCGAACCGGAGGGAGTCCGCAGGGGACTCGTGGGAGATCTACGGAGATCCGACGCCCGATCCGGCCGACACTGAGACGACGGTCGTGTACCTCCTGGTCTAGCGGCGAGAACCATCGTACTCGTTGCTGAGGCACGGCCTTATCGGGACGCCCGATCGCGGCGCTCCCAAGCGCGCGCCTTGCTTTTGGCAGCCTCTCGATTGTGGGCGATGTAGGGGTGCGACAAGGGATTCCCCGCATTTTTTGACCCACAACGGTCGTGACACGGGTCGTGAGCGACCGTGTGCCGAACCACCCGTCGGTGCGCATCTGTGAGCAGACGGCCTCGCTGCTGTCTAGCGCCACCTGGCGGTTCCCCACGGGTCCTGGAGTACGGCACAACGACCGATCACGATGGCGAAGGCTGCGAGAATCAGGGCTGCGCTGCCGTCGGCATGATTCTCGCGGTCCAGGACGGCGCTGATCACGGAAACGATTTCCTCTGCCGAAACGCCAGTTGAATCGATCGTCACGTCGGTTGCTATCGGTGCGGTTGGGTCGGACCACAGAAGGTGGAGCCGTCGGCCAGTTCGACTGTTCGGATTACCGATTCGGTCGCACAGTGTTGCGAGCGCGGCATACTGTGCCGACTGTCGAGGATCAAGGCGCGACCATGCATGACCAAGCAGCCGTCGGAGCAGGCGGCCCCGAAACACCGCGGGAATGGGCGCGTGCCGACCCGATTGCGGGAGAGCTGGTCACCGAGACGTTCGAGTACGACGGTGGTCGGGACGTCACGGTGTACGTCCCCCCGAGTCCGCCAGAGGCAGTCGTGTTCGCCGGTGACGGTCAGTTGATCTCGTCGTGGGGCGGGTTCCTCGAGGCGGCCGACGTCCCGTCCACGATGATCGTCGGTGCACACCGGCTAGACGATGAGACGCTGCGGCTCCATGAGTACTCACCGGTCTTCAACGCGGACCGGTTCGCGGCTCACGAGAAGTTCTTCGTTGAGGACGTCCGCCGATGGGTGCGGTCACGATTCGGAGTCGCACTGGCCGCCGAACGCACCGCGGTGCTCGGTGTCTCAGCGGGTGGAGAGCTCGCGCTCGCCATCGGTGTTCGGCATCCGGACGTCTACGGCGCGGTCTTCTCCGCCTCGCCGGGCGCAGGCTTTTTGCCGCCAGAGGTGATGCCGAGCTCGATCCCGCGCGTGTACCTCGTCGCCGGCACGCTGGAGCCGTTCTTCCTCGAGAACGCGACCCGGTGGGCGACCGCGCTGCGCGATGCAGGTGTGGACGTCTGCATGACTGAGCGCGTCGGGTCGCACGGCGACGCGTTCTGGCAAGAAGAGTTCCCGCTGATGGTGGCGTGGGCGTTCGGACGGTGAAGCGTCGACGGTGGCAATCGCGATATGGGCCAAAATCGCAGGAATCATTGCCGACCCCCATGTACACCTCCAGGCTGCGCAGCGACAGATGCCCGCTGAAGCGTTTGAGTTCGATCTTGTTGTAACCGTGGGCTGCACGCGCGCTGATGGCCGTGTGGCGAGACTGGTGCAAATCCCAGCCGGAGGCGTGTGCAAGCTACTGTCCTACATCAGCCAGAACAGGGCATGATCGCGCACGTCGCGCATGCCGCGCAGGGTGGTCTCGGCCTGGCCGGTCCAGTGGTTGCGGACCATGCCGCGGTGATCGTCATCCTGTTCGCCAGGGCAGCGCGGCGTTTCCTGAACCAGTCGGCCGAAGAGGATGCGCGCCTACGTCGACCGGCGCGTGCCGTCGCTGGCGAAGGGCAGCATCCGCTTCACGCGGGCGGACGTGCACCTGTACGCGGTGGTGCGGACGATAGCCGAGCGATTCTGGGCACCAGGTGTAGTCCTCATCGGCGATGCCGCCCACCAGACCCACCCGAGCGGCGCCACGGGCATGAACCTGGCCGTCGCCGGTGCTGCCCACCTGTCGGAGCTGCTCGTGCCGGCGTTGCAGGCGCCGACGATCGATCCCTCGACGGTCGACGCGGCGCTGCGGGCCTACAGCGACGAGCGCCGACCGGCCGCCCACGCGGCGGCGGCCCACAACCACGCCCAGGGCGGCCGAACCTGGTGGAACGACGTCCACCTCGACCCGTACACCTGCGCCAAGAACAGCCTACCCGTCACCCACTGCGGCCGTGACGACATTGGAGAAGAGATCGGCACGCCAGCCGGGATTCAACCCCGGCGCGCCTTGGACGAGCAACGACAGATAGACCCCCACCACTTCGTAGGCCGGGTCCCCACAGGTAGGTGCCGCCGCTGCCAGGGTGCTCAAAGGCGGCCTCCGAATACAACGCGCCGGCCCGACGGGGCTGCTTGGGGCCGTGCACGCTTCAACCGAGCCCCCACGATGCCTCCGGGAGGCGCTCATCATCGAACTGCTGCGCAACGCCGGAACCTGGTTGCGCGTCATGGCGACCACGGATGCCGGGCTGAGGATCCGGCTGTTGCCGTAGGTACCGCTGGAGAAACAGCTGGCCGAACACGGCCAGGTTCGCCGCACTAGCCCGCGGTCGTGGTTTCCGGCGGGCGCCGCCGCGCGATGCGGTGCCGCTGCTCCGGCACACCGAAGGAGGTGTCCGCCATGCCCAGTGGGCCCCACAGCCGCTCGGCCATGAACACCGCTAGCGGCTGCTCGCTGACCCGGCGGACGATCTCGCCGAGGAATTCATAGCCGATGCTTGAGTACAGCATCGCAATGCCGGGTGGGGTGGCGAGCGGCGCGGCCAGGCTCAGGAGCAAGTTCTCCCGAGCTCTACTGAGGGCAGTCGCCGTCCCAGACCCGCTCGCCTCCATAGGCTGCGCCACATGGCGACGAATGGCCTGGTCGTCGAGCCCCGCCGTGTGGGTCAGCAGGTGGCGCACCAGCACGTGCTCCTTGCCGGTGCCAACGAACTCGGGGAGGTACTCCTGCACCGGCCGGTTCAGCCCGAGCCGCCCGTCCTCCACCAGGCACAGCACGGCGGTGGCGTACATGGGCTTCACGACGGAGGCAATGGGATACAGCGTGTCGCGTCGCAAGGTTGGCGTATTGGCTCGGGCGTCAGGTGGCCGAAGGCCTCGTGCAGGACGACTACGCCGCGGCGCGCGGCGAGAACCACCAAGCCGGAAGTGTGGCCCTCGGTGACCCATTGCTGCGCCAGCCCCGCGGCCTGGCGTATCCGAGCCGGGTCCATGCCCGCTTCCTCCCACGTGCCGTACCGCAGTTCCGTGGCCATCGGCCCTCCTTGTCTCGCGTGCTCGTGCGCTCGTGCGCAGCCATCGTAGCGCCAGGAGTTCACCGCCCACGACAATCCCCCTCTCGCGTTGGCCGCGGCGGGTGCAGGGAGCCGGTCCATACCGGAGGCGGTCTGGCAACATGAGGACCTCGTGCCCCACGTCCGTGTCGCCGCCAAAGCCATCGTCAAGCGTGACGGCTGGCTTCTAGTCACGCGCAATGTCGGCGCCGAGGGCACCTTCTTCCTGCTGCCGGGAGGCGGCCAGGAACACGGTGAGTCCCTGCCGGAGGCACTGCGCCGGGAATTGATGGAAGAAGTCGGCGTTCCGATCGAGGTGCACGACCTGGTGCTCGTGCGCGACTACATCGCCCGCAACCATGAGTTCGCGCAGGAAAGCGACGCGCATCAAGTGGAGCTGTGCTTTCGCTGCACACTGTTGTCCGACACGCTGCCGGCCAATGGACCCCACCCGGACTGCTGGCAGACGGGCGTGGAATGGCTAGACCTTAGCGGACCAGACGCCACGCGCCTATATCCGAGAGTGCTCCAGCGCCTCCTGCTGGAGATAGATGCGCCAGGACCCATCTATGTCGGTAATGTGAACTGAACGTGACCGCCGTGGCCACTGTGCGTGACACCCGATAACCCACCGGGAGTCATGACCGCTCGCTGCCAGGCCGCATCCAGGTTCAGCCCGAAGAGCGATACTTCCCTGAAGCACTGTGTCACCCCTTCTTAGAGACTGATCGCATGGAATCTCGGGTTCGAATTGCGGCCCAGCCGCTCTCGGCCCTGGCCGGGTACGGCTCTGTGCCCATCAGATTTACGGTCAGCTCGATCCTCGACGCGGAGTCTATTAACAACGGGCTCGGGGGTTGGCGGCTGATCGAGCGTCAATTGGCTGTGCCATACGGTAAGGACTACGACCAACGTGAACCCCCCAGGCGCTGGGCGAGGCTTGGGGACCTGGCGAACTGGACTATCATCGCCGCGTACACGGAAGAGGGCGAACGGCGCCTAGGCGGGGCCGTCGTGGCTCACAGGACGCCGGGCGTGCACCTGTTGGAGGGACGCGACGATCTGGCCGTGCTTTGGGATATCCGCGTCCACCCCGACGCCCGCCGGCATGGCATTGGGCATCTCTTATTTGAGGCGGCCGCAAGTACCGCCCGGCAGCTGCAGTGTCGATTGCTAAAGGTCGAGACGCAGAATATCAATGTGGGTGCGTGCCGGTTCTACGCGCGTGAGGGCTGCCAACTCCGCGGCATCCACCCCGGCGCATATGTCGAGTTCCCAGACGAGATCCAGCTGCTGTGGTACCTCGAGCTCTAGTACGAGGCGCCCGACAACTACGAGGGCATGCTGACGGAGCAGAACCGCACCCTGCAGGCGGGTGCGGAGCTGCTCAGAGCAGGTGCGCTCGGCGCCAGCTCGGCGGTGCCACGCATGCGCCTCGAGGAGATGGCCGAGTTCTACGAAGTGACGCTCGAGGCGATGCTGTCCGGGCTCCGCAACTGGCGCCAGCGGCAACGCACCTGAGGAAGGTCGATCCGCCACATTCATGAGGAGGCACAGCATGCCGCGTCCAACCACACCACGTATCCCGCCCGTCGACCCTGGCGCGATGACTGAAAGCCAGCGCGCCGTCGTGGGCATTGCCATATCGAATGTCGTGCTGACGCTCGTTCGAAATGAAGATCTCGTCACCCCGTGGCTCACCCTGGCGGGCCGGCTGGGGTTCGGCAGCCGGCTCTCGCCGAGGGATCGCGAGTTGGTGATCCTGCGGGTCGCCCTGCGTACCGAGTGCGAGTACGAGTGGGGTCACGCCACGATCGCGCTCGGTCTCGGCGTCACCGCGGCTGAGGTCCAGGCGCTGTCCGATGTGTCGGGAGCATGGTCGACCGACGCTACGCTGCTGGGTGCGGTCGACGAGGTGTGCGCGGCGGACTGCGTGTCACACGAGACCTGGGCGGGATTGGCCGCGACCCGCGACGACGCGCAGATCGTCGAACTCCTTGCGCTCATCGGCTTCTACCGCATGAACGCCGGCATGCTGAACTCGATGGGCGTCCAGTGCGAGCCAGGCGCACCCCGCCTGGGCGAGGTGCCCGCCCCAGTTGTCACCAGACCCCCGCAATCGGCGCCACCGCCGTCCGCGACTGACCGAGCCAGCGGAGCAGCGACCACCCAGCCGCGGGGTTCGGGCCTCGGCGGAACCTGGCAGATCGTCTTCCACCATCCGACCGGCGACCAGCAGCTCACCCTGGTGATAAACACCATCAAGGGAAGCATGTCCGGCTCGGTGACCAACCCGGCGTTGAAGGTCAGCTTGCCGATCGTCGAGGGCAGCGTCGATGGGAACCACTTCTCGTTCAGGGCGCCGCTGAAGATGCCGCTAAAGGTAGACATCACCTACGACGGCAGCGTGGACGGTGACGCGATTGCCGGCCACGTCGCGATCCAGGGTGGCGGGTCCTTTCCGTTCGAGGGGACCCGCCTTAGCTGAGGGCAGGGCTCAGCGGCGGCTGAAGCGGACGGAATAGGAGCCCACGTGCAGCCACGGCGACCACTAGAAAGCACTCGCGTCCGGCGCTGCGGACGTCTGACTACACGACTCTTACGATGGCGCCTTCGCCCAGACCGAGATGTGCGTACGGCTCTCGCTTGTGAACACCTCGCGTTTCCACCCGCTCCAACGCTCACGCAGGCTCATCCCGGCGAGCTGTGCCATCAGATCAAGTTCCGAGGGCCACGCGTAACGGCAGGGAATCGAGCGGCGCTGGAGTGTCCCGTCCAGGACCTCGAAGTGATGCGACGTGAGGCCTTGCGTCGCGACGTCGTATTCGTCGAGCCCCCATCTGGTCTCGCTTACGTGGAAGGCGCGGATCGTCTCACCGGGTGGGAGGCGTTGGAGGTCGGGGACGTTTACCTCGACGACAAAGCAGCCGGCAGGCTCGAGGTGGGCCGCCACGTTGAGGAAACACGCGACCTGCGCCGCCTGCGTCGTCAGGTTCATGATCGTGTTGAAGACCAGGTACGCGAGAGAGAACGACCTGTCCACCGTCGTCGTGGCGAAATCGCCGATGGTCACGCTGATCTTTTCGGCTCCTCGCTTGGCGCGAAGCCTCGCGACCATCGCGTTTGACAACTCGATGCCGTGAACCGGCACGCCACGTTGCGAGAGCGGCAGCGCGA
>JBPCIO010000271.1:0-19104 GCA_051006215.1 Chloroflexota bacterium
ATGAGTCCGGGTCGGGGGAGCCTGCGGCCCCCCGCCGCCAGTCGCTGCTCCGCTACGCTGCGCGCTCCTTCCCGCGGCGACCCCCCGCGTACGAGCTGCCGCGGTCGTACGGCTCCGATTGTTAACACGGTTTGAGGCGGTCGGCAATCTTGCTCGCCACTCTGCTACGAGGGAGCCACCCGAGGGGTAGGCAGTCCGGGCCTGACGGTAATGAGTCCGGGTCGGGGGAGCCACGCGTGTTGCGTTAGCGGCCGAACGGGCACCCTCGTTGCGCCGCCCTTTTGGCCGCCCGAGCCTTGCGTGAGAGCCTGGTCATTCAGTGCTTCGTGCCGTACGACCGCGGAGCTCGTACGCGGGGGGTCGCCGCGGGAAGGAGCGCGCAGCGTAGCGGAGCAGCGACTGGCGGCGGGGGGCCGCAGGCTCCCCCGACCCGGACTCATTACCGTACCCCGGCTACTCCGACCCCGGACTCCTTACCCTCCCGCGGCTACTCCGACCCCGAATATCGTTCAGAGCTGGTTTTGATGATCATCCTGTTTGATATGCCCGATGCGTTCGGGCTGTGCGGGCATATCCGGCGGCTGATTCCAACCCTCGCCGCGGTCGTCCGCTGGCCAGGGCGCTTCGGGTCGACCGCCAGCGTGCGCCATGAGCACGTGCCATTGGAAGCCGCGCGCTGCCGGGCGGACTGGCCAGACCTGGTAGATCACGAGGCCAGCCTCTGCCGCGGTTTTGCGCACCCATGATCGATCGAAGATCGCCGCTGCGGAGGGATCCAGGTCGCTCACATACAGCACATTCTGGCTGTCGGTCATCATCGGAAACCCGTCCGACTTGTCGAACAGGAACCAGGTGCTGTGAAAGACGCCACCCGGCGCCAGAATGCGGGCCACCTCGCGCAGATAGTGCACGGCCTGGCCCTCGTTCAAGTGGGTGAACACTGACCATGCGGTGACCAGCGAGAAGGCGTGATCCTCCGCGGGAAAAGGCAAGATGCGCGCCTTTTCGTGGCCGAGGTTGAAGTGATAATTGTAGACGTCGTGATGCGCGAATTCGAACCCTGCTGCCGCGGGTGCGAGATTGCGCTGGCACCACGCGATCATGCCCGCGTGCAGGTCGACGCCGAGATAACGCTCGGGTCGCGGTTCCTGCTGGATGAGCTGCCGGGCGAGACGACCACACCCGCAGCCGAAGTCAAACACGGTGCGGAAGACGCTTGGATCCACGAAATCGAAGATCGGCTTTCGCGTGGGGTTGTCGAACCCGCCAGGGTCGGTCTGGCCGACGAGCGCGCGCATTTCGACGGGTGGTATCGGCAGACCAGCCTGGTGCACGCTCGGCTAGCCTACCATCGGGACCACGGCGCCCGGCCCGAGCCGACTGCTCACGCTAGCGCGGGCACGGCCAACCCGGCGGCTATACTGCCGCGCAGTTGCTCGTTCTGTTGCCTATCCTGGCGCTGGGTGCGAGCGTCTTCGCGCTGAAAACACGCGTTGGGTGCTGGCGGGCGGCAATCCTGGGTGGCGCAGTGGTGTGGGGCGTGGTGGTGGTTGGCATCACGGAACTGCTGAGCGTCTTTCAGAGCCTGACGATTGCTGGTCTGGCCGCCGCGTGGCTGGTAGCGCTGATGGCTGGCGTGGTGCTCATCATGCGCAGCAGGGATCGTCCGCAGTTTTTCCCTGGAACGTGGATTCGCTCGCTGCCGAAGAGCGAAGCGGCGGTGCTCTGCGGACTTGCGACGCTTGTGCTCGTCCTCGGCTTAATCGCGGTCTACAGCCCGCCGAATACGTGGGACTCGATGACGTACCACATGGCCCGTCTGATCCACTGGTCTCAGAATGCCAGTTTGGCCCCGTACCCAACCCATATTCCGCGCCAGCTGTATTTGCAGCCCGGGGCTGAATTTGCCCTGCTCCACCTGCAGATCCTGAGCGGGGGCGACCGCCTGGCGGGACTGGTCCAGTGGGCAAGCATGGTCGGCGTGCTGGTCGGTGTGTCGTTGCTGGCGCACGATCTTGGCGCGGGCCGACCTGGAGCGTTGTGCGCGAGCCTGTTCGCCGCATCCTTGCCGATCGGCATTCTGGAGGCGACCAGCACCCAGAATGACTACGTGGTGGCCTTCTGGGATGTGTGCGTTATGGCGTTCGGTCTGCGGCTCATACGCTCGGCGCCACGCGCGCTGCCGTGGGCCACGGCAGCCGTATTCGGAGCCAGCGCTGGCCTGGCGTTGCTTACCAAGGCAACTGCCTATCTGGTCGTGGTACCCATCGGACTGTGGGTCCTGGTCTGCTTCACCCGCCGCGCCGGCCGGCGCGGCTTCGGTCTGCTCGTGGGTGCCGGCGGCCTTGCGCTGGTACTGAATGCCGGGTTCTACACCCGCAATCTGGTGGTCTTCGCCTCGCCAGTTGGACCCCTCGACGAAGGGGCGCCGTCGGTGCGCTATGTCAACGCGGGTTTCACGCCGCCCCTACTGGTCTCGAACGTCGTCCGCGACATCGGGGTCAATCTGAACGCAACACCGCTGGTGGCAGTCAACGTCGGAACCCTGAATTTCGTCCGATTGGTACATGGCTGGCTGGGTGTGGACATTGCCGACCCGCGGACGACGTGGGGAGGGGAAGTCTTCGCGGAAGAGCCAGCCGGTCTGGCCTTCGACGAGAACTTCGCCAGCAACCCGGTCCACCTTGCGCTGCTGCTCGTCGCACTCCTTGCCATCTGGCCTATGCGTTGGCGGCTTGCGCTCACCAGCGTTGTTTATGCGCTGGCGCTCACCGCCGGCTTCGCGCTATTCAGCGTCGTCCTACGCTGGCAACCGTGGAACACCCGCCTCGAGCTGCCTTTCTTCGTACTGGCCGCGCCTCTGGTCGGGACGGTCGTCGAGCGCATCTCGCCTCGGTTGGCCGCCGTACTGGCCGCCGCCCTTCTGGCGAGCATGCTGCCGTGGGTAGTGTACAACCAGGCTCGTCCGCTGGTCGGGCCACGCAGCATGCTCGCTTTCAGCCGCGACGAGCGCTACTTCAGTAACCGCCCGAGCATGCGTTCGGCCTACCTGGGGGCGGTTGACTATCTGGGCCAGCGCAGGTGCGCGCAGGTGGGGTTTGTCTCGACGGTTGACGGTTGGGAGTACCCGCTATGGCCGTTGCTGCAAGAGACACTGCCGCCCGGCGCTGTCGAGATCGAGCAGGTTGGCGTAACCAACGTGTCGGCATCCCAAGCGGGCCCGAAAAACTGGCAGTTCGAACCGTGCGCGGTGGTCGCACTCGGACCGACGGCCGAAATGGAATCGATCGACGTAAAGGGCAAGCGATTCCAATCTGCTTGGGCACAGTTGGACCCCACAGCGGTGCTGGAGCAGGTCGCTGTCCTGACAGTGGATGGACGCTGAGCCGGCGACCGCTGTCCGCGACTACCTGGCGGTAAGGCGACCGCGGCTTAAAATTTAGATGTGTCTCAAGCAACAAAACCAACGCGCACGCTTGACTTTTGTTATGGGGCTGGCCCGCTCTGCAGTACAAACGCCACCCACAGGACAACCCCGGTCAGCCCGAGTGCGCGTGCGGCCCACACACTTACCGCCAGCACGGCCAATCCACCGGTCAGGGACAACTCGTGCAGGGCGCGCAGGTACGCGTAGTCGTCCTGCCAGATATACGACGCATAGAACAGCGCGAGGATGGCGTACAGCAGGCACGCCAGCGGCAGTACGTTGCTGATCAGGCGCGTTTTGTAAGCGACAGCGACGGCGGCGACCAGGCCGACGAGCGACGCGAGGATGCCGATTTCAACGCGGTCGGCGCGCCAATCGGGTGTCGCGAGCGCGCGCAGATGTTGCAGAACCGCCACCAGGGGCACTCCAAAGTTGACGGAACCCTGACCGATGCCGGTGGTTCCCCAGCGACTCAGCATCACCAGCGACCAGGCCGCGTACACGACCAGCGGGATCAGCCACACCCTCAACGGTGGCCCGGGCGCGTCGCGGGGTGTCCGCGCCCGCCTGACCGCCCACACGATGATGCCGGCAATGGGCACCCCGAGCAGCGTTTCTTTGGCGAATGCGCCGATGGTCAGGGCGGCGCTCGCGGGCCAGAATCGACGACGCTCCAGCAGCACCAGACCCGCGGCTAAGAGCGCCGCTTCGGTGAGTTCGGCCAGGTCGCGCGAGATGGTGACCACGTAGCCGGAGTAGAACGGTACCAGCAGCGAGGCCAACGCCGAGCGTCCACTGGTCGTGGCAAAGACGGCTGCCGAATACGCCAGTAGAGCCACGGCCACGAGGTTGGCTACGATGAGTGCCAGCGGGGTAAGTTGCCACATGCCGCCCGAGAGAACCCAGGCAAGCAGCGGATAGAGAATGCGCTGCTGACGATAGGGCGGCACGTCCAGGGTGATGCCGTATGCGGTACGCACGTTCGTCCACGGCTCGAGAGCCAGGCGATAAAAGAATTGGCCGTCGTAGGTGGTGCCTGGGGGGAAAACGTGCAGGTTCGGTAGCGTCTGATTGGGATCTGCCAGGGGCGGCCCGGCTAAGACGAAGAATCCCGGATCGCGCCCGATTATGCGCCAACGCCAGAGCACCAACAGGCTGTACGCGGCGGTAACCAGGATTGCAACCGTGACAGGAGTGAGCAGCATGCCCACCCGAGACACCGCCGCACCGATAGGTACGCGACGTCTGAGCCAGGTAACCGTCGTCTTCACTCAGCGACAAATGTAGCCTACCATTCGCGCCCTCGCCGCTGGTGGTCGCCCTGGCCCGCGTCCGGTGGCGTGCAAATTTGGCGGCTATCATGTGCCAACTCAGCCCCTTATGCCTGGTTCCATCTGGTCGGCCGCCGCGGATGTACAGGTACGCAACCATTGGCTCGAGCGCGGGCGTCCGAGGACGGGCGCGGCTGAACGTGCGATACGGGCTCGTGGAACGGCATGGCCAGCCTTCCTCGTGGGCGTGTTCTTTCTGTCGCTGTACCTGCTCACGATGGGCGGACACCTGGATTCGCCAGACGAGGAGCTGATGTTCCAGGTCACGCGCAGCCTTGCCGAGCGGGGCTCCATGGACATTAGCGGCACGGGCGTCGCCGAACGTTTGACCTTGACCGGTGCGGACGGTCGCACCTATGTGCCCTACAGCCCGGTGGCATCGGTGATCAGCGTGCCCTTCTACAAGATTGGCCAGGGACTCGCAGCCGGACTGCCAATGCGCTACTCGGAGGTGACGACTCGGTTCGCGGTTGGTTTGCGCGATCCATTGATTTCGGCCCTGGCGTGTGTGGTGTTTTTCGCGTTGGCCGTAGAGCTCGGGTACGGCGCTTACGTGGCCATGCTGCTGACAATCGCACTTGGTGTCGCAACCTTGGTATGGCCATTTTCAAAGTATTCATTCAGCGAACCCGTGACCGGGTTCTTCCTGCTGGTGTCCGTGTACGCGGCGTTCACCGCGGTGAGATCAACCCGCCTGGTGTGGTCAGCCGTGAGTGGCATCGCGCTCGGATTGGCCGTGGGCTCGAAAGCCACCGCGGCGTTCGCCGTTCCCGCATTGTTGGTGTATCTCGGCGTGGCGGGCGCGCCATCGCTACACACGCGGGTTCGCCGACTCGTTCCTTTTGTCGTTATCCTGGGGCTGCCGGCAGCAGCGCTCGCGTACGTCAACCTGACGCGTTTCGGCAATCCGTTGGACACCGGCTATCACATTCAGGGTGTTATCGATCCTTCACATTGGGTTGGGATCGCCGGGCTACTCGTAAGTCCGTCGAAGAGCGTGTTTGTGTATGCACCGATGGCGCTGCTTGGGGTGGCCGGCCTCGTACCGTTGGCGCGGAGATTGCCCTGGGAAATGGGCGCGCTCTTGTGGTTGATTGCGAGCCACATCGTGTTCCATGGCCTGTTGTCGATCTGGCCCGGCGACGCTGGCTGGGGACCGCGTTATCTCGTGCCGATCGTCCCATTCATGGTTCTACCCGCGGGCGCGGTGCTTGCCTGGTCGTGCGGGAACGTTCGTCGCGTAGCTTGGGCAGCATTCGGAGTGTTGTTCGTGCTGGGTGTGTTCGCCAATCTGGGGGGTGTGCTTGTCGATCAGCGCGTCTCGTTCGTTCAGCTGTTGGACGAGGCCGGCGGCAACTTTGGGGTGATGGATGAGCACCGGTGGGAGCCCCGATTGTCGCCAGTGCTGATCCATTGGGCAGAAGTTGCCAAACGGTTCTCGGGTTTTGGGCAGGCCCTGTCACAGCCGGTCAGTCTGGAGTCGGGCACCTACGGGAAAGAATCTAGCGAAGTCGGCGACTCCTCCGTTTCGGGCCTGTTTCCACGCTGGACTTCGGGATCTGCGGTCTTCGTGCTCAGGAATCACGGGCAACCAACGCAGTTGTGGCTGGAGTACCTCGACAATCGACCTGAGTCGCTGGGCGCCGCCAGCGTGCACATTGTGGTCGACGGCGCAGTCATACCAGAGGCGAACGTCACCCGAGTCAAATCAGAGGTAGCGTTGCCTGACAAGCGCTTTCCCTGGCTGGTAGAAGCCAGGCTCGACGATGCAGTTGCCGGCCGCGACTCGTCGACACTCGAGATCCGCTCAAACACCTGGCAGCCGGCGCGCGACACGCCACCCATCCCCGACGTGCGCGAGCTGGGCATCGAAATCTGGGATCTTCGACTCAGCTCGAACGGTCAGGATCTCGCCATGGGCGAATCGCTCTTGTCACCCATGCCAGTCTCGGACGCCCGCCCCTGGAGCAACGAGCTCGAGAACTGGTTCTACACGCCCCCATGGCACCTGGTCGACGTGTGGCCGTGGTACCTGTACCTGTCGGGCTTGCCGCGCTCGTTGCTGCTGCTCGAGCTCGCGCCCCTCATTGGGGTGGCGTGGTCAGGCGTGCTGCTCGCGCGGCTCATGCGGGCCGCAGCGAGCTAGTCAGCTAGCTTCGCGGATTCCAATCCGCGTATCTCACAGCGATATTGCCGTGCTCGAACAGGTCGCGACCATCGCTGAGTATTGACTGGATATACTTGCCTCACGTGGTAGCCGGGGCGAAGACCGTAGAAGCCGCCTTTGAGCATCAGCGAGTCGACGCGATATGGCTGGGCCAGACGACCTGCGAGGTCAGCATCGTGTTCCCGTGTCTCAACGAGGAGTCGGGCGTCGGCGACTGCGTCCAGGACGCTGCCGCGCAACTCAGGCGGGCTGGCATCGCCGGCGAGGTCGTCGTGTGTGACAACGGCTCGACCGATGGCTCTGAAACAGCCGCCACGCGAGCCGGTGCGCGCGTCGTCCACGAACCGTATAGAGGATATGGCTCGGCCCTGCGGACAGGTATCCGCGCCGCCCAGGGCGAGTACATCGTGATGCTCGATGCCGACGGCAGCTACGATCTCGGCGCAATTTCGGCGATGGTTGAGGCACTGCGGTCGGGCGCTGATCTGGTCATGGGCGACCGCTTTCGCGGCAAGATGGCGCCCGGAGCGATGCCGTGGGCGCACCAGCATATCGGCAGTCCGCTCCTGTCCGGCTTGCTGAATCTGTTCTTCAAGGCCAGCATTGGCGATGTTCACTGCGGCATGCGCGCATTTACGCGCGATGCCTACCATCGCTTGGCTCTCAAAACGGCGGGCATGGAATTCGCGAGCGAGATGGTTGCGCGCGCGGCGCGAATCAAGCTGGACATCGTTGAGGTCCCGGTCGATTATCACCCACGCGCGGGGGAATCGAAGCTTCGGCGCTATCGCGACGGGTGGCGGCACCTGCGCTTTTTACTCATGTACAGCCCGACATGGCTCTACATGATTCCGAGCGCATTGATGTTTGCAGTTGGAATTGCGTTGCTGTCGGCGTTAGCGATTTCGCCACTGCAACTCTTCGGACGCGTCTGGGATATGCATGTCGCCGCGATCGCCAGCATGTTGTGCGTCCTCGGTACTCAGACCGCCTGGCTCGGTATTTCCGCTCGTACCGTGGCCGTAATACACGGGTTTGATCCTGAGGACCGCTTCATTTCTGGCTTTTATCGGCTGTTTACACTCGAGCGCGGCCTAGCCGTCGCGACGCTGGTGTTGCTCGGCGGCGTGGGAATCGGTTTCTACGTGGTATGGAAGTGGGCGGCGCATGGCTTTCCCCAATTGGATGAAATTCGGCCTTTGCTCCTGGCCGTGACGCTGGTCATTGTCGGTGTGCAGAGTAGCTTCAACGCGTTTTTTCTGAGTTTGCTGAGTATTGAAACTCGCGCTGCGCAACGCAGCTAAAGGTGGAGCGTCCCTTTGCGTCGGTTCTGATTCCGACACGGAACCCTGGTCCGCGGATACGCAGAGTGCTTGATGCCGTTTTCGCTCAGGATGTTGATTTCGCCTTTGAAGTCGTCGTAGTCGATTCAGATTCATGTGCCGCGGACGTAGACATCATGCGCGGGTATCCCATTGTATTTCGTCAGATTCAGGTCTCGGAATTTGGCCACGGGCGTACGCGCAATCACCTGGGCAAGCTTTCGCAGGGCCGAGTGCTGTTCTATTTGAGCCAGGATGCGGAGCCAAGCGGACCCGAATGGATGCGCTGGTTGGGCAAGTCGCTCGATGACGCGGCGGTCGCCGGCGTCTATGCGCGTCAGATTCCGCAGCCAGATGCTGACCCGCTGATTCGATTTTTCCTTGCCCGTACGTACACCGATCAGCCCGCCCGGCGACATGTCGCCCACGCCGGAGCAGTCGGAATCGACGATATCTTTTTCAGCAATGTCAGCTCCGCGCTGCGCCGCGACGTGTGGGAGCGCTTCCCGTTCCGGGACGTGACCATGAGCGAGGATCAGTACTGGGCGCATGATGTGCTAAAGGCGGGTTACGACGTCCTCTACCAGCCCGCGGCGCAGGTCTTTCATTCGCACAACTATTCGCTGCGCACGCTGTACCGGCGGAACTGGCAGAGCGGTGCCAGCTTGCGCGGCCTCATCGCCGATCCGCCCGGCGCAATTGCTCGCCGCGGTGTGGCCTACGTCGCCACCCAGGCTGCGTACCTGTTGCGTAACGGACGTGCCCATTGGCTGCCGTACATGCTCGCGTACGAAGCCACCAAAGCGATTGCTTTCAGCATGGGACTTCGATTTGGCCACCAACCCTTCTGAACCACGCCGACGGCTTATTTTCGCCACGGTCCTGTACTGGCGAGCGCGTGAGCTCGCGCTGCTCGAGCGCTGTGTCGAGAGTCTGTTAGCCCAATCTCTCGATGCTCCATTTGAGCTTCGAGTATTGGTCATCGACAACGGCTGCTCACTTGTGCCCCGCCTGCCTGATGACTCTCGCGTCGAGGTCATCCGATCGACGTACAATCGCGGCTTCTCGGGTGGCCACAACTTCGGGATACGGCGGGCGCTCTCGAACAATGCCGAGTGGGTGCTCCTCTTCAATAGCGATGCCATCGCAGAGGCGGGATGCATTGCGGAACTGCTCACAACCGGCGAAGCTGAACCATCGGCTGCCTTCATTGGGCCGCTTGTGCTGCGCGCAACATCTGAAGACCGGATCGAGAGCGCAGGGCAGTCGTTCGACACCGCGACTGGACGTCACCGCGAGATCGCGCGCGGCCAACCGGCCGCGTCAGTGGGTACTTCCCCGCGGCGGGTGGATGCCATCAGCGGCTGTGCGTTGTTCGCCAGGACTTCAGTGCTCGAGTCAATCGGCCTGCTCGACGAGGCGTTGTTCATCTATTTTGAAGACCTGGAGTGGTGCCTGCGCGCACGCCGAGCAGGCTACACGGTGGTGATGACGCCCACAGGGCGCGTTCGGCACGTAGGCGGCGGAAGCACAGGTTCCGCCTCACTCATGTCTACGTACCTTTCCACCCGCAACCATATCGTCATCGCCGGACGCTACGGCGGGAAACTGCCGAAAGCGCTCGCGCTGGGCTACCAGCTTGCGTATCTCGTGCGGTGGCCAGAACGGCGCTCCAAACACCACTTCGCTGCGGTAGCCCTGGCTGCAATCGACGCCTGGGCCGGGCGCCTCGGAGCGGGGCGGTACGGTGCGCATCGGGATTAACGCACTGGCGGTCGATCCTGAACGTCCAGGTGGCGATGTCAGCTATGTGCGCGAGATGGTCAGGCGTTTACCTGCCCAGGATCCGAGCATCGATTGGGTGGTCTTTGTGGCCGGGTGGGCGCGCCACTTTTTTGGAGTGCTACCCAATAACGCTAGGTACGTCGCATGTGCCGTGCCGCCAGGCTCGCTCGTGGTCCGTGCACTCTGGGAGCAAACGGTGCTGCTGCCACTCGCGCGGCGTGCGCAGCTCGATGTCCTCTTCGCGCCGATCAACGTGCTGCCCCTTGCGTATGCCGGCAAGACGCTGCTGACCCTGCACGAAGCCGAGCCCTTCATGCCCGACAGCGGCATACCACTGCCTCTGCTGGCGTGGTGGCGGACGGTTCGAGCGCTCTCAGCAAAACGCGCCGCGACTATTCTGACGGTGAGCAACTCAGCCCAGCACCAACTGGTGCGCTGGATGGGGCTGCCCACCGATCGAGTGCGCGTGGTGCACCTCGGCGTAGACGCGGGCCGATTTGCAGCGGCCTCTGCAGAGGCATGGTCAGTGCCGCTCAACGGCGAGCCCTACATCCTCTGGGTCGGTCGACCTTATCCGCGCAAGAACCTGGAGACGTTGTTGACAGCCTTTGCTGATCTCCGCGGTGCTGGTCGAACCGAACGGCTCGTTCTGGTCGGGCCGCCAGGCTGGAACGAGGCGGCTCTCCTCGCGCGGATACGCACCGAGTTCGAACCGGGTGCGGTGCTCAGGGTGCCAGCGGTCTGGAATGAACTGCCGCGCTGGTACTCGAGCGCGGCGGTTTTCGCATTCCCGTCGACGCAGGAGAGCTTTGGCCTGCCCGTCCTGGAGTCCATGGCCAGCGGCACACCCGTGATCGCCGGCGACATTCCTGCGCTGCGAGAGGTGGGGGGCGACGCGGCAGCGTATTGCGCCCCAACTCACGCTCGACACCTTGCCGAGACGATCCACGACGTGCTGACGGACACGGAGCGGTACGAAGCGATGCGGCAACGAGGTTTTGGCCGTGCTGCAACATTCGGCTGGAGCCAAACCGCACGACAAACGCTCGCGAATCTCGAGGCTGTCGCGCGCTCTTCAGCCTGCCTGTGACACCCGCAAGTTCATACCGTGGTGTCTGGTTCAAAGCGCATCTGGGAAGCCACGTTGGCCGCGATCGAACACTTCGATACCGACTAGCAGAGACACAGCTGCCGAGCCCGCGAGTGTGAGCCACGCCGCTAAGCTCGGCCAAAGCCCGTCGAGAAACGCGTGACGATATGCTGAGATCATCACGGCGACCGGATTGATCGCCATCACCCAGGTAACCGACGCGGGCACGTTCGCCTCGGAGTAGAACACGGGACTCACAAACATGAGCAGGAGCACGACGACTTCCACAAAGAATCGAACGTCCCGAAGGTACACCGCGGCGGTCGCCAGGATGAGACCTATGCCCGTACACAGCCCAGCAAAAAGCAACACCAGGCCAGGTAAGCTGATCCAGCTCCAGGCCAGATGGATGCCAAACGCGAGCGCGCCGGCTATCAGTATAAGGTGGGATGCGGCCAGGTCGACCAACGAGATGATAATGACTGAAATGGTTACCAACTCACGCGGGAAACCGACCTTTTTCACCAGCTGGGCGTTGGTAATCACAGATCCAGTTGCGAGTTGAATGGCGTTACTGAAGAAACTCCAGAGTACGATTCCGACGAACAGAAAGACGGGAAAATTTGGAATAGTATTCGGGAAAATGACCGAAAACACGAATGAGTAGACAAGCAGCAGCAGCAAGGGGTAAAGCTGTGTCCAGGCCACGCCCAGAACCGATCCCGCATAGCGAGTGTCGAAATCCTTGCTCACGAGCTCAGCCAGGAGATAGTGGCGGCCGCTTACGGCCGCAATCCGCCTCACTATTCGTGACGATGTCGCGAGCTTGTGAATCGCGGCGGACCATCCGCGCTGTTGGGCGCGGGGTGTAAAAACATCAACGCTGGTCATCGAGACCAGCCTGGCCGAACGTGAGGCGACCAACGAGAAGGCTGGGCAACGCACACATGGTAGATGAGCTACAAGTCCTCGAGCCAGCGAACAGCGCCCTGCCTCGGCGACCGCTCGTTTGGCTCGCCGAGGTCCCTTTTATGGGGCCGCCGCACCGGCAGGCGCACCTCGCCCGCTATCTCAGTCGGCGTTTCGACGTCCTGTACATCGAGCCGCCGCCCCCGCTCAGGCTGCCGATACGCTCTGTAGCGACGGTCCGAGGCGTCAAGGTAGCCCAGGTGCTGCCGATCTTGAATGCTCGCCCGGCGCTGCTGCGGGCGGCGCTGTCTCGTCCCACGCTTCGCCACCTGGCGAGCTGGTCGGCCGGGCGCCAGCTGGCGCGCGCCGTGCGGCGCTGCTTCCGCGGCCGCCGGACGCGCGAGCTGATCGTCGTGTGCTCAAACGTTTTCCTTGGCCGCGCGGCCCTGGCGTTGAACGCGCGCGCGCTGGTCGTCGACATCTGTGATGATCCCCGCTACTACCCTGGGGAGCCGGTCTGGACCGCTGAGCTGCTCCAGTTGATGGTTCGCCAGGCACGGCTGGTGACCACCTCGTCGCTGGAGCTGCGGGCCGAGTTCAGCGGCGGGTTTGGGGCTCGGCACGTGGAGCTGGTACCCAACGGTGTCCACGCAACGTACCTTGACAACGGACGCGCGCAATCGTCGGCCCCGATCGGGGCACCGGTCGGGTTTGTCGGGTACGTCGGTCCGTGGGTCGACGTCGATCTGCTCATTGCGCTCGCGATTGCCCTACCCGAAGTCAGCTTCGACCTGGTGGGCGCAATCGATCCGTGTGTGGCTTCGCAGGTCGCCCGACTCGCGCACCAGCCAAACGTTCGCTTGAGCGGCCCTATCCCCGAGGCGGAGGTGCCGCACGCGCTGGCTCGATTCAGTGTGGGCTTGATCCCCTTCGTGAAGGGACCCTACACGCGCGCGGTCAACCCGAACAAACTCTATGAATACGCGGCCTGGAACCTCCCGATTGTCAGCACCGCGTTCAGTCCCGACGTGGCCCAGTTCGCCAAGCACGTCGACGTGTGCGAAACCACCCAGGAGTTTGTTCAGGCGGTCAAGGAGCGCCAGGCCGGTTCTGGACGTCGCTCGACCCGTTGGATCGCCGAGACGCACACGTGGTCCGCGGTCGCAGAGCGGTTCGCGGCGCTTATCACCCACGCCGCGGACGAGCGAGCCTGAACGAATACACCGCGCAACATGACGCAGGCGTTCCTGTTGCTAGCGGACACCTAGCCCTGGTGCGGCCCTGACATCGTCGTGCGCTCGGCGAATTCTTCGAGCCGTCGCACTCGCGCCCGCAGCTCGGCGATGGTCTGTTCATTGGCAGTCGCTTCTTGCTGCCACCTGGTGCGCTGCTCTTCGAGCCAGAGCAGCGATTCGTGCTGTTGCTGGGCATGTGCGCGTAGTTCTTCAATGGTCTTCTCGTGCGCAAGCGCCGCCTGCTCCCAACGCTCGCGCTGCTGCTGGAGCCACTTGACAGCTTCATACTGTTGCTGGAGCTGGGCCCCCAGAGCGTCGACCAATTGTTGGTGGGTGCTGGACGCGGAATCGGCGCTGTCAGCTTTGTCGTGCACGCGTCGAGTCCTCCTGTAGCGCACTCTGCGTCTGCTCAGAGTGTAAACGCACGCGACATGGCGCTTGAATCGTTAGCTCGACTAGCATGAGCACACGGATGCTGCCTAGATCGATCGAGCCAGCGCTGGCGGTCGATGTCATCGACGCACAATCCGCACTCGCGCACGAGGCGGTCAGGGTCGAGAATCTGTCGAAGCGGTACCGCCGCTATGCGTATCGAAACCTCACCTTGAAGGGGCGAGTTTTCGACTTCCTGCGTGGCCGTCGCGATCAATTTGTCGAGTTCGATGCTGTACGAGACGTATCATTCGCGGTTCGGAATGGCCAAATGGTAGCAATTATCGGCCGAAATGGCTCCGGTAAGAGCACATTGTTACGCGTGCTTGCCGGTATTGCGCAACCAGATGCTGGCACGGTAACTGTACGCGGCCGGGTGAGTCCGTTATTGGAGTTGGGTGCTGGATTCTCACCCGAGCTTACTGGTCGGAGAAATGTGTATTTGTATGGTGCTCTTCTGGGACTAAGTCGTCGAGAAATATCGGCGCAACTCCCGGCGATTCTTGCATTCTCGGAGATCGGCGAGTTCCTCGATACGCCAGTCAAACATTATTCCTCTGGGATGTATTTGCGTCTGGCCTTCGCCGTCGCCGCGCACGTCGATCCTGACGTGCTCTTGTTAGACGAAGTTCTGGCAGTTGGCGACGCGGCGTATCAGGAGAAATGCCTGGCGCGTATGCGGGAGTTCAGGCGGCAAAACAAGACCATAGTGCTCGTCACCCATCAGGCCGCATCCGTCCAGGAGCTCTGCGACCGAGCCCTGCTCATCGACCGTGGCGTGCTGATCGCCGACGGCCCCCCCGACCAAGTGCTGGCAACTTATCATCGCTTACTCGCACTGTAGCGGTACCGGGTTGGGATGCCCTGATCGTGGCGGACGCGCCGGACCGTCGTGACCGATATTTCGATCACCGGCGGAACGGGCTTTCTCGGCTCGTACCTGGTGCGGACACTCGCCGACGCGTCGAAACACAAGCTGAGTGGGCTGACGAGGCGTGTCTCGATGCTGGATGACCCGTCCGCGGTGCATTGGACGCACGGCGATCTTGGGTCAGTTGAGGATTGCCGCCGCTTCGTCGAGTCGGCTCGAATTATCATCCATCTTGCGCACTCAACCAGCCCCCTGACTTCCGACCGGGATCTCCCGGCGGACGTACAACTCAATCTGTTGCCGAGCATGAACCTGCTTCAGGCGATACGCGAAGCGGGCACCACTCCACATGTGATTTACGCCAGTAGCGGCGGCGCGACGTATGGCCCGCGACGACGGCGGAAGCCGGTCGGCGAGTTGACTCCCTGCCGGCCCCTGTCGTCGTACGGCATCGTCAAGCTAGCGATAGAGCAATACCTCCACTCCGGCGCGGACCAGGGCTGGGTGCGGTCGACGGTGCTCCGCATTGGCAACCCCTACGGTGTGCTGCTACCGATGGAGCGGACGCAAGGCTTTATCGGGGTGGCGTTGAACCGCATCGTTCATGGCGAGCCGGTACGCCTGATCGGCAACCCCAACAACGTCCGTGACTACGTCCATCTGCACGATGTGGCGCTCTTCGTCGAACGCGTGCTCGAAGTCAAGACCCGCTACGCACTCTATAACGTCGGCAGCGGTGAAGGGCGCTCAGTTACGGATATTCTCGGGCTACTCAGCCAGCTGACGAAACTGCCCGCGCGGGTAGAACGTGCCGCACCGACTGACGCCGCGCGTGCGCTGCCATCGTGGATTGTCCTGGACATCAGTAGAGCACGCAAGGAACTGGGTTGGACTCCATCGGTTGACTTCTACGAGGGTCTGCAAAGCCTATGTCGCGAAGCTCTGTGCTCGGTTCCCCGATAACGGTTTTACTGCCGGTGTACAACGCTGGCCCGGCGTTGAGGCGGGCAATCGATTCCATCCTGGCACAATCGCTGCCCTACTTTGAGTTCCTGATCATCGATGACTGTTCAACAGATGGATCGCGCGATCTCATCGAGTCTCGCGCCCGCGATGACCCCCGGCTGCGGCCGGTGCTCCACGAGCGCAACATGGGCCTGACGGCGACACTCAACCAGGGATTACAGATCGCGTCCGGCCACCTCGTCGCACGCATGGATCAAGATGACGAGGCGCTTCCAGACCGACTCGCGTGCCAGCTGGAGTTTATGCAGCTCCATCTGGATGTCCTGGTGGCCGGCTCCGCTGTCTTTCACATGGGTGCCCGGCCCAAGTTCGATCGGCTGGTCACCCCTCCGACGGCCGCGAACGAGCTGCGGGAAGCGCTCCAGCGGTACAACTGCATGTATCACCCATCTGTGATTATGCGTCGCGACGCGATTGTTCAGATGGGCGGGTACCGGTCTGAGTTCAAGAACGCCGAGGATTACGACTTGTGGCTCAGGGTCAGCCGCAGAGGTGGGATCGTGAATATGCCGACGCCGTTGCTACGCTACCGCTTCACCACGTCGGGCATGACTCTCGGCCGCAAGTGGGAGCAGCTGTCATTCGTGTATCTGGCGCAGGCGGCACACGCGCATGGTTCGCAGATCACCGATGAGGTTCGCCAAGTCGCCAACCGCATGCTGGCCGAGACCGATCGCGCGTACTTCTTTCGAGAAGTCGCCAAGGGCACGGTGGCCGAACTCAACGCGCTCCGAATGTGGGGTAACGCCGTGACATTGACGCTGCAGTTGTCGAATGAGATCGGCCGGCGGGAGGCGCTGCGCCTGCTGAGGCTCATCGCTGCGAGCTACGTGCGGGCAACAGCCTCGCACTGAAGCACTTCGAGGTAGCTCTCGATCATTGCGTCGCGCGTGAAGCCGCGCTCAATGAGCGTCTCACGGGCCCGAGCCCGCAAAGCAGACAGCGCAGCGGGATTGGCCAGGAGTTCCGTCAGCCTGGAGATCATGCCAGCGGTATCACCTGGCGAGATCACCCAGCCGTTGACTCCGTTCGTGATGGCGCTACGGACTTCGCCCACGTCGTAGGTGACGACAGCCACGCCCATGGACAGTGCTTCCAGCATCACCACCGGGAACCCTTCGGTCGCTGACGTGATCCCCAGAAGGCCGCTCAGGGCGAGGAGCTCTGGGATCTGTTCAGGGGGCACGCCACGCCACCACTGCAATCGGCCAGCCAGGCCGTAACTTTCGATGGCGAGCCTGACCTGCTCGCGGAGCTGACCATCGCCAATGATCAGAAAGAATGCGGTGGTGGTGTCCTTCAATTCTGCGGCGATGCGGAGGAACTCGAGCGGTTGCTTTTCGGAGCTCAGTCTGCCGCAAAAGGTGACGATGGGTTGATCCGCAGGCACTCCCCAGCGCTCGTGTAGCTGGGCGTTGGGCATCGCGGCAGGATTGAAACGTTCGCTGGCGTCCACACCGTTATAGATGACCCGCACTTTGTCCGGACTGATCGATCCAATGTTGCAGAGCTTGGCGCCGATTACTTTGCTGACGGCGATGTGGGCAGTGATATGTTTGTCGTATTGCACGCTGTGTCGGAAATAGCCCAGGTCCGAGTCATTGTGCAGCAGGTTGTACACAGCAACTGCCGGCGCCGCGCGCTTGAGCGCGGGCAGCATGCTGTACCCCAACTCGGATGCCGAAATCAGCACCTGGTGGAAGTTCCGCGTCTTGACGAAGTTGACCAGGAACGGCTCCCACGCGTTCGCGGGTAAAAAGTTAGGCAGGTGGTAGATTCTGGGCGTGAGCTCGTAGAACCGATCGTGCCACTCGTTCTCGCTGGGAGTGGAAGTCACGATTGCGCATTCGATCGAGCTCCGCTCCTGAACACCCTTGATGACTTCGTACATCACCGCTTCTGCGCCGCCGGCGGGCATCCACGGCAGCAACACGAGCATCTGTGGGTTCTGGGCCGGACGGTACTGCGATGCTCGGGCGAGATTGAGAACAGGCCGATCCACCGGACGGTCCACGTACGCTCGCTCAATCTCGGCGACGCGCTCCGGGGCGAGGAACAAGTCGAGATGGCGCGCCCGGATCTGGGCCACAATCCGCCGTCGCTGTTCGGCCGCCGCGTGGGTCATTGTCCGCCCATGGCGGCGTTGCATCAGCAGCGCCTCCGGGATCAGCCGGCCGCGCTTGCCGAGTGCGCCGAGGCTTATCCAGAACTCCCAGTCTTCGAATCCGACCCGCAGGTCAGCAGAGAAGCCTCCGGCCATCTGCCAATCGGCCTTCGAGAAGACACTCGACGCCGCCACGTGGTTGTAACGCAACAGTCGGTGAAGATCGAAAGGCTCAGTCCGCCAGACACGCTCCTCGTCGCCAAATAGCCGCACCCACGGGTACGCGAACGACACGCCCTGATTCGACTCGAGCAGGGCCACCGCTTTTTCCAGGTACGTCGGCTCCATCAGATCGTCGGCGTCAAGGCAGCAGATGTATTTGCCGTTGGCTTGCCGAATGCCTTCGTTACGCGCCTCCGACAGGCCCTTATTTGCCTGGCGTATGACGCGGGTGCGGGGGCGAATTAGCCCTTCGAGCACTTCGAGCGTGTGTTGATCTGTCGAACCATCATCCACGACGATGATCTCAGTGTCCTGGAGCTCCTGGCTCAGAATGCTGTCCACGGCGTCAGACACAAACTGCCCGTAATTGAAGCAGGGAATGATGATGCTGACGATGGGCGCATTGCTGTGCCACGCGTGCTGTGGGATTTCACCAGCCGAGGGTAGGGCGGGTCCGAAGAGACGGCTTGGCGCTGGCGGCGGCGTCCAGCCCAGAATGCCGATCGTGAAATTCTTCAGGAACCGCGGCAGAAACCGGCGCGCGACGATCAGCATGAGCAGTTTGAACTTCGAGTTCGAGCGGGCCAGGTTTTCCTGAGCCCATCGCAGCGGCGCCGTTATGCGCCAGGACCGGGTCCGAAATACGAGCTCGAGTTCGCCATGCAGATCCGCGATTCGGGCTTCTTGCGCCGCCGCCCGTCGGTGCATCTCAGCCAACTCCTGCTGGAGTTGGGCATTGCGGGCGTGGACAACTTCGAGCAGGGGCAGAAGACCTTCAGGATCTTCGAACTCAGCTGGCGAGCTCTCACGCTGGGGTCCGTTCGTCAGAAGTCGTTCCGCCAATTCGTCGTCGTACTCGCGCAGTTCACGCTTGAGGCTCGAGGATTGACTGATGTCTACTCGGAGCAGATCCTCAGGCATCTGAGCCGGCCAATACTAACCCGAATAGTTCAGCTCGTCGAAAGCCTTCGCACCGGTTGCGTCCGCCCACGAGCACGTGGTGACGTCATGAGAGCCGGTATAGTTGGCGATCGGCTCAACGGTGTCCCCTTCCAACGAGAGCGCTGTCCGAACTCAGACCGCCGACCAGGCGAATGCAGCGGCCGTCGCATCCGCGCCAGTCGCCAAGCCGGAGCCATCCGGGGTTCGCGTCCGCCGGTGCATGGCCCGGTTCGGCTCCTAC
>JBPCIO010000272.1:0-4812 GCA_051006215.1 Chloroflexota bacterium
GTCGTGAATGGTTCGCTTGCGAACCATCAAGTCAAAGAGGAAGACGTGAACATGGAAGACGCACAGACCCGCCGCAAGCCGACGAGACGCAGCAACGGCGAAGGAAGCATCTATCAACGCGCTGACGGACTGTGGTGCGGTTCGCTCAGCCTGGACCGCGGCCGCCGCAAGACGATCTACGGTAAGACGCGCAAGGACGTGGCTCGCAAACAGGCAACCGCGGTTCAGGCCCGCGAAGATGGAGGCATCGTCGTTGCGCCGCGCCAAAACGCTGAAGCAGTTCATCGAACGCTGGCTCGAGGACTCGGTCAAACCGACGACCAGACCGCGCAGCTACATGTCTTACAAGCACAGGATGCGCCTGCACATCCTGCCCGACCTCGGCGCGCTGCAACTCACTGCCATCACGCCCAAGCACTTGCAGCAGCTGTACTCGAAGCTGCTGAAATCGGGCCTGTCGTCGACGACCATTGACAGCTCCCACATGGTCCTTCATCGCGCGCTTAAATTTTAAGCAAGCGCTCCGCTGGGGCCTCATCGCGCGGAGCCCCGCGGATACCGTCGACGTACCGCGAAAGAGGTCGCCCAAACGCCGACCCGTTTCAGCCTGACGAGCGGGCCACCTTCCTGGCTGCAATCCGAGGCGACGTGAACGAACCGCTCTGGGTCACGCTGCTTGGCACCGGCTTGCGCTTCGGCGAAGTAGCCACGCTGAAATGGTCCGACGTCGACCTCGACGGGCACAGCCTGACCGTGCGCCACACGATCGTCCGGCAGGGCAACAAGAGCTACGCTTTCGCTGAGCCGAAGACGAGGAGCAGTCGGCGCCTGATCCCGATGCCCCCGGCGGTCGTGGACGCTCTACGCCGTCTACGCATCCGAGCTAGAGAGCTCCAGTTGCTCGCCAGGGACTGGCCCGATCTCGACCTGGTCTTTTCGTCACACATCGGTACGCCGATTCGCGAGACGAACATGCGCGAACACCTTCATGAACTCGAGATCGAACGTGAACAACAGCTCGAGCTCGATCCGATGAACGATCAGAGTTTTTGATGCAAGGGCTCAACATCCGCACTCAACTCACCGAGACCCTGGCGCGGCTGGCAGCCCGCGTCCTGGCGATGGCGCACACTCAGCCGCGGCTGTCCGCCTTCATTCAACGCATTCCTTTGCTGGCCTAGTTCCTGCCAGTCACCCGCGCATCACCAAACTCACGATCTACTGGCTGGTCGCGGCGGTGATTTCCTACGTGATGATGTTGATCCAGGCAACGCCGACCATGGCCGCGGCGCTGCTCCAAGGGTGGTTTCCTGGAGGTTCTGCAAGCGCTGGCCTGGCTCGCCCTGTACTCGCTCGTGCTCGGCGGCATATATGCGCCGATCTGGCTTCTGCAGCACGTGGTCGAGCTGCTGGGGCCGCTCGGTGGACTGCTGGTCTCCGGCTTGATCCTGGTCGGCGCCTGGAAGCGGTTGTTCTTATGGCTTGATCTACCAACCATGGAAATCCGCCAGGACGCGAAGCGACACGCCCGTGCGCAGGGTCGACTCTCTGACGCCGAGATCCTAAAGAAGTTCGCCCTGGGCGCGCCGACGAAGATCGGCGCCATCGAGGTGGCTGCGGGCGTAATTCCCCTCGGTCACCTTTCAGATAAGCCGATCGGGATCCCCTGGACTGCCGACGCTGGCCACATGGCAGTGGTCGGTCCGACACGCTCAGGCAAGGGCCTCCACCTCACAGACACTCTCATTCGCTGGCCTGGGCCGGTGGTATGCAACGACCCGAAAGGTGAGCAGTGGCAGCGGACGGCTGGTTTCCGCCAGCAGGCGTACGGCCCCGTCTTCCGCATCCCGCCGCAAGGCCTCGACCTCGCCGACCTGTACGACCTGAACCAGGACCTGGACGTCCGCGAGCTGCACGAGACTCTGCTTCGACCCTGGCAGGATGGCAACGACCGCATCTTCGCCGACAAAGCCCTGCCGTTGCTCACCGTAGCCGTGAAATACGGCAATGCAACAGGCGAGCACCCACTGGCTGTCCTCGGACGAGTGGTCGCAGGATTCACCGGTCAACGCCCTCCAGCAAGCCCACGCCATCGCACCCGTACCCGTCCAGGTCTTCACGGACGGTCTGGACCCGGAGCGCATCAGCCAGAACCGCTTCGCCCTCAGCAGCTGGGGCAATTTCAGCACACGCTTTTCGTCGGCTTCGGCACATCGTCCAGGACAGCCGACCGGAAGTCTTCACCTGGCTACCGCTAGTGCCGAAGGAACCCGCCGTTGTCGTCGTCAAGCCAACCACACCTGAGATCATCCGCATGCAAGGGGAGAGCAGCCGCACGTGTTGGTGACAGGAGAGGGCAGGCGTGGGATCCTGCCTTTACGTTCGTCTTGCGGGCATATACTAGGCGGGTTGGCCCACGCCAACGTCTCAAGCAGGGTCAACGACCAATCGCCTCAAGATGGCGAATGCAAGGCTGGCCCTGTCCGGGTGAATGCGTCCAAGACGCGCTGCACAAGGCGTCCCGCCTCGATGAGGGAAGCCTCGCTGACGTCAACCTCGGCATAGGAACCGTCTCCGAGGGTTCCCCCGTATCAATTGCCATTTAGCATGTCAACGATTAGGGCGCCGCCTGTCGGCGCGCTGATCGCCGCATTCTGCACCGGCTTCAACACGAGTTTCTTATTCCTGGCCTTGCCATGCACCCGATCCTCGACGTGGTGTGCTGAGTCGCGAACGTCCTTGAGACTCGGAAAGGCTGACCGGTAGTTGGCCAGTTCGGTTTCTACTCGTGCTGGAACACCTTCGATGTGGGCCAGTTGCGCAAGTGCCTTTAGGACGGTGTCCAGTGCATACAGAAATGACTTCGCATGCAAGAGCGGGAGTCGATGAGTGTATGACCGCGGCAATTGTCCGGCTGACCATCGCTGGCGTTTGACTTCGATTTCTACGCGTTCATCAATTTGCCGCACAGCGGCCCAGCGCGCCTCCGACGAAAGATCGGGAGGCACATGTGGGAGCAATCTGGCGCGCAAAGCGGCTCTGAAGCGTGCGTCCCGTTTCCAATCTTCCATAGAAGCTCGAGGAGCAATCGCACTGTCCAGAACAGCGGCCAGCGCCTGATTGAACAAGGAAAGACCCAGAGCGGCATCGGTAAGCGAGGACTCCAACAAGTCTAGGAGCGCCTCGGCATCGCGGGCCTCCGCAGCCCTGAGACCCCGCAGGCGAGCCCCAGGTCTCACTAATTCGACGATATACACCAGCACGCGGATTCCAGGGAACTTGTCGAGCCCGCAATCAGATTCTTGGACACTGCGCCGGTTGCTACAGTAAGCCGTCGGAGGGCATGAAAATGGCCGTTTCTAATCTCAGAAACGGCCTGGGAAAGACCTCTCGGAGCCGACGAGAGGATTCGAACCCCCGACCCGCGCTTTACGAAAGCGCTGCTCTACCCCTGAGCTACGTCGGCTAGACGGCGCGAGTATAGCAAGTGTGAACTTCAAAACCGGCTCGGCGAGGTACTCGACTGGCCTCCGACAGTGGCCCCAACACCTGCCGTGGGACAGGAGTGGGACCATGTGCTTTTGGAACGCACGGCCCACAAGGCCTGCTGCGGCGGCCGGGCCGTTCGTCAGGCCACTCCTGCATAGCGGTCAAGTCGACAACACACAGCCGACTTTCAAACCTGTGCCGTAGTGCGCACAATACGCATCTAGAAGGATAGAGACGTACAATATATACCACCACGAATGAAGGGGCGCCCCGTGACCCACACCGCGACCGCGCGGCTGTTTCAGAACGGACGGAGTCAGGCCGTCCGCTTGCCGCGCGAGTTCCGCTTTCAGGGCGAGCGTGTGCGGATTCGGCGTGTCGGCCGCGGCGTGCTGCTTGAACCTCTGATGCTGGATCCCGATGAGTGATTCGGCGAGATGGATAGTCTTGGCATCGATTCCCTGCTGCCGCAGGCCAGAGACCAGCCGCTGAGTCCGCGCCGCGAGATCGACCTCGCGTGACGAGCTACTCCCTCGACACGAACGCCTGCATGGCGCTGATCAATGGCCGTCCGATTGGCGTGCGGGAACGGTTCAGGCAAGCGCAGCAGGCGGGCAATTCGTTCGTAGTATCCACGGTTGTGGTATTCGAGTTGCGCTACGGGGTGGCCAAGAGCCAATACCCGCAGGCAAGCGGCGCGCGGCTCGAACTGTTCCTGGGCCGCCCGCTCGACGTGCTGCCGCTTGACGAGGATGACGCTGTCGACGCCGGCGCGGCGCGCGCCGCCCTGGAGCGGGCCGGAACGCCAATCGGCGCGTACGACGTGCTGATCGCAGGACAGGCGCGACGGCGTAGTCTGACTGTTGTCACGGCCAACGTGAGCGAGTTCAGACGGGTAGCCGATCTGTCCTGGGAGGACTGGGCCCGCTGAGCGTGGAGGCCAGAGGCCGGCCGAAAACACGGCGGTCGGCCTGGCAATCTGGCAGCTGTCGCGCCCGCTCGCCCGCTCATCCACAGAGGTCAAGTGGACAACAACTGCGGACGTCAAGTGGCAGCAAACCAGCCTGTTCAACTACTTCTTCGAGTGGCACCGCGGCGACGAACACAGGCAGCGGTTCGGACCGACCGACAGAACGGCCAACCAATGATGCTCAGGGTCGCATCCAACTCAAGGTCGTTGGCGGTGATCTCGCCGGCGGCTAGCGCTGCCGCAGAATCTCTAGCGGCGTGAACTCGTCCGTATGGCCGCCAGACCACAAGGCGGTGCGCTTGGGGTCGGAAGCCGGCGTTGCGATCGCACTTGATCAACGCGCTGGGGCTGGG
>JBPCIO010000273.1:0-5686 GCA_051006215.1 Chloroflexota bacterium
GCTCACCCGCGAGTTGGGATTGGCCTCCCTCCCGCAGCACCGTATTTCGCGATTCTCGTCCACTTTGAGTCCACCGGTTCGAACCATGTCTGAACGTTCGCACGGCGTTCAACAGCTGTTAACTCACTTCGCGCACGCACTCTCTTATCCTGCTTGCGGATGCATTGGCGCAGTGCCGACATGCTCGTTGCGACTCCAGACGAGCCGCAGCAACTCCTCGCATTGCTCGAGGCCCAAGTCGGCTCGCTGGTCGAGTTGCTGCCCGTCGGATTGATGGTAACCTCAGCCTCGGGAGTTATTCTTCGAATCAACTCACCAGCTGCTGCGCTCCTCGGTTCCGCCGCGGATTTGGTCGGGCAGTCGATCAACATCGTCCTCCGCGAGAGCGATGTCACGGTACGCACGAGAGTTCTTCGGCACCGAAGTGAAGTCATTCGCCTGTATGTGGTGGAACCAATCATCCGCATGGGCAGGGCGAGGTGACAGGCTGCTGCGCTCCGCTCGAGCTGAAGACAACAGTCCACCGCCAATCAGCAGCACCTGCAGAAAGGCCAGGAGGATGAGTGCGACTAGCGGAGCGAGGTGTCCTAGCGCAAGCCCAACCCGGTCGTTGCGTATGCTGCACACGCGAGTGTGACTGGCGAAAGCACAGCGCAACAGCACGAAAATGTGGTCCGTACGTTTCGGTGCAATCTCGTTTGCATCTCGTTTGCGTCGAAGCCTCAGCGAGCTACTGCGCATCCGTCCGATTGTGCGCCGCCGACGGGCCGGCGAGGAGTGCTTTTATGTTACGGCTCGCCGGCAACTCGCGGGCGGCGATCAGGGGGATTGTTGCCGTTGCGTTGGACGCGAAGTGCTATCACTTGCGCGCAAAGCAGCTGCGGAGTTCATCGGCACCGCCATGCTCTTGATCGCGGTGATCGGCTCGGGCATCGCCGCCAAGAGCTCAGCCCAAACGACACAGTCAGGTCCGACGGACTTGCGGTACTGCCGAGCCACGTTGCCAAACAGCGGCAAGAAGCGCTGCACCCAACGGTAAACAGTGCTCTGGTCGACCAGGATTCCGCGCTCGGCTAGCCACTCGCTCACCTCGGCCTAGCTCAGCCGGTAGCGCACATACCACCGAACGGCCAAGGCGATGATCTAGTCGGAGAACGCGCGGCGCGAGAACGCCGAGCTCGAGCGGCGGGTGAAGCGCCGACCGCAGCGGCTGCAGCGGAACTGCTGGCCACCGAGTCGGTGGTCCCATCCTTTGTCACCGCTTCCGAATTACAGCGCGGACAGGGCATCGGCGCGTCCTCCTGGCATTCAGACTGCCCCCCACGCCGCTGCAAGAGAACCCTCCTGATCCAGACCAAAGCCGACCACTCGCTAGTGTCGGCGGCCGGCCGAGAGGTCGAACAGGTCCTACGGCGAAGGATTGCCCTGAGGCGACCCGGCCACGGGGACGGTCAAATCACGACTCTCCCGCGCCTTGGCTCGGCTGCGTGAAGATCTCGGCAAAGCAGCCCCGTTGTTGGCCCTCAGCCCCAACCTGGGTACCCTCCTGGGGGAATCGATGTCAGGCCCGGCTGGTCCGGTAGCAACAGGCCATGCGCCGGGTCTCGCGGCTGCCGTACTCCACCGCATCGCGGCCGGCGGTCTTCCCTCAGCAACCTGTGCGACACCAACCCCGATCCCGTCGAGTATGCGGCCCGGACCGCCGCCGACATCGCCTGGCTGCAGCAGACGTTCGCGCACGCGAAGACGAACGGCTCCAGCGCGGTGATGCTGATCTTTCAGGCCGATCCTGGTTTCGACGCCAGGGACGCGACGCGAGCGCCGGTGCGTGATCCGAAAACCTTGGTCGAAACAGACGCACAGCCTGATGGCTTCCACGATGTCCTCGCCGCATTGCGCACCGCAGCAACCGATTTCCGCCGGCCGGTTGTGTATGTGCACGGCGTCTCGCACTACTTCCGCGTCGACAAGCCATTGCATAGCCAGGTTCGCTGCATAGCCAGGTTCGCGACTTCAATCAGGTCTGACTACAGAGCGGCTAATCCTCGTCAATCTGGACAATCCTATAGCAACCGATTGGTGTGGTAAGCACTAGCCGGTCGTTGGCGTCATTCCACTTGAGGGGCATACCTGTCGCTGTTACCTGTGCATGTCGCTCGGCGAACTGCTTGGCGTGTTCCTCGGTCGCGAACACAGCGCGCGCCTTCGCGCCTGCGCGCCCTTCAAACAGGCAACCCCATTGCTCCACCATGTGCGGTCGGCTACGTGCAAGCTCATCACCCACGAAGCGAGAATGCACGCCGCTTCGGCGCGAGTAAGGTGCATTTAGAGAAACCATCGTTTCGAGCCCCATGATCAGGGTCGACAGGGCGCTGAAGTTGCAGCCGGCATCGACGACTAGCATCCACCGCGCCTGCAGGCTCTTGCTGCACGACTCGATCATCTGAAGGGCAGCGTTGGCGTGGATTCAGCCGGGTCCAAGGCTTTCCAGTCGGGTTACGAGTCGCGGTGGGCCAGCTCGGCGCCGCTGCGCAGAGTTTCGCTGTCGCGTCGCGGACGCTGCAACGTGAACTCCTCGAAAACCGTCGGCATGCCTGTTGGCGAAGGTGCGGTGTCCCAGATCTTTACGTGAATTTGCGTTTTGCCGCGTGGCGCATTCGGCTCGACGTCGAAAGTGGCGAACCCGTACGAGTGAGTCTTGTCGCGCGTGCCCACCCAGGTCGCGTCCTCGACGAACTTGACCGACGGGCGGTGCGGTCGCGAACCACCGGTTGGGATTGGCGGCTGGGGACCGACGCTGGTGATCACCTCGCACCGCGGTGGGTCCAGAAGCAACTGGTTCGACGGCGCCGCGGTCCCGCCGCCGCCGATGATCATGTGCACCGTGCCTTTGGTCGTATCGACCAGATCAAGTCGGGGATCCGCTACCTTTGGTCGCAGGGTTGCACTGCCGGGGTCTACGCCGCGCACCGCGAGCGTTCGCTCGAAGTGGTGCTCATGACCGGTGACGACGAGGTCCACGGCATACCGGTCGAACAGCGGCAGCCACTGCTGGCGAATGCCCAGATCAGCACCATTGAAGTTCTGCGCCGAGGACATCGACACCTGGTGCATACACACGACGATCCAGTCGGTTTCGTCATCGTCGCGCGCCTGGCGCAGCGTGCGTTCCAGCCACTGCTTCTGTTTACCCTGACTGTACCCGCGGACGTAGGTATCGCCACCGTCCTGGATGCAGACGTCATCGTTGTTCAATGAGATCACCCGCACGCTGCCGGCCTTGAACGTGTACCACAAACCCCGAAGGTTCGGATCAGACTCGCCGTGATCGGGCAGCGCGAACCGGGTTTGGTACGCGCGGAAGCCAAGGAGTCCGTTACCTAGCTCGTTCTCGTGGTTCCCGGCGGCAGGCATCCACGGCCGGTATCGTGCCGAGACCTCGTTCTCGGTGAAGAAGTCACGCCAGGTTTTAGGCCGGTCCGGGCTGATGTTGGCGTAGCATAGGTCGCCATTGAGCAGGTGGAACAACGGCTTCATAGCCTCCACTTGCGGCGGGTTGTAGCTGGACCAGACCGAGGCCAGGCCGTTGCCGATCTCGGGTGTGGCCTGATCGCCAAAGCTGGTGAAGCGGAACGCCGCCCGGCCACGCGGAGCGGTATCGAAACTGCCGTACTGCAAGCCGGAGCCGTCATGCAAGACCTGGTACAGGTAGCTGGTGTTCGGATCGAGATCAGTCAGCGATGCGTGATGGGTAAAGATCTCGGTGCCGCTCTTGGCGTCGATATATGTGCGGGTGTCAGCTTGAACCGTGCGACCGCTGCCACCGTGGCGAATGCCCAGATGCACACGGGGGTGGCGGACGGACGTGGCGGTTGCCCACGAAACCGTCACCTGCCGACTGGCGTCGGCGCCGAATTGCAGATGGATCTGTTCGGGGTCAGCAGTGCCCAGGGCGTCGGCTTGTAGCCAGAGCTCGGGCGCAGCCAGAAACAGGCCGCCGGCACCAACGGTCCGCACGAAGGCACGCCGCGACAGTGCAGTCAGCTCATCATTCAAGCTCGTCAATTCCTTTCATCGTCCTGCAGGATGCTGCGCAGGCTGGGCCGCTTGCCAGGATCGGGGCGTAAAACGAATGTAAACGATCCGCTCCGGTTCGGGGTGCCCGATCGGCGTCAGCGGCTGCTGGTCACCGGTACCTGCTGCGCCTTGGAGCGGAACGTTCGCGCGCCATAGAGGCGAACGCTAACAATCGTCGGCCTGTGCCGTTACACGCGTCCGCATAGCGTGTACTCCACGGGGCTCGTCCGTCTGCCTGAGCTGGGTGCACCCCCGTGCATACCCACACGAGGTGACTCCAGATGCAACTTCCGCGACTCGTTAATATCAGACTCGCTGCTGCTGCCGCTGCCGTGCTGCTCCCGACGCTCGGCTCCGCTGCGGTCGCGCAGCGTGAGGAGGACCGCAGAGGGAACAGTTTGACCACTACGCCCGTCAAGCACCTCATCGTCATTTTTCAAGAGAATGTGTCCTTCGACCATTACTTCGGCACGTATCCGAAGGCTCAGAATCCTGGCGGTGAGCCGAGCTTCTTGGCCGACGAGAACACGCCCACAGTCAACGGCCTGGACGATGCCTTGGTGAATAGCAACCCGAATGCCGCGAATCCCACGCGGCTCGCACGTTCTCAGGCGATGACCTGCGATATGGACCACGGCTACACCGACGAGCAGAAGGCGTTCAATCATGGCCTGATGGACAAGTTCGTGGAATTTGCAAGTGGTGGCTCCTGCACCGACAAGTCGCTGGTGATGGACTACTACGATGGCAACACCGTCACCGCGCTATGGAATTACGCCCAGCACTTTGCCATGAGCGACAACGCGTTCAGTGACACGTTCGGCCCATCGACGCCAGGTGCGTTGAACCTCGTGGCTGGGCAGACCCACGGCGCAACGCCGTCAGATATTCCAGGCGGTAACGTCAACAACACCACTGTCATCGGGGATCCGCGCCCGTTGCTGGACGAATGCTGGAAGACGAACCCGGCCACCCGGCCAGCTACCACGGTGAAGATGTCTGGCCGCAACGTTGGCGACCTGCTGAATGAGCACAACGTCAGCTGGGGCTGGTTCCAGGGTGGCTTTCGGCCAACCGCGACGGACCCAACCACTGGCGCCGTGTGCGGGTCAACCCACCAGAACATCGGAGGCGCGATGGTAACCGACTACATCCCGCATCACGCGCCGTTTCAGTACTACGCGCAAACTGCGAACCCGAACCATCTGCCGCCGGCATCGATCGACGAGATAGGGCGCGGCACTGGACCCGGTACAGCCAACCCAGTACGACCTGGTCGACTTCTGGACCGCGGCTGAAGCTGGCAGGATGCCAGCCGTCAGTTACCTCAAGGCTGCCGCGTATCAGGACGGCCACGCCGGCTATTCGGACCCATTGGACGAGCAAACATTCCTGGTTGAGAC
This sequence comes from Chloroflexota bacterium, assembly GCA_051006215.1. Classification (GTDB taxonomy): domain Bacteria; phylum Chloroflexota; class UBA6077; order UBA6077; family CF-72; genus CF-72. The sequence goes on from JBPCIO010000273.1 coordinate 5,481, forward strand.
GATGAACCACCTTCAGCGTCTGCCTACCTGGGGCTCAACGGCGGTGGTCATTGCGTACGACGACTCCGACGGTTGGTACGATCATGTCATCGGCCCGATCCTCACCCAGTCGAATGACGCGACCGCCGACGCACTCTCAGATACAGGCGCGTGTGGCGTCGCGAAGCCTGGCGCATTCATGGACCGCTGCGGCTTCGGACCTCGGC
>JBPCIO010000274.1:0-6519 GCA_051006215.1 Chloroflexota bacterium
GGATCACGTGGCGGATCTCCAGCGTATCTTCGCCGACGATGATGCGTTCGACCACCAGGTTCAGCAGGACCTGCCGCTCCTCGAACGTCGCCTGATCCAGGTGGGCGCCGATGCGTTCGCAAAATGCGGTCAGGCTGGCCAATACTTCCTGGGCTCGGAATCGTTCGCGGCGTAGTTGTTCAGCCTGCTCCTGCTGGACGATCAGGGCTCGACGCAGCTGCTCCAGATGCACACGCCGCTCTGAGAGCTCATCGAGTGAGATGACGTCCGCCTGGTATGCATCGAGGAGCCGACGTTCCTCCCGACTCAGCCGATCCAAACGTCTGGTTACGTGGTGCTGGTCGTCCGCGGGACACGACCCTCGCTCGGCCGCGGAGTCGCGGTCCTCCACGCCAGGCTCAGCCGCGGCGCGTTTCTCGCGCGGGTTCTTCAGGGCGCTGCCGCTCGACATCAAGGAAGAACGCCCGCCACGCCGCTGCGCGCACCACGCGCGCACGGTTGCCATACACGGCCAGCCAGGCCGTCGCAACCCAATCCGCTTCTGTAATGTCTGCATGACGCCCGGCTGACGATTTCCGCCCCCCGCGTGACGCTCCCCATGACGCGCGTCTCCCCAAACTGGCCTCATCCCGATCGCCAGCGGAGGTTGCCGTGGAGCTCCCATTCACCGTCGTATTTGAGCCGCCGAGCCGAACAGAGCTACGCGCGATGCTGCGTATGCGACGCACCTGGGCAGCCGGTGTACTCGTCGTGCTGGCGATCGGGACAGCGGCGCTCGGTGCGGGTCTGGGTCGCAGCGACGCCGTCGCGAGCGGCGCGGTCGTGCCGCTAGAGTTGAGTTCGCGGCCGCCTGGGGCGGGTGTGTGGCTGGACGGCCACGAGCGTGGCCACACGCCGCTCGAGCTGCCAGTCGAAGCCGGCGCACACGCCGTGGTGCTGAGAGCGCGAGATGCCCTGGACGGCCGATACGCCGTGCAAGTTGGCGCCGAACCGACGGTGCTGGAGGCGGTGCTGTGGCGTCGCCAGCCATCCCTGGTGCGCTTGCGACCGTCCCTGCCCGGGGCTGTGCTCGCCGACGCGCGGCCCCTGGCCAACGGTGAGCTGGCCTTGTCGATGGCTCTACCACTGGGCCACCAGATGCAGGCGTGGCGGCTGGATCCCTGGACCGGCGCGCTGACGCCGGTGTTGACGGATGTAGCCGCAGCTCGGCTGAGCGTCGCACCGGACGGTGAGCGCGTGGCGCTCGTTGGCTATGACCTTGGCCCGCCTGGCCCGCACGCGGATGCTTCGGAAACTGGCTCAACGCGGCCGAGCGTGTTGTGGCTTTACTCTGGCCAGCAGCTGGCGTCCACGGCCGCGTGGCGCCCGCCCCTGGAGCTTGGCGAGCGGCTCCTGGATGCCAGCTGGAGTCCGCGCGGAGATCAGCTGCTGGTTGTCACCGGTCAGGACCTTCCGGGTGGCGCAAGGAGTAGCCGACTGTGGCTCGTGGATGCGCAGGGCCAGGCCGGCCGAGAGGTGCTGAGCGTGCCGAGCGAGATTGCGCCGGGGTCGGAGGTGTGGAGCCCAGATGGCCAGTACGTTTCGCTCCTGGCGCACGCCGGGATGGTGAACGCGCTGTGCCTGCTCGCGCTCGATGGCGGCTTCCGGTATGTGGCTGACCTGGAACCAACGCCAGCGCCGCCAGCGTTTCTGCCTGCCACCTGGGCCCCCGATAGCAAGCGCCTGGTGTTCATCGCCCCGCACCAGCATCCGCCGGGCGGTCCGGCTGGCTGGTTGCAACCTGAGCGGCAGCGTGGGTTGTATTTCGCGGATACCACCGACCCTACACTGCACCAGGTCGGGGACACCGACATGGATTTCGCCGCCTGGCGCGAAGACGGGCAGGTGGTCGGACTCGGGCGGGTGGGCGCGAACCACATCCTGGCCGTGCGCCTGCTGGACGGCTCCGCGAGCACCCAGGCTTCATTCGAGCTGCCGTTGAGCCCCGGATCCAATTACTCCGCGGTTTGGGATCTGCCCAGGGCGCGGCTGTTGCTGGCTAGTCCGACATCGTCGGGCGGTGTGGACTACTGGGTTGCCATGTTCGGCCTGGAGGGCGAGCAGTGAAGCAGCGTGTGCTCATGTCGGTGGCCAGCGTCGTCCTCGCAGGGGTGGCTGTGATGATGACTGGTGCCGCTGTCCACGCCCAGTCCCAGGCTCAGCCACCGGCCGTCGGCACGGGCCTGAACGACCTGATCGCCAATCCGGGTGAATGGGCCAGCACGTTGTTCAACGCGGCCCTGGTCGGCCTCGGCCAGAAGACGACCGCCGACGTCGTCGGCTTCATGAGCTGGCTGCTGGGGAGTGGCAACGTGATCAGCCAGACGCCGCCTGGGCTGTCCTACGACAGTGAGGTCGTCAATCGGCTATGGGGCACAACCCGTTTGGTCGCGAACGCGGGCCTGGCGGTGGCCACGGTTTGGGGCGGTGTCAACCTCATGCTGGGTCCTCACATTCGCGCGCCCTATCACGGCGCGCTCGAGCTCGTGCCGCGCGTGCTGCTCAGCGCAGTGCTGATCAACACCAGTCTGCATTGGGGGCACTTCGTGATCGACCTCAACAATGCACTGTCACGGACGCTGGGCTCGAGCTCTATGCCCGCCTGGGAGAGTGCCCTGCAGCCAGCTCAGGGCCCAGTGCTCCTCAACCTGATTGCAATGGCCATCTATTTGGTGATGGGCCTGCTGCTTTTGGGCCAGATGTTGATGCGCCTGGCGCTGGTGGATGCGCTTCTGGTGATCGCGCCATTGGCACTGTTGTGCTGGGTGCTGCCGCAAACGTACGGCTGGGCACGTTTGTGGTTCAGCACGTTCTTTGCGACCGTGTTCGTGCAGTTCATTCAGGTGCTGGTGCTGCAGCTTGGGACTGAGCTCATCCAGCACCTGCCGGCGCTACTGCCATCCGTTGGGGCCGATCCGGTCGAAAACGGGCGGGTATGGCTGGTGACCTTGCTCTTCGGAGTGGCGGTCCTGCAACTGGCCCGCAAGGTGCCGCGCCTGATGCCAGGCTATCCGGGCGGCGGTGGAGGGGGCGCATCTGGGTTTGGGAGCGCGCGCCAGATCACATCCCTGATCAAGCTTGCTGCCAGCCGCGGCGCCACGCGGTGACGCTCATGCAGCACGTGCTCGTCGGACTGCTTCTGGACGATGACGGTGGCCAACTGGCGCGCGGGTTGGTTGGACTGGCGGTCGCAATGCTGCTGGCGCTGTTGCTTGCAGCGAGCATCCCGATCGCTGTTCTGGGCGGCGCACGCTTGGGTGGCTCGGGTGCCGCCGGGGTGGCACTCGGGAGCGCGGCTCTGGACGGGCGGGTCGTCGGCGGCTCGGACCCGGCGATAGGCGCTACTGAGCCACGCTCCGGCTTGCCGCTTCCGGTTGCTATCCCACTTGTGTCGACCGGCAGCCAGCCGGTCGAGGTTGCTCGTCGTTACCTGGGGGTGCCGTATGTCTTCGGAGGGTCCAATCCAGCCACCGGGCTCGACTGCTCCGGCCTGGTGCAGCTGGTCTTCCGCGAGTTGGGCATCGCGCTGCCGCGGACTGCGCAGCTGCAGTACGAGGCCACCGCGCGGGTGCCGCAGGACCAGCTCCAGCCTGGCGACCTGGTGTTCTTCGCACGCACCTATGCCGACCCGCGCGACTGGGTCACGCACGTCGGTATCTATATCGGGGACGGCCGCCAGATCAATGCGCCGACCGAGGGTCAGGTCGTCTCCATCCAGCCAGTCTTCAGCGGCTTCTGGGGTGCGCACTACGCGGGTGGCGGACGCCCGCGCGGCGCATGAGCAGAACCTAACTCACTCCACAACGAGAGGATTCCAGATGAGCAATCCAGATTCGATTATCCGGTTGTTTCAGACGCTGCTCGACGCGGCCACCCAGGTCGGCCTGGCAGCCGCCTCGCTGTTCCTGGCCTGGGCCGGCTTCTTATATATGACCGCTGGCGGCAGTCCGCGGCGAATGGAAAGCGCCAAGGACGCCGCCTTCGCGGCAATTGGCGGCCTGGCAGTCGTGTTGTTGGCCCACACCGTCGCCCAGCTCGTGCAGAACGCCATTCCAAGGTCCTAGGACGAGGATCACGCACGACCCCATGACGAACAAACATCACGAAGTGCCGACCCACCTCGACGTCGAAGATAGGGTTCTGTTCGGGCTCACGGTGCGCCAGTTCTTGTACCTGCTGGTCGGAAGCTCAGCCAGTTACGCTGTGTGGGACCAGACGTTGTGGTTGGCAGACACACTACGCGCAGTGTGTGTAGTCGTGTGTCTTGCCACGACACTCGCCTTTGCGTTGGTGCGTCCGGACGGCCGCTCGCTGGAGGAGTGGGCGGTGGCGGCGCTCATGTACGTAGCCGTGCCGCGGCGCGCTGTCTGGCAACCGGCCGAGCCGAGGCCGGCCGAATGGCTGCCAGCTGCCGCGAGTTGGCAGGAGCTGGCCCCCAGTTTGGCCTGGGCCGCGGACGACGGCGGATGAAGCGTGCTTCCGTACAAACCGCGCGGCTTGGGATCGAGGCGATCGCGGACGGTATGGTGACCCTCGTCGCAGGCGAGTACCGCGCAGTGCTCGAGGTGAGCGGGACGGCCAGCCCGTTTGAGGATGACGCGCGGCAAGAAGCAGTGCTGGCCGGCTTCGGGACCTTCCTGAATGCCCTCAGCTACCCCATTCAGATCGTGGTGCGCGCCAGTCCGGTCGACCTGACGCGCTAAGCGGCCAGCCTGGAAGAGCGTGGTCGGCACATGCTGGACGGGCAGCTCGCAGCGCTGGCGCGGGACCATGCGGCGTTCGTGCAGGGGCTGGCGCGACAACGCACGCTGCTGGAGCGGCGCTTCTACGTGGTGGTGCCGGCGGAGAGCGCTGCCAGGCTGGGATGGGCGAGCATGCTTCCAGGGTTCAACCGCGCTCTCGAACAGGAGCCACGCCGAGAGGCGGCCAGACACCAGCTCGCCTCCCGCTGCGACGACCTCGCCCGCCAGCTGAGTCGCTGCGGGCTTGGGGTCAGACGACTGGCTGACCTGGAGCTAGCGCAGCTGTATCTCGCTTGCTGGTCACCCGAACGCGCACGCGCGCAGCGTTTTCGCCAGCAGCTCGACGACTACACCACTCTTGCCGTGCGAGCAGCGCCTGGCAGCCCGGGGTTGGATTGAAGCCAGTGCTGCGTTTGCGACGACGTGCAGGCTCGCGAGCCGCACCCGCACTGTCCGCGCAGGAACGCCGTTTCGCGCTTGGCAGGCGCTCGCTGGCCGATCTGTTGGCCCCGGCGGCCGTCGAGGTGGCGCGCGACCACCTGCGCCTGGAATATCAGTTTGCGCGCGTGCTCGTGTTCGTCGGCTATCCACGTACGGTCGCACCTGGCTGGCTGTCACCGTTACTGGAGTTCGAGCATCCGATCGAGGTGAGCTTGCACGTGCATCCGCAGGAAACCGCGAGCGTCGTCAAACTGCTCAGCCATAAGCTGGTGCAGCTGCAGTCTTCGCGCATGGTCGACGTCCGCGGCGGGCGCCTGGCGGACCCGGAGCGCGAGGTCGCCTTCGAAGATGCCGAGCGGCTGCGCGACGCCCTCCAGCGCGGTGAGCAGCGCGTGTTCTCAGTCAGCTTGTACGTGCTGTTGCGGGCCGCATCCCAACGTGCGCTCGACGACCTGACCCGCAGGGTGGAGACCACGCTCGACGGCATGCTCGCACACTCGCGGGTGGCCATTCTCGAGCAGGAGCGCGCATTTCGCGCCTGCCTGCCTGCCGGGGCTGACGAGTTGCTAGCGTATCGGAACCTGGACACGAGCTCGCTCGCAACCACGTTCCCGTTCACGTCAAGCTCCTTGTCGATGGAGCGCGGCGTGCTGTACGGAGTGACAACTCGGTCACAGTCGCCGGTCATCGTCGATCCGTTCGACTCCAGCTTGGAAAACGCCAATCTATTGGTGTATCCACAAATGCGCTTTCTAACGGGATGCTAGCGTTCAGTTCCCAGCGTGGCGCGTGGTTCTTGCCGTGAACGACCACACGTGCGGCGAGCGCCATCAGGACCTTGCGCTTGACGTGGTACGGCATAGTGCCGATCGCGCCGCGCAGCTGGGCCATCCACGCCTGGACATCCTCGAACTGATGCTTCGCATCAAGCCAGCCCCGACGGCGGTCCACAATCCGCTCGCGTTCTTTCAGGAGCTGTTGCCGCTGGGCCGCGGCCTTGTCCAGATGTTGGCCAAGGATCGCGCGGGCCTCCTCGGTTTGGACCGCGCTCAGGCTTTTGCTGAGGTTGTCGAGGGTGCGGGCGACCTGGACCAGCGAGCGGTCGATGACGGCGAGGTCGGTCTCGGTCGGATCGTTGGCTCGCATGCGCTCGATCTCAGTCTTTAAAAACTCAGGGTTGTCCAGCAAGTCCGCGAGATGGGCCCAGACCGCGGCGTCGAGGACGTCCGCGCGGATGGCGACGCGACGGCCCCGCCCGCGGTCGTGGGCGCGCGCAGTGCAGCAGTAGCTTGCACGC
>JBPCIO010000275.1:0-4086 GCA_051006215.1 Chloroflexota bacterium
GGCGCGGCGTAGCTGCACCCTGGGCTGAGCACCCAAACCGCTCGGCCAGCCGCTCTGCTCAGGTCGGTGGTCTGGCTACCCAGTCGATCTGGCGCAACCAGAATTTTCTGCTGCTCTGGCTGGCACAAGCGATCAGCCAGACAGCCCAGAACGCGATCTGGTATGGCATCGTCGTGCTGGTTCAGCAGCGAAGTAACTCGAGCGCGCAGTTGAGCGTCGCGGTGCTCACCTTGATCATTCCCTCGGTCGTTTTTGGCGTCCTGGCCGGTGTGTACGTTGACCGCTGGGATAAACGGGTCGTGTTGATCGCCACCAACCTGTTGCGGGGCGGGATCGCATTCTCGTACGCGCTGTTCGGCGTGCTCCCTGGGTTGGTGCTGGGCGTGTTGTTCCTGGTCAATTTCGTGTTCTCAACCGTGGGTCAGTTTTTCGCACCTGCCGAGACAGCGATGATCCCGACGGTGGTCGCTCGATCCAGACTGTTGCAAGCCAACAGCCTGTTTCATCTCACATTCACCGCCTCACAGCTGGTCGGGCTGGTCGTCCTCGGGCCGCTGCTGGTGAAGACCAGTGGCGTCGATGGGCTGTTCATCGGCATGGCGACGACGATTGTGCTGTGCGGGGCGCTGGTGTGGCCCCTGCCAAGCAGTCGGGGCGAGCACGATCCACACGCCCCGTCCTCCGAGCAGGAGGCCATCCAGGGTGTCTGGCAGGACGTGAAGGACATCGGCAGTTTCGTCGTTGGCAATCAAGTGGTGGCGTTGGCGATGGTGCAGTGGACCATCGGCGCAATCCTGGGCCTGGTGGTGGCCACGCTGATCCCGGGGTTCGCCGCCCGACTGCTGCACGTGCGCGCCGAGGACGCGGTGTTCGTCATGGCCCCGGCCGGAATCGGGATGGTGGCTGGCACGGCGCTGCTCAATCGCTGGGGCGACCGTCTCGAAAAGCACTTTCTGACCAACGTCGGGCTCTTCACCGTGGCGGTGTGCCTGGCGCTGATTGGTGGCCTGGCAGCATTCACCGATCTGGTCACGCAACGCAACCCGCGCCTAATGGATGTCCCGACGCTGGGACAGGTGAGCGTGCTGATACTGCCGGTCATGGCGCTCGCACTCGTGGCGGGGCTCGGCTTCGTGTCGATCATGGTGCCTGCCCAGACCTTTCTCCAGGAGCGTGCGCCCGTCGAGCTGCGCGGACGCGTGTTTGCCGTTCAGTTGATGCTCAGCAACTTTGCCAGCATTCTGCCGCTCCTGCTGCTGGGTGGCCTGGCGGACGTCATTGGTGTCGACAAGACGCTGATGCTGATCGGGCTGCTGATTGTGGTTGCAGGCGCGATCAGCGTGCGGATGGCGCCTGGTCGGGCACCCTGGAACAAGCAGCACGGGCAACGCAGAAGTAGGGTGGGGGCGCTGGAGTAGTAGGGCAGCGGCTGGGTATACTGCGTGCCGGCGCAACGCCACGCGCTCGTGCTGGAACCGGTAGACAGGCATGGTTGAGGGCCATGTGCCCGTTAGGGCGTGAGAGTTCGAGTCTCTCCGAGCGCACCCGGGTGGCCGCCAGGGCGAATAGCTCAGTTGGTTAGAGCGCCTCGCTTACACCGAGGAGGTCACAGGTTCGAGTCCTGTCTCGCCCACCAGTGTGAACCAGCCCGTTTACAGGCCGAGGTAGCTCAGTGGTAGAGCACACGACTGAAAATCGTGGTGTGGCGGGTCCGATTCCCGCCCTCGGCACCTTTCGGCTCCGGTCATCGGCGCGCGCCCCCAAGTACCGCTGACTGGCGCTCAGTGCGTAGCGAGACCAGTCACAAACATCCCCACACTCCGTTATTGGCATTGCAACCCCCTATGCCACGCGCACTGATATCCCGCGCCGTCGCGCTCGCGCTCAGCCTAGCCGCGCTTGTCGGAGGCTGGACGGCGGACGCCTCCGTTTCGGCGACTCGCGAGTTGGGCATCCCTGTGTTGCAGGACCAATCCCCCGCAAGCCGCACTCAGCATTACGAGTACGTCGTGGGTAACCAGCAACTGTTCATCTACGACCTCGACAATGCTTTGACCCTCGTACAGAGTTTTGCGCTGCCACCAGCCGCACATTCGAACATCAAGGGCGTGGTGGCGAGTCCGGCCACGCGGATGCTGTACATCTCGTACGGCGGGGACGGCGGCACCGACGGCAATGGCTCGTTGCTGAAGTACGACCTGCTGCGGAACGAGATCGTCTGGTCCAAGACCTACGGGCACGGCGTCGACAGCATGGCTATCACCCCAGATGGCGCGTTCATCTACATGCCAGTGGGAGAGGAAGCCAAAACCAGCCACGAATGGAAAGTACTGGATGCGGCGAGCAGCGATGAGGTGGGCAGTGTGTCTGGTGGGCTCGCCCCGCACAATACTGTGGTCAGCCTCTCCGGCGCGCACGTCTATCTGGGCGGGCGTGAAGATCGAACCCTGTACGTTCGGAACGTAGCCGACGGGTCGTTATACAAGAGCATAGGCCCGTTTATCGACACACTCAGACCTTTTGCGATCAACACTGCCGAAAGCCTCGTGTACACCACGCATACCGGGTTGCTTGGCTTCCAGGTAGCGAGCATCACCAATGGCAACGTTTTGTACACAGCCAAAGTGGAGGGGTTCCATTCGGCTTCAGATTTCACCACTCCGTCGCACGGGATTTCTCTATCGCCCGATGAACGCGAGATTTATCTGATCGACACGGCCAACGCCTACGCGCACGTGTTCGACGTGTCTCACGTGCCTGATTCAGCGCCGGTGCTGGTAGCGTCAATTCCAGTGTCGAACAAATTTACGGGTAACGAAGATGGATGCGGCACCGGCTGGTGCGGAAAAATTGGATGGCTCCGCCACACCCTCGACGGCAGGTTCGTGGTGGTAGGGAACTCCGGGGATGTGATTGATACCGCTGCGCGCCGGGTAGTTGGCTCGCTACCCCAACTGGCTGAGACGCGAAAAATGATCGAAATCGACTGGACCGACGGCGTGCCAGTGCAGGCGACTCCACGCGAGGGGTTGGGCTATGGGCCGCCCCGATAACCGCTCGGCGCCTTCAAACAACTGAGAACAGCTCAACGGGTAATGCGAGGAACGGGCCATGCGAGCCTCACCCAGGATCGATCACGCGCTGGAACTCGGCGATTGATTCGGGCGCGACGGCCAGCGCGTCGCTCACCGCGCGCATGACCTTGAAGGTCGCGCGTTCAGTCTTGCCAGCTTCTAGCAGGTAGACGGTGCTGAGCGCGACCCCAGCCTGGCGGGCGAGAGCACGCTGACTGAGGAGCTTGCGCCGCCGAAGCGTGGCCAGGGGCAGGGCGTGTGGCTCCTGCATGCACCCGGTTTTAGCACATGCTGAATACAAGACCAACAATACCCAGCGGCTGTATTCGTCCGGTTATTGCCCGGAAAATGTATTGACGTCGTAGGCGAAAGAGCTACACTGAGGAAAATTCCCGCCCATCAGTGACCCACATGAGTATCACCATCAACGCGGACGACCCGCGGACCATCCGGGCGATAGAAATCGCGGCCGATGCTGAACAGTGGCTCGTGTGCCGCAACGCGGACGGCCACGCGGCCTACGGCGTACCATCACAGTCGGAGCCCGGCCGCCGCTATCTGGTTACCGCCTCGAGCTGCGACTGCCCGGACTTCGGTCGCAACAGCCCGAGCCCCGCGGCAGCCGAGGATTCCGCCGAGCAGCGCGCCTGCAAGCACATGCTAGCGGTTCGTCTCCACGCTGAGCTCGTTCGAGCTCAGCAGCTCCAGCCTCAGACAAGAACGCGGCACCGGCGCGACCACCTCCGCCTGGTGCCCTGAACCGCGCAGCGCCGCAGGCTAGAGAGCCGCTCGACGCTACGGCGGGCCCGGGTCATGTGGCTCGACTGCTTCCCGAGGCTGGCCTGAGGCCATCTCGCCCGTGCTTCAAAGTGGCGTGGAAAGGGGGTCTGCGTCGCGCGGCGGAATCGCCGCCGTCCGGCCTGGGTGGTCAGAACGCGGAGTGCGACTCCGTGGCAAGAGATGGATCTCCTGCTGCACCCACCCAAGCGCCGCGCCGTGGGTGTAGCGTCCA
>JBPCIO010000276.1:0-5652 GCA_051006215.1 Chloroflexota bacterium
AGTTGGTCGAGGAGGTACAGGCACTCGATTGGCTGCTGACGCCGGTCGGTGGAGGCGGGCTGCTGGCGGGCTGCGCAGTGGCGGCAACCGGACTGCTGCCCCAGATCAAGCTGGTGGGCGTGGAGACCGAGACGTCCAACGACTGGGTGCTGAGCCTGGAAGCAGGCCACCCTGTTCGCATTCCGCCGCCGGACACCATCGCCGATGGCATGCGCACCCAACAACCCGGCGCCCTGACCTTTCCCATCGTTCAGCGCGTGGTGGATCGCGTCGTGAGCGTGTCTGACCAGGAAGTCCTCGAGGCGATGCGCTTCCTGCTGCTGCGCATGAAGCTGCTGGTCGAACCGACCGGCGCCGTCCCGGCTGCGCTGCTGCTCTCGGGACGACTCGACCTGCGGGGTCAGCGTGTTGGGATCATTCTGTCGGGTGGAAACGCGGACCCAGCGCTGGTTGCGCAAATACTCGGGTCCTGAGCACCGGGTAGGCAGCGACCAGCACGCATGTCAGGGCATTGCCATAGCTGACGCGGCCTCCGAAAACCGGCGCGGACCCGATAGGAGACGACGAACCCACAACCTGGCTGAGTTTGGTCGGTCCACGTTCTGCTATAGAGTATTCACCGTTGTGAACGCTGGCGTTTCATCCCCGACGCCCGGAGGCGAACCCGACCCTGCCGAACGACCGGGGGTGGTCACGGCCATCCGCGGGGTCATTTTTCAGAGCGACGGCAAGAGCACCGTTGGTCGCGTCTTCATTCGCCCCGTCGAGGCGCTCGACCGGTGGATTGCCCACGTTCTGCCTGCGCCCGACGAGCCGTCGCTGGCCATGCACGCTGGACTCCACGTGGTCGTGGACGGCAAGCGCGACTTCATCGCCGAGCAGCTGGTCGGACCCTTGTATTTGGACTTTCGCAACGGGCTCAATTGGACACCCCTGCAGAAGTTTCGGGAGCGCGATCGGGGCGGCTGGGACGTGACGGTGCCGGCCACGGCGTTCCGTCAGGTCGACGAGGCGGCTGTGTCGGATACCGTCCAACGTCTGAATGTCATTCAAGGGCACCGCTTTCTGAGCGAGGACTGTACGGCGTTCGTCGAGCGCGCCTTTGGCGGCAAGCGTTTGTTTGCCGACAGTCCATTGTTGGGCGCCTTTGGAATCGCCGCCCGGATTGGGGATCCTGCGCTGCCTCTGCTCAGGCCGGACGCCCAGCTTGACCATCGGACGCGCGAGCTCCTCCAGTTCGATGAGCTCAAGGTCCTGCCGGACGCGCGGGCGGACGCTCGGTCGCCGAACGCTCGGGATTGGCTGTTTCAACGTGGTTTGCCGGCAGTGGTCGTCGGCGTGCTGGTCGGCCTGGTAGCCGAGCGCTATTCGTCGTCTTCGCGCAGGTCAACGCCGGCTTCGAGCACTGCACGTAGATTCTTGAGGTAGGCAGCCCAGGCGCGGGCGGCGCCGACGTATTGCAGGTCCCAGTCGGGCCCGATGCCGAAGCCGTAGTGCTCGAGTTTCAGAGCCGTACGCAGGGCGGCGTGTGCAGACGGGTCCACGCTCACGACCACCATCGTCTCGGGCAGTGCGTCGCCATCCAGGCGCCAGCTAAACCGCGCCCCGCTGGGTGGCGCGTAGTGCACGAAGCGACCCGAGAAGCAGCCGTCTGGCCAGCACATGCGCAACTGGCCGCCGACGTGCGCGTCAATGGTTGCCTGACGGCACAACCAGCGGCTCGGCTCCTGAAAGAACGCCTCGAAAACAGCTTCTGGGGGTGCGCCCAGGGTTGCCTGAAAGATCAGCGACGGTCGGGTCTTTTCAGGCTTCAGGTTGTTCGTGCTCCCAGCCTATCCATTGTGAGCCGTCGCTCCAGACTTCTTTCTTCCAGATTGGCACGATTTGCTTGAGACGATCGATGGCGTACTGGGCGGCCTGGAAGGCTTCACCGCGGTGTGGGGCTGCGATGGCGATGGCCACCGACGCCTGTCCAATCTCGAGCACACCGGTGCGATGGACGATCGCTACGCCACTGACCGGCCAACGCGTCTGGATCTCGTCGCCGATCTGAGCCATGACCTTCTCGGCCATCTCTGGGTAGGCCTCGTACTCCAGATGCACGACGTCGCGTCCGCGTGAAAAACGCCTGGCCACGCCCCGAAAGACGATCACGGCACCATCGGCTTCGGTCCGCACAGCCTCTTCCAGTTTCATCTCGTCTATGGCGCCGTCTGTGACTTTGAACACCCAGCTTGCCTCAGCCTCCGCCGCTGACTGGCGGGATGAACGCGGCTTCATCGCCGTCGTGGAGTGTAAAGTCGGGCCCAACGTACGAGTGGTTGACGGCCACCAGTCCAGGCGCGGTCCGCAGTGCAGGGAGTCGCAGGACGAGCAGGTCGACCAGATCGCGGACGCATGCGCCCACGGGCAGGGGCGCTTCGAGGCTGGCGGTGCCCGCCGCCTCGCGGTACGAGGCGAACAGTCGCACGCGCACACACATCTGAGATACGCCTTCGGGCACAGAGTGAGTATAGAAGGGCCCAGTGCTTTGCCAGCCGCTGTGCGCCTCCGGGGCGCCAGTGTGTGTGCCTGTCAGACAATCGGCCGACCGCGGTGTTCTAGGTATGCATGGCCATGATGTCCCGGAGCACCACGTGCTGAGAGCATTGGAGATGCCGCTTGCCGTGACCTCGAGCCTCTCGCGGTTCGATAGCCTATTCACGCACTTCTATTCCGAACTGTTCGGCCTGGTCTACCGAGTGCTCGGGGACCGTATGGAAACGGAGGACACGCTGCAGGAGGCATTTCTCAAGCTGTCCGACGCCGCCGATCTGCAAGTTCGGCCGGACGGCGAGGTCGGCGCTTGGCTGCGGCGTGTGGCCGTCAACCTGGCCTTCAATCGGCTGCGCTCGGCGAAGCGTTCCCGGGCCCGGCTAGAGCGCGTCGCGCGACTCGAGCGCTCCGACGAGGAGCCGCTCGAAAGCGACCTGGCCGGTCCATCCGGCCAGGTCGTCCGTCAGGAGGAGCGTGCCGCGGTGCGACGCGCCCTGGCGGAGGTCCCGGAGCGCCAGCGCGAATGCCTGCTGCTTCGCCACGCGGGTTATTCCTATACAGAGATTGCGGCGACGCTCGACCTGGCCGTGGGCTCGGTCGGCGTCCTTCTGGCCCGCGCCGAGCACGCATTCCGCACCACCTATCGGAGGCAAACCCAACCATGAGTACCCCATCTTTCACCTGCCCGGAGATCGGCAGCTGGCGCGCCTGGCTCGACCAGGAGCACGACTCGGCGCCACTTGACGAGCACCTGACGGGTTGCCCGGCTTGCCAGCGCCTGGTTGCGGACGTGCGCGATGACGCTGCAAGCGTCCACGAAGCCTTCGCGTTGCTCGCCCCAACCGCACTCCCGTCCGCCGCCGAAACCGCGACGGCCCGCGAGCGACTGAGGTCAAACGGCCGCCAGCCTGCCATAGTCCAACTGCATACTCAGCAGGCAAGAGCGCCCGTGTTCCTCCCGCGTGTCTCAAACGGGTGGCGTGTCGCCGTGGGCGGTTTGGCCGCGGCACTCACGCTGTCGTTGCTGGTCGCCTTTACCCCACAAGGCAGCGCTGCCGCTGCTTCGTTCCTGGCGCAGTTCCGCAGCCAGCAAGTTGCGGCGATTGAAATTTCGCCTCAATCTCAGGGCGAGATCGTCAAGACGTTGAACGCGCTTGGCAATCTCGGCACCGTCAAGACACCAACCGGGCTCTCGCGCGCCAGTGCAGGCGCAGCGCCCGCCACACCGCACGACGGCCAAAAAGGTTCGGCCCCCGAGCCACAGTTACCCGCCTCGATCAGTCTGGCCGAGGCTGCTCAGACGGTTGGCTTCGCCGTCCACACACCCGACCCGAACACGTTGCCAAAGGGACTCGACACGGCTCCGCAAGTGCGAGTGATGCCCTCGTCCGAGGTGCGCTTTACGTTCGACAAGAGCAAGGCGCGCACGTACTTCCAGTCGACGGGGCACCCTGAGGTGAGCTTGCCCGACAAGTTCGACGGCGCAACATTGGTGGTGTCGATCCCGTCGGCCGCGATCCTGCAGTATGGCAACAGCGCGGCCCGAGACGCGGTCGTCATCGGCGAGGCCGGCGAACTGCTGGTCGATGTCGAGGGCGGCAAGGTCAGCCTGCCCGAGATGCGAGATTTCCTGCTCGGACTGCCCGGCCTGCCGCAAAGCACCGTCAGTCAGCTCAAGCAGATCCAGAACTGGAACGAGACACTGCCCATCCCGATCCCGATCGACACGGTCCACTGGACGTCGACCACGTTCAACGGCAACCAGGGGCTATTGCTGAATGACAACTCGGGCGTAGGCAGCGCGGCCATCTGGCATGCGAACGGCCACCTGTACGGCGTCGCCGGTTCGTTGCGTGCTGCCGAATTGAAGCCGATCGCCGATAGCCTCGCGTCGCGGTGACCCGCTGACACCAGCCGTCGAAACGGTCGCACTCCGCAAGGAATACGGCCAGAAGGTTGCGCTTCACGGGCTGGACCTGATGGTCCAGCCTGGTGAAGTTTTCGGCTTCCTCGGCCCGAATGGCGCGGGCAAGACCACCACGATCAAAATCCTGCTCGGCCTGGTCCGGGCGACCACGGGTCAGGCGCGCCTGTTTGGGATGCCAGCCGGCGAATCGCAGGCACGCCGACGCATCGGCTACTTGCCAGAAAATTTCCGCTTCCACGATTGGCTGACGGGCGCCGCGCTCCTCGAGTTTCATGGCCGTCTGGCCGGTCTCAGCCCGGCCGTCCGACGTGCCCGCATCCCCGCGGTTCTGGATCAGGTCGGTCTCAGCGGGCGCGGCAACGACCGCATTCGCAACTACTCGAAGGGCATGACACAACGCATCGGGCTAGCTCAGGCCATCATCCACGAGCCGGACCTGGTACTGCTCGACGAGCCGACGTCGGCCCTCGATCCGGTCGGTCGCCGCGAGGTGCGCGACCTTATCCGCTCCCTTCGCGAACGTGGCATGACCGTGTTCTTGAACTCGCATTTGCTGAGCGAGGTGGAGATGGTGTGTGATCGTGTCGCGATCGTCGACGGCGGACGGGTGGTACGCAGTGGGCCGCTCGACGAGTTGATCGGCGGTGTGCTCGAGTTACGCGTGACCGTCGACCGCGTCGATCCAGCACTGCTTGGCCTGCTGGCCGCGCACGGCACGCTGTCCCAAGTCCAGGACTGCACGGCCACACTGGGTGTGTCCAACCTCGAGGTGGCGCCGGTGCTAGCCGACGCGCTCGTGCGGGCTGGTTATCGCTTGTTCGGACTGGTGCCGTCCCATCAGTCGCTCGAGGACCTGTTCTTGAGCCTGGTCCAGGCGACGAGCGACCGTTAAGCGGCTGTCGCGAGACTGCTCGAATCGGCTGGCGAGTCGCAGTCGAGCCAGACCACCTCAGGTGGAACTCCAAAGCGCAGCGGGATGGTGTGACCCAGCCCGGCGGTAATGTGCAGCAGGCCCTCCTCCAGGCGCTGGAAGCCGGCCGCGACGAGGATACGGGGATCCATCCGCAACGTGTACACCGCGCCAAGAAATGGCAGGCGCACCTGGCCGCCGTGGGTATGCCCTGCCAGGATCAGGTCAGCCCCCAGATCACGCGCCTCGAACGCCAGATCGGGTTCGTGCACAAGCGCCA
>JBPCIO010000277.1:0-4821 GCA_051006215.1 Chloroflexota bacterium
GGTCTTCGCCGATCGGTCGGTGGACGAAGACGACTTGGCAGCTGGCACGCTGGAATTCCTCAAGGAGCAGCACCTGGTACACGTACTTGCGCGCAAGGCGATCCGGACTGAGCACCACGACGGCACCGACCTCGCCGTCTTGGACAGCATCACGCAAACGATCGAGCCCTGGCCGGTCGAGGCGGGCGCCGCTGTAGCCCTCGTCCAGGAAGACGTGCTCGGGTGCAACCGCGTGGCCATTCGCTTCGGCCCACGCTCGCAGCACCGCAAGTTGGCTCTCGATAGTTTGCTCACGTTCCTGGCGCTCGGTCGACACGCGCGTGTAGATCGCGACCTGCATCAAGCAACTCCTCGACGGGCGCACCAGCCCCGTCGGCACTCAACGACCCCGCGTCCAACAACAACCTGTAAGCGATACGCATCCGCTCTGGCCCGTCGCGAACCCGAACCACCACTGAACGCACGGTCCACGTGTGCGCTTGGCCAGTCCGAGAAGCGTTGGCCATGCTGGTCGTTTCTCCTTCGCGACCAAGCATGCCCGGCCAACCCGGCGTTATGGAAACTTGGCATCAGAACGTCGACGGGTGATGTATGGGTGGGCAGTCGTATGGAACGCAACGATCGACGTGAAGCGAATCCGGTCGATTGCGTTCGGATGGTGCACTTCATGCGCAATGCGTTGGCGCTGGTGCCCAAGGGCGCCCAGCAGATGGTGGCGGCCACAATCCGGACGGTGTTCGTGCAACCCGATCCGCTGGCGGCTCGTGAGCAGTGGCGACGCGTCGCTGACAGCTTCCGCGGGCGCTTCCCCAAGTTGGCGCAACTGCTGGACGCCGCTGAGGCCGACGTACTGGCCTATCTCGCATTTCCGCCAGAGCATTGGCGGCATGCGTGTTCAATGACCCCAGGCTTGGGAGTGACTCAATTGGCGGTTGCCGAACTGGCATCAGTATTTCAGTGTCCTCCCGAGCCTCGTGGCCGGCGGTTGTCGCTTGATAGAAGCGTGATGAACACAACTGAACGCATGGGTGCGCGTCCGTTGGCCAAGCCTTCCCACTTTCAGTTGCGGAGGACCACCGATGCTGGTGATCGGACTAGACGTGCACAAGGACAGCCTTGCTGCGGTCGTAGTGGACCATGCCGGCCGGCAAGTCGATTGCGGAACATTCGACAATACTGACGACGGGCATACCTCGCTGTTGGCCTGGGCCAATACACACGGCGCGCGCTTGCGAATCGGAATGGAGCCGTCTGGTGGTGTAGCGCGCCGACTCGCCTATAGATTGGAGACTGCTGGCCACGTGGTGGCGGAGGTACAGCCGCGCCTGTCTCGAGGCGAGGTCAACCGACTACGGACTCGCGGGAAGACTGATCCGAGTGACGCGCTGGCGATCGCTCGGGTCGTGCTCCGCGAACCGAATTTGCCACCTGTACGTCAGGCGGGCATCTCTGAGGATCTCAAGCTCCTGGTGGACTACCGAGACCAGCTGTTCAACGAACGCACGCGGATCGCCAATCGGCTTCACGCCGACATGGCCATCGCCTACCCCGGGTATCAGCGCACACTCGGTCGGGTGCTCACCAGTCGGCGAGCCCTTCTCGCGGCACAGGCGCTCATCGAGGGCGATCAGAGCTGCCGAGCCGACCTCAGCCGTCGCCGTATCGAACGACTCCTCGCCTTGGATAGCGAAAGCAAGGCCCTCCAGCGGCAAATCGCTCACCTCGTAGGTCAATCGGACACGACGCTCATGGACGTTTGTGGCATCGGCCCGATCGTCGCAGCGCGAATACTTGGCGAAGTGGGTGACGTGCGCCGGTTCCCAACGGAGGCCACCTTTGCTGCGACCAACGGAACTGCGCCGATAGCGGCTTCTTCCGGGAGAACCGAACGACACCGACTGAACCGCGGCGGCAACCGTCGTCTGAACTATGCGCTGTATGTCATTGCCATCACCCAGACGCGCCATGAACCGCGTGCGGCCGCCTACCTCGCTAAGCGGCGAGCTGAAGGTAAGACTCGTCGAGAGGCGCTGCGAGGGCTGAAACGGCACCTCTCGAATGTGGTCTATCGCCGCCTTATCGCAGACGTTCAAACAACACTTGACACATAGAAGCTGAGATCTGGTCAAACAATCCGCTCGAGCGGCTGAATCGCGAAGTGAAGCGTCGCACCGACGTCGTGGGTATCTTCCCAACTGACGCGTCCATTGTGCGGCTGGTGGGTGCGGTGCTCGCCGAGCAGCACGACGAATGGCAAGTCAGCCGACGCTACTTCAGCGCTGAATCTCTGGCGAAACTCACCAATTCAGAGGAGGTGATGCCGCTGCCGCTACTCGCGGCGAGTTGAGGACACGGCTGGGGAAATGACGTCCTGCTCACGCAGGACTTGGACAAGCCTGCGGGCTTGCCCACATTCCCCCAGCTCCGGAGTTACTACGACGACGATGTCGATCCCGGGAACCAAACTTATTTACACACTTGACTCTCTGTACAACTGAGGCTGCACGGAGTGGGTGGCTGACCCAACACTTGAGTGGCCTTGAGCCTTTGTCCCGACCTGTCGCCCCCGCACCGGGCTCGCCGGCCTGACCTGATAGGAGCCCGTCGGCGTCGCCGACCCGAGAGAGTCCTGTCGACCGACGAGCGAGCAATCTGGTTCCGGAAGGGGTGGCATGATCACGATCGGTGTTGATGCGCACAAGCGCATTCATGTAGCGCTCGCCCTCGATGCGACGGGCCGACAGCTCGGGCAATGGCGGGGTCCGAATTCGGCTGATGGGTGGGACGCGTTGCGCCGCTGGGCTACAGCACAGGGCGAGGTGCGTCAGTGGGGTATCGAAGGCGCTTGGAACTACGGGCGCGGCTTGGCGCAGTTCCTGGTCACCGCCAGCGAGACCGTGTACGAGGTGAACCCGCGTTGGACCGCCCTCGGCCGCCGCAGCGCGCGTCGGCCCGGCAAGACGGACCGTCTTGACGCTCAGTCCGTAGCGCTGCTGGTCTTGCGTGAAGGAGCCGGGCTCCCGAGCGTGGCAGTCGAGGATGAGACCGCCGTCCTCGATCTGCTCGTGACCGAGCGAGAAGGAGCGCTGGCTGAGGCGACACGCCTGCGGAGTCAGATCCACAGCCTGCTGTTACAGATCGATCCAGAGTACAAGCAACGCCTGCCGACCCTCACTAGCGCGAAAGGTCTGAGGGCGCTGCTGGTTTTCGAGGATGCGGCAACGCCCCTTCAGTTCGAGCGGGCAGCGGCGGTGCGGCGAGCTGCGCAACGCTTGAAGCTGGCCCTGGAGCAGGCGCAGGAGCTCGCCGTCCAGATCAGCGCTCGTGTGGTCAGCACTGGCTTGGCCCCGCTCACCCAGCTGTGCGGCGTCAACTTGCTCACGGCCGCGGCCCTCGCCGGTATCTTGGGGCCCGGCGACCGCTTCGCTTCCGATGCCGAGTTAGCCGCCTATGCTGGCGCCGCCCCTCTCGAGGCATCCTCCGCCGGCCAGGTACGCCATCGCCTCAACCGGGGCGGCAATCGGCGGCTGAACGCCATCCTGTACCGCATCGCCCTCACTCAATCGCGCCATGCCCCAACAGCCCGAGCTTACCTGGAGCGGCGTCGTGCAGAGGGCAAGACCACGCGGGCGGCGTTCCGAGCGCTCAAACGCTTTCTGGTGCGGCATATATGGCGGCTCTGGCAGGTGTGCTTGCGCACCAATGCCGTCGGTGCCGCCAGAGGGTCAGAAATCGCAGATGCACCATCAGCGTGAGACTCACGTCCGTAACGGCTCGCGTGACGGTTCCTGCCACTCCTTTAGCCGCAGCCCTTGACACATAGGAGCGTCTCTCTATAGGAACGTCGGGATAGGGGCCCACGGCGCTTCGGAACCGTGGGATAGATCTCGCGGAGCGTGCCTTGAGTGCGAGGGGCGGCTAGCCCCTTCGTCTCATGAGCTTGATCGGAGAACCACAATGCACACCGAAGGCGAGTTGCACACCGTTCTGGAGCAGCTCCGCTCCGCAAACGATCGAATGATGCAAGGGGAGAGCGGGCCCTGGAAACAGTTGCTGTCTGCCCGCGATGATGTGGTGCTTCTGGGTGCCTTCGGTGGCTATATTCACGACCGAGCCGAGGTAAACGCGCGCTACGATCGCACCGCATCCGCCTACGCGGGCGGGCACGCCAGCTACGAGGCCCTCGGAACGTGGGTCGGCAGTGACCTGGCCTGTACAGTCGGCCTCGAGTGGCACCATGAGCAATACCTGGCCGGCCGCGGGCCGATGACCATCACTTACCGAGTAACCCACGTCTTTCGTCGCGAGCCCGAGGGGTGGAAAGTCGTTCTGCGACACGCCGATCCGTTGGCTGAATTCCGCGGACCCGAGTTAGTCTTTCCGCCCCCTCCCCGATAGCACTGTAGGGCGTCCTTGACTGGCGCCCGCAGCGACCGACAATTCCTCGCAGGGTCGGGGAGGCCCAGCAAGACGTGCCGGCATCGGCGGTGCTGCGAGTAGCGCGGGTGTAATGTCCCCCTGTTCACGTAGGAGAGGGGAATTCATGCCGTTGTACCTGTATCAGGCCGCGTACACCGCGGAGTCACTGGCCGCGCAGATCAAGGAACCGAAAGACCGGATCGAAGTTGTCAAGCCGGTCTTCGAGGCCGTCGGGGGCAAGATTCTCGCTTCGGGCTACCCATTCGGCGAGTACGACGTCATGGTCGTCTACGAAGCCCCGGATGACACCACCGCCGCATCACTAGCCCTCGCGATTGCCGCGGGCGGAGCCCTCAGGTCGGCCAAGACAACCCGCCTGCTAAGCGGTACGGAGTGGGTGGC
>JBPCIO010000278.1:0-4125 GCA_051006215.1 Chloroflexota bacterium
GCATAACCGCCGAGGCGGCACGAAAGGATGAGTAATGATCCCAGGCCCGGAGAGCCCTGCTGACGCACTGAGCCGACTGATCATGGGATACGCCTTG
Organism: Chloroflexota bacterium; assembly: GCA_051006215.1. GTDB lineage: Bacteria > Chloroflexota > UBA6077 > UBA6077 > CF-72 > CF-72. Next base: position 98 of record JBPCIO010000278.1, read on the forward strand.
TCGCAAGCCGTGTATGTCGCCGCTAAACTGGGTGTGCCGGACCTGCTGGCCAACGGGCCACGCGATGGCGCTGATCTGGCACATGCGTCCAACTCGAATGCTGAGTCGCTGTCGAGGGTAATGCGGCTGCTGGCCGCGAACAGTGTCCTCGAGGAGGTGGCGCCGGACGGGTTCGCGCTCACCCCTGTTAGCGAGCTCTTGCGCACCCATGCTGTGGGGTCGCAGCGCCCGTACACGATCATGACGATGGAGCTGGAGTACCCCGCATGGGGGCAGCTTCTGCCCGCGGTCAGCACTGGACAGCCAGGCTTCCAGACCGCGTTCGGACTCCCGCACTGGCAGTACCTGGCGCGCAATCCACCGGCCGCGGCTGTTTTCGATGCCGCGATGGTTGGGCTCACCCGCTGGCAGACCCAGGCGATAGTGGCAACGTACGACTTCTCCACCTGCCGTACGGTTGTCGATGTGGGTGGCGGGCATGGCACGCTGCTCGCGGCGATCCTGGCCGCGCACCCTGGCGTACGTGGCGTGCTCTTCGACACGCCTCAGGTGTTGGAAGGCGCGCCTGCGTTGCTGGAGGCCGAGGGGGTGGCTGACCGTTGCGCGTATGTTGGTGGCGACTTCCTGGAGTCACTGCCCGCAGGTGGAGATAGGTACCTGCTGAAGTGGATCGTGCACGACTGGGATGACGCACATGCCACGACCATTCTGCAGAACTGCCGGCGCGCCATGAACACGGACGGAAGAGTCCTGCTCATCGAGGGGGGTCATCCCCGCTGGAAACGCATCGACAGAGCACGCGCACATGCTGTGGGATGACGTACTCATGATGGTGCTCTTCGGTGGGCGGGAGCGAACGGTCGAGCAGTACGAGCGCCTGCTCGCCGCCGCAGGCTTTAACCTGGGAGAAATCGTCAGCGTAGCCCCAGGACTGTGTGTCATCGAGGGCCGTCCCGGACCAGATGCAGACCGAGCATGACACACGAGCCCGGACTAACGAGTGGTAGTTTCGCGAATGTCTAGAACTCGGACAAGGGTCGATGTCATGCCGGCCAGTGAAGCGCGACGGCCGTGCGTGCACAGCCATCCCGTGCGTTAAGCCGCGCGCGTTACTTGGTGGCGATGGCGCGCGACTAACGGGATACTCCACTCCAGTGACCGAACAGCGGCTGTTGTTCGACTGCCAGCCGCTCGATCAAATCCACTGCCGACTCGAGTCCCGGCAGCGCATCACCCTCTCGTCGTAGCCGCTGCGCTTGCTCTCGGTACTCGCGGTCTTGCATCACGCTATTCATGGCGTCTCTAATCGCTTGCGGCGTCCAGCTAGCGTTCGAAATACGTAGGCCCGCACCAACGGCCTCGAGTCGATCCGCCTGGTCTTCCTGTCCGTTGCCCATGGGAATGACCACCGTAGGCAATCCGAAGCTCAGCGATTGGATCATGGTGTTCCAGCCGCCGTGGGTTACGACTGCGGCGCAGTGTGGCAGCAACAAACTCTGCGGAATGTAGCGCTCGATATAAACGTTCGCCGGCTGAGCTCCGAACAGTGATGGATCCCCATGACGTCCAATGGTGACGATCAGGTTCACAGCCAGATCGCGCAGGCCCACAACGACCTCCGCAAGCGGTGGCTCGCGAAATACGCGCTCAGTGCCGAAGGTTGCATACACCGTTGGTTGTCGTGGAAGCCGCTCAATCCACGTTGGCAACGACTCGGCGCCCGAACGATCGAACGGGACCGGCCGAAAGAAATGCGTTGTTGCTGGCAGCGGGACCGGGGATCATGGAGGCTCGGGGGTGAGAGCGAGAGATGCAAGAACCGGTACAACGTTGCGAGCGCCGGATCCGGCATGAGCCCGAGGTGGGCCCGCGTGGCGCCGATACGTTGCCTCAGCGGGTCGAGGCGCCAGTCATTGGCGATAAGAGTGGTGTTCTGTACCACGGCGTGGGGTAAGCCAGCTGCTTCGGCCGCGAGGTAGCCACCAAATTCGAACGACTCTCGGACGAGGACCGACGGCCGCCACGCGGCTACGACATCCAGTAGGTGTGGCAGGCTACGCTCCGCGAAGAGGCCGCCAAAGATATTGCCGATTACCCAGCGTTGCTCCTCTCAGGTGACGGCATCCCAGAGTGGCGGCGCAGGTCTTCCGGCCGGTGACTGTCGCAGGGTAGGGTTGTTGGCGGCGGCGGTGTTTGCACATCCATGATGTGTTGGCATGGCCGCGTAAACTGCGACGTTGGGAGGACGAGGCGTGAGCGTTGGCGGCGGCTTGGATAGCGCACTGGAGCGCGTTCGTGGGGCGCTCAGATCGATGCGCAACGGAGAGCCGGATGCCTACATACATCGCCTGCTGGGCGGAGTCCGATGACGCGACACTGTTCGGAGCCTGGGGACCAATTGAAAAGGGCCACAAGTCGCTCGCGGATACCTTTCGCTGGGTAGGGAGTCGTTTCAAAGGCGGCGAATTGTCGGTCGACAATACAGTTGCGTACGCTAGTGGTGACCTGGCGTACACCGTCGGGTTCGAGCGTGGCGATGTTATTGTCGACGCAGGGGGGACCAGACGACCGATGGTGATCCGAGTGACGCACATCTACCGACGTTTGGTGACGAGTGGAAGTTGATCCATCGGCGTGCGGATTTCCCGCCGGAGGACCAACGGCAAAGCCGACGGTAGCGGTCATTGCAGTCGGGTAGCTGTATCTTTGCGCGGATCAGTGTCAGAGTCGGTGTGCGGCGCCCTCCGGAATGCATAGCGCCGAGTTGCTGCAGCCAACTCACTCGGTCGTAGACGAACCAGCCGCCGCAACCAACGATCACCCGGCAGCTACGTTGTCGCCCCACTGCCTTTGTTGGCTTTGGGTTCCCGGACCGCCCCGCGCCAGGTCGAGCACTGCCGGCTCTGCTAGCACTGATTGAGTCAAAGGCGAGGACTCCGCGATTTTGCCCTCAGCGATGCGGTCGACGCGGATCTCCATCATGGCCGCACCAACAGGCCGCCACGTCGGCCCGAAAAGCTCGTTGACCGTGACGTCTACTTTGGGCGGTTGGTACCGTTTAAGCTTGCAAGATGCCGCGGCGGACGGCCGTGTAAGAACAAGATCTGAGATGTGGCCGCCGAGGCGAAGTGAATGGTGAAGGTGCAGCCGGCGGGAAGCGACACTCAGCATCGGGTTTGTCGAGCATCAAAGGGTCACACTGACCAGTTCTAACGAAGGTAGAAAAGAAGGTGCACATGGGCACACGGGGATCCGGAACGTAGGTTCTGGGGAGCACGCTTGGAGAGCGAGAGCGGCTGCTGCGCCAGGCGGCCCTGTATGCGCCTGAAGCGCGCACCCTCCTGGACCGCTTCGCTGTACGTCCTGGGTGGCGGGCGGTCGACGTGGGCTGCGGCCCAGTCGGCATACTCGATGTGTTGGCTGAGCGCGTCGGCCCTACTGGTGAGGTTGTCGGTGTCGACCGCGAGCCGCGCTCGGTGGCAATGGCCCGCGATCTGGTGGCGGAGCGCGGCCTGGCCAACGTGCGGGTCGTCGAGGCCGATGCGAGCGCCACGGGTTTACCCCGTTCGTCATTTGACCTCGTCCACGCGCGCCTGGTGTTGGTGACTGTGCCCGATCCGGAGCGTGTGCTTGCCGAGATGATTGCGCTGGCGCATGTCGGCGGGTGGGTAGCAGTTCAGGACCTCGACCCGATCACGCACTTCTGTGAGCCGCCGCACCCGGCCTGGAACGCCGTGTACGAGGGGTTCCTCACGCTGCAACGCGAGAACAGTAATGACGTCCACCTCGGCCGGCGGTTGTTCGGGATGCTGCGCGCCGCCGGGTTGGCTGATGTTGACATGACCGTTGCGACTCAGGTCTGCCACGCTGGAGACTTCTACATGACCCAGTTGCCCACGATCACGCGGAGCATCTGGAGCCAGCTAGTGGCGCGGCGGTTGTTTACCGACGCGGAGTTGAGTGCGCTCGTGGCAGCGCTGGAGCGCCACCTGGCGGATCCCGGCACAGTCGTCGTCCGCTCCCTACTC
>JBPCIO010000279.1:0-5413 GCA_051006215.1 Chloroflexota bacterium
AGAAGTGGGTGGTGTTTGGGTTTTTGTTCCTTGGGGGCGGGGGGGGGTGTTTCCTGTTTTTGCCTCTCGCCCCCTCCCCCCCCCCCGCAGCCCGAGCCGTGCTCGTGGAATACCCTGTCGCAACCGCGATCCTGGCTGACTTCTCGACACACATGATGGCAGAGGGTGCAAACCAGTTAGCGCCGTTCGCGGGTCGGTACCGGTACGTGGAGTTCGACATGCTCTCGTCCGACTGGCCCAGCGAGATTCCCGTACCGCTCGACGCAGTCGTTTCCGCGCTGAGCATCCACCACCTGCCGGACCCTCGCAAGCAGTCGATCTTTGTCGAGATTCGTCGGCGGCTGAAGCCGAACGGCTGGTACATCAACTACGATCCAATCCGCCCGCCAGACGCGGTCGTCGAGTCCACCTGGGAGCGGGTGAACGACCGCTACGATACCCAGGGCCCGCTCAAGCGCGCCAATCGCACGCCGACCGAGCAGGCGCGTTACGAGAACCACATCCGCTACATGATTCCTCTGCAACCCCAGTTGGAGTGGTTACGTGCCTCGGGATTCACACCGGTCGAAGTTTTCTGGAAACGCCTGGACTGGGTGATCTACGGCGGCCGCAACCCTGGCTAAGGCGCCGTCAAAGAAGAAGTTCCTGGAGTTTCTATGGGGTTAAACTGGATCAGCGGGGTTCTTTTTTGACAGGTGGTCGACCGGCACCCAGGCGAGCGGATCCGATCAAAGGATCGGTTCACCAATGAAGCGGCTAATTCCTCTCGACGCGCCAATCGTCTTCTCATCGAATCCGTTGATCTGCATCAACAACTGATCGCCGCCCAGGCCATGCGCTGGGATTCAAGTGCCAGGTACCAGCGACGCTGGTGTTCATCCAACCGACTCAGGGACAAGTTCATCTGATAATGCCGCTCGCGCTCGACAGGCGCTTCACCCCGCCTGCATGGACCACACTCGCACTCGTGGATCAACTGGGCTGGCATCTGTCAGTTCCTCACCGTCGCTTGATGGCCGCACTCTACGCCATCTCATCACTGGACCGGAACCACCCATATTTCCCGGAACTGTTTCTTTTGCAGCGCCAAGTCCGCGCTGACGTTCGCCATCAAGGCCTCGAGGAAGGCGCCGCGTTCGGGCGGCTCAATGGATTTCTATACCCACAGTCGAATCGGCCAGGGAGCTGTTCAACCGACGCCCGGCTAATCGTAGTATAGCGGCGCCGACTTCAGCATCGCGGTCCCCGTGATGTCATGCTGAATCCAAAGCTGCGCGCCTGTCTGTGTTAGGAACGCCTCGATCGCCGCTCTTGTCGCCCGCGTCTGCTCTTGATTGAACTCGAAGGTTGGAACTCGATCCAACACCCTCTCCTCCGGATAGTGGTAGAGGTCGCCCGACAACACAACGTCCCCGGTCCCGGGCAATTTCACATGCAAGATCTGGTGACCAGGTGTGTGGCCGAACGCCGCCTTGATGACAACGGTCCCATCGCCGAACACATCATGATCGTTGCTGTCGAGCATGACCGTTTTGCTGTTGCGAAGGGCGGCATACGTCGAAGCTTGAGTCACCTCCGGAGGTTTTTCAGCGAACATCGCGTCGTGCTCGACCCGTCGCACGAGCCACGTGGCATCGGCGAATTCGTTCGCGTTCGCGGTATGATCGTAGTGATAATGCGAAAGCGCGAGGTATGTAATGTCGGCTGGTGAATAGCCGACATCTGCCAACTGCGCCACCAAGCGTTTACGAAGGGTCACGTCGCGTTCCTGCGCGTCGGGGAGTACGACGTGGTGCCGGACGTCCGCGCCAGTGGGCTCCCAGGCCCGGTCCGGGACCGCGCCAGTGTCCCACATCAACGTCCCGTCAGGATGCGAAACCAGAAAAGCAGTTACAGACAGATCGCTTGCTGCAACCTCGTCTGCCTTGAACTGAAAGCGTCCCAGATCGGCAATATGGAGCGTGCCGCAGTCGAACACATACAGCCTGACGGACTGCAGCAAGGGTGCACTATCTCGAGGTCGCCTCGACATCCGCTTCACCCGCCTGCTTGGACCACACTCGGCTGCCACTCCCAGAGGCAGAGCGGGCTCGAGTGCAGATTACAGTACGTGCGCCGGCAAGCGGACCACGAATCGCGTGCCCACGTCGTCGGGAAACTCGGCTCGGATGGCGCCACCGTGCAACTCCACGATCTCACGGCTGATATGTAGGCCCAGGCCCATGCCACTTCGAAATCCGTTGCCGTGTGCCTGATAGAAGCGCTCGAAGATCTGGGTCCGCTTTTCGGCCGGAATGCCAAGGCCGTGATCACGCACGGCCACTTCGACGGCGCCGTCAGCGCAGCGCGACAAACACACGTCAATCTGACCACCGTCGGGGCTGTACTTGACCGCGTTGTCGAGCAAATTTGTCAGTACTTGCTCCAGTCGCAAGGGATCGACAACTGCCTCGAGCGATGTTGGACCGTCGAAATTGATCTGGTGGTGGTTACTCCACTCACGAGCGGCGGAGACGGCCTGCTCGACAAGCAGCCCTAGATCGGCCCTTTCCCGCTCCAGCATCAGCTTGCCAGCCTGCAGGCGTGAAAGGTCAAGCAGCTGACCGACCAGGCGAGCCAGCTTGTCGGCCTGACCGGTGATAGCCTCGAAGGTGCGTGCTGCCCGCGCTGGCTCCAGCTGACCGTCGCGGGTGAGTCGGCGCAGCGCGAGCTGGGCCTGTCCCGAAAGCACGGTGATGGGCGTCCTCAGTTCGTGAGAAGCTGTCGCCAGAAACTCGTCTCGCGACCGCAACGCTGCTTCGGCCGCAGCTCGAGCTACGCGTTCAGCCTCCAGGGCAACCCGCAATTGCTCTTCGGCTCGCCTGCGCTCGGCAATCTCCGCTCGTAGGGACGCGGCCTGCTGTTGTAACACCGTGACGGCGCGGAGGCGGTCGTTCGGACCAGCCAAACTCGTATAGCTCTCGGCAGGAACCACGTGCGCGTGTGCCTCACACACCTCGCCGAGCAACTCGCCGAGCGCCTCACCGCCAAAGCGATCCATTGGGTAGCCGCAGAACAGCGAGAAGGAGCGCTTGCGCCGCAACTCGTTCCACAGCTGTTCCAAACGAATCGTGGCCGGGTGGTTTCCGTCCATCGCCAGCAGCGCAACCATTTCGCCGTAGATCCGAACACGCCGGCCGGCAGCGGCGCCCTCCGCGACCAACCCGCCCAGGACCGCCTCAAAACGGCTGGAGTCCGGTTCTGCATCGACCATGAACTGAGACAGTAGCTCGGCTGCATCGAGACTTATGTATTGTCCCGCCGCGCGAGCGGCGTCCAGATCGAACCCCTGCGCCAGGAGCACATCGTCGAGGCGCGTTCGATGCGCCTGGGTGGCGACCACGATGCCGGCATCCCCCATGCGCAGCGCCGGCCCGATGAACTCGGCGACTGCCTGCAGCAGAAACTCGTCGGACTCGTAGAACTGGACGAAGTGTTCGGCGTCGGGCGCCAGAGCAAGGTCACTTTCTGAACCCTCCTCGCTACGCGTCTCGTGCACCACCCGCGAGCGAGAGCCAGAGGGTCCAATATGGATCGGTAGCCGCTCGAGATCCTCACGCTTGATCCTGGAGGTCCGATGGCCGAGGCGCACCACGGGCAGGTGGCCGGCACGCACCCAGCGCCAGACGGTGACTCGGCTTACACCGAGAAGCTCGGCGGCTTGAGAAATGCTGAAATACGAGCGGGACGCCGAATCAGCCATCTCCGACGGGGTGGACTGTGGCGCGCCCGTTGCGATCACCATGTGTTGCATAGCGTAACCGCGAGGCCCTGCTCCGTCAACTGGGAATCGGACGGCGTAACGAGGGGTCTCCGTTCCGCGTGGTGATGGTGGAGTCGAGCTCAGCGCTCCTCCAAGATCACTTGGCGTAGGAGACTACTCATGCGTTTCGGACTCACCTCGGCCAACCTCCGACTTGCCTCCGCGTTGCTAGCGTGCGCCGCGCTCGGATTCGGCAATGCCACGGCACTTGCTGCTGAGCCCACGACTCCCGTCGATAGTAGCCGCAGTGTTACCCAGGACAGCCCGTACGGGGCGTTTCTCTATCACAATGACAACGGTTGGCACGTTCGCACCCACGGCACCACTCAGGGCACCAGGTTCACGGTCCACCTGGTCAGCAATGGCACCATGCATGACGTTGCTGCCGTGCGCGACGAAAAGGACGACCAGATCACCCTCGCCGGTGCTGGACACGCGCTGAATCTCGTATTCGCGACGTTCAGCGGTGTCGACGGCGCAGATTTCCGACTGGACGACGCGGCCTGGCTGCGCATGAAAGTCGAGGCCGACGACCAACTCGTGCCGGTCGAAAACATCTTCCTTGGAGACGACGGGCGACACCCATCCACCAACCCATTCGCGTTGCGGCTGGCTGACTCGCGTATACCCGACGACCTTCAGACGGGCTATACCGTGCGGCATGACGGCGACCGTCTCGAATTGTTCACGCACAACACCGAAGGCAGCCACGAGTACACGGGCACGCTGACCAGTACCGCTACGATCGAGGTCGTCGACCTGGTTCGCCCCGAGAAGGATGACAGCCTTTCACTCAGCTCGGATGGTCACACCCTGTCGTTCAAGTTCGCGACCCAGGAAAGCGTAGATGGCGTGGTGCTGCGCGTCAGCGGCGGCGAGAAGGTACAGCTCAGCCTGGCCACTGATGGCCAGCCAACGCCGGTAAGCGCGATCCACGTCGGCTCGAAGAACCGGTCTCCGAAAACTAATCCTTTCGACATCCGCGCCTAGAGCACAAATATCCCGCAGTCTCTGTTGACCTCCGCAATCCAGGAACGTGGTTGGATTCTGATGCTGCTTTGGCATGGGTTCGCAATCCAGGGACATGGTTGGATTCGTTCGCTGCTTTGGCATGGGTTCGTAAGCCCGGGGACGTGGTTGGATTCTGATGGTGCTTTGGCACGGCCCTGCGGGCCGGAGGGGCGCTGCCCCTCTACCCCGCCGGACTCACCCACAATCTGGGTACCTGCTCCGCGCGCGGAGGGGCGCAGCCCCTCCACACCTGCCCAGTGGCTTCGCCCCCGAGTAGCCCCCATCATCTCTTGTGGCTGGGTTCATTAGAGCCAGTAAGTCACCTCGGCACGGGTTCGCAATTCAGGGGCGTGGTTGGATCCGTTCGCTGCTTTGGCATGGGTTCCTAACCAATGGACGTGGTTGGATTCTGATGGTGCTTTGGCACGGACCCCGTGGACGTGGTTGGATTCGCAAAGTGCTTTGGCACGGTGCTACGCGTCGGAGGGGCGCTGCCCCTCTACCCGCTGGACCCACCCACAATCTGGGTACCTGCTCCGCGCGCGGAGGGGCGCAGCCCCTCCACACCTCCCCAGTGGCTTCACCTCCCCAGTGGCTTCG
>JBPCIO010000280.1:0-7491 GCA_051006215.1 Chloroflexota bacterium
GTGGCCCGCGAGTAGTGTCGCGTGGCATCGTCCGCAAAGCCAAGCAGTGGACAGGTGCCTGATTCGGCGATGGCAGGCGGCGCTTCACCTGTTTCGCCAGTTTCGACGGGGACCTCACCGCGCGCGAGCCGGCTCAGGTGTTGCTGCAACTCGCTGCCCCCGAGGTCCAACGTCCGTTCGTCCGCGGTCACGCCTTCGGCGAACATGAACTCGCCCCCGGCTAGCTCGCTCGCACAGGCTGCCAGAGCTCTGAGACCGCGCTGGTCGTCGTAGCGGGCGGCTACCAGTCGCCCATCTTCGAATCCAAGCGCACCTCGGCAGGCGCCCTGGCTCAACTCCAGACTGCCAGTGCGATGCAGCTCGGCAATCAGCTGCACCAGCGCCGGCAGGCCAACACGGCCGAGCGAACCCTTCAGCTCAACCATGTTCAATGTTGCCGGCACGCCGTTGGACAGCGCGAAGAAGCGGCACCGTGGCCGTCAGGGTAGCGAAACCGCGTTGAGCGGCTCGCCCGGGGGATTGGTCCCGGGTTGAGAATTGGTTGAAGGCGACCGAGCCGAGTCCTTGCGTGGCGCTTCAGCAGGACGAGGTCCGGGCACCCCGGTCCATGAAGCGACAGGTCAGGCAGTCGGGGAAGTTGCGTCGGATGTACGCCCCCACACGCGCGCTATCCTCGAGTCCTTCGCGGGCGAATTCCTGGACGTGGTCGCAGCGTTCGTACGTCAGTCGCCAACAAGCACCCAGTCGCGTGACTTCGCCAATATTCTGGACTCGCAGCCGGGGTGACAGTACGTACGGACTCGAGGCCGCACTGAGGGTGTCTTCGTGGTTAGGTCGCATAACTCACTGCAATATCGGGCCAGAAGGACCAGTGCAGGTTGAGCCGCGGTGCGCACACGGTAAATGGTCGCCTCAGGTCTTGGCACTGAACGGCTCTCACGCTCAGCGGCCCGCACGCACCTAGGCCGGTCTCAGCCGGGCGGGGTGGGCTCAATTCGAGCCATGATCCGCTGCCGCAGGGCGGACAAGCGGCTTGGGCTGGGCTGTCCAGCCAAGCGGCGCCGCAGCGCGTGGCCCAGGGCCAGCAGTTCCTCCAGTTCGAACCGCAGCCGCTCAGGGGCGGTCTGAACAATCGCAACCGACGCCCCGGGCGCCCCGCGCTCCGCGCTCAGAGACGCGTCCAGCAGGTCAGCCAGCTGGTCGTCGGGTGCCTCGACCACAGGCTCCGGTTGGGCCGACGCTGCGAGCGCTGCTGTCAACGCCGGCACCAACTCAGCCTGGTTGTCTCGGTCTTGTTGGAGCGGTTGCATGGGTAGACTGCCTACGATTCAACTTCACAGATGGTGCGGCAATTGGCTCAATTTGGCTCAACCAGGCACGCGCCGAGCGCGCCTGCTCGTTAGTAACGAGGAAGTAACGGGCCATGTTTCACTGACCCGGCGCTCGACGAGCCAACGGGTGCAGCAGCTGTGCCGAGCCGCCACGTTTCACGAAGGACCGGCGGAAGCGGGTCGATCTATTCTGAGTAAGCCGCCTGGCGAACTGCTGAGGAGAAAGCCGGTCAGGATGCACACCAGACCGACCAGCTCGCCCAGAAAGAAGATGGACGTGATGCCGTAGCGCGTCAGGCCACTGGCCAGACTGGGCACAAACGCCCCTGCGGCGATGAACACGTTGGCCGCAACTCGCTTCGGGAGTGCGCGAGTGCGCCAGAAGTGCAGCGCGCTCAGGGCCGCGCCCGACACGAGCACGAGCGCGCCGGCAATGTTAAACGGAGGGGTCAGGGCGCGAATGTCGGCATCGAACGCCTGGCCACTGACGACCTGGTCCGGGCTGCTTGGGATCAGGCTGGGATCGACAGTTGCGTTCAGCACTTGAACCGCAGCCAATATCGATCCAACAACCAGGACAGCAAGCGCGGCGTGGGCGAACCAGCCTGGCTTCCACGTCAGCACGCCCGTGAGCAAGCCGGCCGAAGCCAGTGCGAGCAGTCCGATCATGGTGTGGCGGCCAGCGAGGGCGGGGGCGCACGACGCGAGTAACCAGACCACCGTCAACGATCCGAATGCGGGTTGGCGGTGCACGTACAGACTGCCTGCGCCCAGGAAAGCCGCCACGCCAATCGCACCGGTCAGATACCACGTGCGGTACAGACCGACTGTCCAACCCTGGGCGCCGCCCAGCGCTTCGGTGCCAGCGGCGATCGCATACCACACCAGGCCCAGGCCCCAGACCAGGTGATATGCCTGCCGGCGGCCCAGGAATCGCCGCAGCAAGATACCCGCGAAGCCGAAGCCAAGCAGACTGGTCAACATGGGCAGAAGCACGTTCAACATCAAGCCGCCAACACGTACCAGGTTAGTATCGGACGGTGCGCGTGATGGCTCTCAACTGGCTACTCCTGGCGCTGATCGGAGCGAACATTGCCGGGATGCAGCTCCTGGACCGGAGCGGGACGGCGGTCGAAGCCAGTGTGCGGCGCTATGCGACGGCCGTTTCGAACGCGGATCTCGACGCGGCCATGGCCGAGATTGCCCCCGCGCGGCGGGCGCAGTGGACGGACTGGGTGCATGGCCAACTCGGCAATGTGTACGACCTCAGGGGTATAGCCGTGCGGTCGCCATCGGTTGTGCAGCGCATGCTCAACAACTCCCGAAGCGGCCCGTTCGAAGTGACCGCCGTGATGGACGTAAACCGCGACACACCCGACGAGTTCTACCAGCCCACGGTGCATGTGTCAGTCGAGCAAGTCGACGGCCGGTGGTATCTCGCCAAACCGCTGCTCGGAAATGAGAAGGACTGCCTCACATCTCTGAGTTGCGACCCCTGAACTCGATGCGTACGGGCGTTCCGTCGAACCCAAAGTGCTCGCGCAAGGTGTTGTCGAGGTAGCGCACGTAACTGAAGTGCACCAGTCGTGGATCGTTGCAGAAGCAGGTGAACCGAGGCGGCGACGTACCAGTCTGGGCGCTGTAATAGATTTTCAAGCTGCGCCCACGGTCATTCAGGGGATGCGCCTCGACAGCATTGCGGATAACGGTGTTGAGCTGAGGCGTCGGAATGCGCTTGGTGCGTTCGGCCTGGATAGCCAGCGCCTGTGACACGACACGGTCGACCCGCTGGCCGGTGCGGGCAGACAGGTACAGCACGGGGGCCCAGTCGGCGAACTTCAAGTCGCGGCGCAACACCTGGGTGTACTCCTGTTGAGCACGCGGGTGTTTTTCCACCAGGTCCCACTTGTTCACGGCGACGATGAGGCCTTTGGCGGCCTCGTCGACATAGCCAGCGACATGCGCGTCCTGGGCCAGCAATCCTTCGGTAGCGTCGATGAGCAGGACGGCCACGTCGGCACGCTCGATTGCGCGTACCGCGCGCAGGACACTGAACTTCTCGACACCGGGCTGGATGCGACCTCGACGCCGGATGCCAGCTGTGTCGATCAAAAGAATGTTCTGACCGTCGCGTACGATGGGTGTGTCGATGGCATCGCGGGTGGTGCCAGCCTCGTCGCGGACGATCGAGCGGCGGCTGCCAACCATGGTGTTTATCAGGCTCGACTTGCCCACATTCGGGTGGCCGACGATAGCGATCGATACTGTCGGTGGTACTTCTTCTGAGAGCGGCGTCTTCGGAAACCAGTCGACGATCGCGTCCAGTAAGTCGCCCGTGCCCTCGCCATGCAACGCGGAGATGATGATCGGCTCGCCGAAGCCGAGCGGCGAGAACTCGGCCATGGCGTCCATCTGCCGGCGCTGGTTCTCGGCCTTGTTCGCGGTCAGGATGACCGGCTTTTTTGAGGGCCGCAGCTTGTCGGCCACCTCGTCGTCAGCCGCCGTGAGCCCAGTCGAGGCGTCGACAACCCAAACGATGATGTCGGCCTGACGCATCGCCTCCTCGGCCTGGAGCCGGATGTCGGCCAGCAAATCGCCTTCGCCCGTGTCCAGGCCGATGCCCCCGGTATCGATGACGGTGAACCCACGCTCGCGCCACTCGGTCGTCCCATACAGGCGGTCGCGCGTCGTGCCGGGCTGCTCGTGCACGACGGCGCGGTGCTCACCGATCAGCCGGTTGAACAGGGTCGACTTGCCTACGTTGGGTCGACCGACCAGCGCAACAATTGGCATCGGCGATCTAGCCGCCAGTCGGGGACGCGGCTGGCGACGGCGAAGGAGATGGTGCAGGCGTAGGCGTCGGCGGGGGCGGCACGTTCTGCAGCTCGACCTGGACCTGCTTGGGCTGGAAATCGCCCAGCGTCAGGCCAGCGGGCACTTGCTGCACTTTCACGTCGATGGCGTAATTGCCGGACCCTTTGCCAGCCACGTCCAGGGTGACCTTGAAGTCGTTCGGGTTCGCGAGCAACGAGGACAACACCGGCGCGGGGCCCGAGATCGTCACCGACACCTGGTTCGGGGGACGTACAAGCCGGACTCCGCCCGAGAGATTGATCACTGCTGGCGGTACCTGAACCGTCTGAGTCACCTCGAGGGCGGTCACGCGGACCGTGACCGTCACCGTCTGACCAGTCTGAAGCAGAAGGGTGCCCTGGGTGGGCGCCAGCGCTACCTTGCGCACTACGGTCGTCGATATCCCGTTGATGTCTATGGGCGCGGTATCGACGAAGTTCTTGCCTTCCAATGCCGCTGCATCGCCTGCCAGCGTAGTCGTCGGCGGATTCACCTCGAGCGGCTGGAGCGTATAGCCCGCGGCTGGCTGACCTTGGGGCACGGGCCGAATGCCGACCTCCTTGTACTGGGTCTGCTGGGCGATAGGAACCTGAACGCTCACGGAGGGTGGGGTGACGCGCAGGCCGGGGTCCCTGAGATCATTTCCGCGATCGTCGAGGATGCGCGGCGTGTAGATACCGTTGACTGAGACGGTAACCGCGGCGCTCACGTCGACGACCGCCTCGGTTGCGCGACTGACCAGGCTGGCCGCCCCGGCCACCTTGATTTGGCCCGGGTCCACTGTCGACTGTCCTGGCTGATAGCCAGACGGTACCTGCCCGGTCAGGTTGACCCGGACCGGGAGTGCCTGCTCGCGAATTTCCTCGAGCTGGAGCCGAACATTAGCCTGGTCAGGCGCCAGGCCGCTGGCGTCGGGATCGGTCGAAGTGACAGAAACAGGCAGGTTGTCGTTGTCGCCGGCGTGACCTCCGCTGGCGTCGACTTGAACGGCGAAGCTGCCGGGTCCGAGGCGATTGAACACGTTCTGCGTCGAGCGGACCCACAGACGGATGCCCGGCGGCGGAGTCGTGATCACCAGGCCGGTTGGCACGTTGACGACTTGCACTGGCACGGGAAACGGAGTTTGGCGTACATCGGCGGGGTTCGTTTCGTTGAGCGCCACGAAGTACAGCAACACCGCCAGGCCGACGGCGAAGAGGGCACGGCCCGGGTCAACGCGGAATGGCAACCGCATCGTTCAGCAGCAGTGCAGGTCGCGACTCAGGCCGCGTCTGATTTCGAATCATCGCGCTTCGGGGCGGCATCGCGCTGCTTTTCGGGTGCTTGTCGCGAGCGTTGAGCCCGAGGAGCCGCGCGCCCGGCGGTACCCATGCCTGTCGACGCGCGATCCAGAATAGAAAGCACCTTCTGTAAACGCGCCTCGTCCAGATTTCGCACCATGCGGCCGGCGTTGGCCAGCGCAATCTGACCCGTCTCCTCGGAGACGACTACGGCGATGGCATCGGAAACCTCCGTTATCCCGATGGCTGCGCGGTGCCGTGTGCCAACGTGTTCGACGGTCGGCGATTGCGCCAGCGGCAACAACACCCCGGCGGCTACCACCCGCTCGCTGTGGATAATGATCGCTCCGTCGTGAAGTGGCGAATTCGGCCAGAAAATGTTGAGCATCAGCTCAGTCGAAAGCACCGCGTCGATAGCGATGCCTTTTGAGGCAAATTCACCGAGCGGCGTGGAGCGTTCGATAATCATCAACGCTCCAAAGCGGCGTTCAGCCAACTGCTGCGCGGCAGCCGCCAGCGTTTCTGCCAACCGAGAGTTTGACGAGGCGACGGTGGTGCGCGGGATCAGCGAGCCGGCCCGTCCGAGCTGCTCCAAAGCGCGCCGAATCTCCGGCTGGAACAGGACGGGTATGGCAAAGATGAGAGCCGGGATCGAGCTGCGCAGCAAGAATTGCAACATGGTCAGGTTGAAAACATTGCTGAGCACAAAGCCCAGGGTGAGCAAGATCAGAATGCCGCGGACCAGCGTCGCAGCCGAGGTACCAGCGATGAGGCTCAGCAGCCAGTACAACACGACGGCGACGATGGCGATGTCCAGGATGGCGCTCACGCCGAACCGACCGGCAACCGAGCTCCACGTGCCTTGCAGCAGCACGAGCAGCCGCTCCGGCAGTGCTGCAAAGTCCATCGTGGATCAGTCTCGTCCCAGGAGTCTCAGGAGCAGCGCCTTCTGGACATGCAGTCGATTCTCGGCCTGGTCGTAGACGACCGAAGCCGGCCCGTCCATCATGTCGTCGGTGATCTCTTGGTTCCGGTGGGCCGGTAGACAGTGCATCGCGACAGCGTCCGGTGCGGCATACGACATCAACTCCGCGTTGAGCTGATAGCGCCGGAAAATTGGCGCACGGATCTCGGCCTCGCTCTCCTGGCCCATGCTGTACCAGGAGTCCGTGTACACCGCATCGGCGCCATCGACGGCCTGTCGGGGTTCGCGGAAAAGCTCGATTGCCCCGCTCGCAGCCGTGGGTGCACCCGCTGCGCGTTCCAGGACGAGCGGGTCAGGCTCGTAACCGTCCGGGCAGGCGAAGCGCAGATCGATGCCCAGGCCGGGCGCGGCCAATGCCAGCGAGCTAGCGATGTTGTTACCGTCGCCAACGTACGCCAGGCGAAGTCCGGCAAGTGTGCCTCGGCGCTCGTAGAGGGTGAGCAAGTCGGCCAGGATCTGGCAGGGATGCTCGCGATCTGAAAGGGCGTTGATCACCGGCACCGTGGCATGGGTGGCTAGACCAACCACCTCAGAATGCAGGAAGACGCGGGCCACGATCACGTCGACATAGCGACTCAGGACCCGGGCGACGTCGGCGACGCCCTCTCGCTGACCGATCTGAATCTCGGCAGGCGAGAGATAGACGGCGTGGCCGCCAAGCTCGAGCATGGCTACTTCGAACGACACGCGCGTGCGGAGCGACGGCTTCTGGAAAACGAGCGCTGCAGTGCAGCCAGCCAAGGGGTTATCGGCGCTGGTAGCGGCGGGGAACAGCTTCAGTTCCAGCGCTCGATCGAGCAGCGCCTGGATAGCTTGGGGCGAGAGGTCCGCGACACTCAGATAGTGGCTCGGCGGAGCTCCGGCCGCGCGGACGGCTCGCAGCGACTGGGAAGAATGCGCGGGCTGCGCCGCGCGAGGCGCAACCGGCGACACGGAAAGGGAGTATACACATGGTTGTTCTTCTTCCGCGTGCCTGAGGTGTCTTAGCGGGCGGCCCGGACGGGGTGGGGACGCGCGTCGAGGCGGGTGCTGGGACGATCAG
>JBPCIO010000281.1:0-15463 GCA_051006215.1 Chloroflexota bacterium
GCCCCAGCCTGGCACATACACACCCGGCTCGACCGAAAAGACCATCCCCGGCCGCAGCACGTCATCTCCACGTGTCTGCGACAGCCACGGCGGCTCGTGCACTTCCAGACCGATCCCGTGTCCTAACCCGTGGGTGAAGGCGTCCGCATAGCCGGCCCTCGCGATCACTTCGCGAGACAGGGAGTCAGCTTCCCGACCGGTCATGCCGGGCCGAAGGTGTTGCTCCACGTACTCCTGGGCTTCGAGCACAATCGCGTGCACGTCGGCTACGCGTGCGTCGTTAGGCGTGCCCAGACATACCGTGCGGGTCATGTCCGAGCAGTACCCATCCACTCTGGCGCCGATGTCGATCTTCAGCACCTCGCCTTGCTGAATTCGACGCTCTGATGGCACCGCGTGCGGCACGCTGGCGTTGGGGCCGCAGGCCACGATCGAGGGGAAGCTGGTGCCATCCGCGTGCTCGATCAGATACAGCTCGACCATGCGCGCCACCTGACGTTCGGTCAGCCCGGGCTCGATCTGCCGCAGCACCTCAGCCAGACACCGATCGAGCACGTCCACGGCTGCCTGCAAGCTGACCAGCTCCTCGGGGTCCTTGATGATTCGGAGCTCGTCGACAAGTTTGTCGCTTGGCTGAAGCTCCAGACTCGACACGTTCTTCAGATGCCTCGCGAGCTCGGACCATAGAGCGTAGGGCAAATGGATAGACTCGAAACCGAGACGCCGCAGGCCAAGCTTGGCGGCCAGCTCCGCAACGATCTGGGGCCCGCGGCTTCCAGCAGCGTACGTAATCACCTCATACTCAGCTGACTCGAGCCGGGCCTGCTCGGTCGTACGCGGGTCGGTCAGCAGAAAAGCATTGTCGCTCGTGATGAGCAGGTATCCGGCCGAGTCACGCGGGGGCAGGTCGTGACCGGTGTAGCCACTCAGGTAGTAGCGCGACTCTGGCTGCGACACTAGCAGAGCGTCCAGAGCATGGGTCTCGAGCGAGCGCCGCAGGCGTTCCAACCGTAGCGCGTAGCTCATGCTTTCTTGACGGCAGCGCGGCGGCTTGGCTTGACAAGGCTACGTTGCGCTGCGGCGCTGCCGGGCTTGGCTGGAGCCGTGCCATTCTTTTTCCCGGCGGCCGTGCCGTTCTTGGCTGCGGCCGTGGCGCTGGCGGGCTTGGCCTTCACGACCCGCGCGGTGGTTCTGGCTGGTTTGCTGCTTCTACCTGGCTTAGTTGCTCTGGGCTTCGGCCGTGGCGTGCCATTGGCGCCCTCGGCGGCTTCCTCGCCGTCTGCATTGGCGGCGCGTTCGCGCGGCGCGAAACGTGGCGGCGGCCCTTCGTGCTTGAGACAGCGAGTCCGGCCACGGCCCATGTCCACCTGCAGCCCACCGCACTCGGGACAGGCTTCCGTCAGCGGTCGGTTGAACGACACCCACTCGCACTCCGGCCAGTTGCCGCATGGGTAGAACACGCGGCCCTTCTTCGATCGCTTCTCGAGGACATCGCCACCATCTACCGGACACACCACGCCGACGCGTTGCGCAAACGGCTTGGTTTCACCGCAATCGTGAGTCGACGTGTAAAACGGCCCATACCGGCCAGTTCGCAACTGCATCAGCACGCCGTGGCTGCAGTGCTCCTCTGGCGCGCCTGGCGGCAGCTCCTCGGGCAGGGGTCGGGTTTCTTTGTGCTCTGGGTAGCTGGTGCACGCCAGGAATCGGCCGAAGCGACCCTCTTTGATTACCATCGGGTGGCCCTGTGAACAGACCTCGTCGGTCGCGACTTCGGCAGGCTTGAGCCGCTCCACCTCGGTGTTCGCGCGCTCCAGGTCACGGTTCAGAGGATCGTAGAACTCCTGTACCACGGGCACCCACGGACGGTCACCCTGAGCGACTTCATCGAGTTTGTCCTCGAGGTGTGCGGTGAAATCAGGGTCCATGATGTCGCCGAATTGCTCCACGAGCACGTCGTTGACCACGACGCCCAGCTCGGTCGGCTTGAGACGCCTGCCGTCGCGTTCGACATATCCCCGATCCTGGATCGTAGACAAAATGGGTGCGTACGTACTCGGCCGCCCTACGCCTCGCTCTTCGAGAAACTTCACCAGGGTGGCTTCGGTGTAGCGCGGCGGGGGCTGGGTGAAGTGCTGGCCAGGAATGAGCTTGACCAGGTCCAGCAGGTCGCCCGCGGTTAGCTCGGGCAAGGGCTGGCGTTCCTCGTCCCCGGCATCGCTGTCTTCGTCCTGACCGGCTCGGTACAGGCTCAGAAAGCCCGCGAACTTCATGCGCTGGCCACTCACGCGGAACTTGTACTTCGGTCGACTGGGGGCCTGCGCATCAACCTCGACGGTCGTGACATCGAACACTGCGGAGGCCATCTGAGACG
Organism: Chloroflexota bacterium; assembly: GCA_051006215.1. Lineage (GTDB taxonomy): Bacteria > Chloroflexota > UBA6077 > UBA6077 > CF-72 > CF-72. The sequence goes on from JBPCIO010000281.1 coordinate 2,375, forward strand.
CCAGGAATCGCTTCCAGATGAGGTCGTAGAGGCGCAGCTGCTCCGAGTTGAGCTCTCGAAGCGCTGCTGGCTCGCGAAAGACCGAAGTAGGGCGGATGGCTTCGTGAGCTTCTTGAGCGAGCTTGCTTCGCGTCTTATACGCCCGCGGCTCGCGCGGCATCATCCCGTCGGCGAGTTTGGTCTTGATGTACTCGCGCGCCTCTTCAACCGCTTCGCGGGCCACATTGACCGAGTCGGTCCGCATGTACGTGATCAGCCCGATCTCTTCGCCGCCAGCGATACTCACACCCTCGTACAGCTGCTGAGCAACGATCATCGTGCGGCGGGCGGTGAAACCCAGTTTGCGGCTGGCTTCCTGCTGCAAGGTGCTGGTGGTGAACGGAGCATCCGGATGCTGCTGTCGCTCACGCTCGCGCACTCCGGCCACTGACCATGCCGCGCCGGCCAGATCGTCCTCGACCAGCGCTGTCTCGATGGCTGTGTGGAGATCGACCTTGTGCCCTTCGCGCTCGGTCAAGTTGGCCGTAAAGCTGACCTTCTGGTTCTGGCGGCGCGACAGCTCAGCCTGCAGTGACCAGTATTCGACTGGCACGAACGCGAGGATCTCGCGCTCACGGTCGACGATGATGCGCACGGCAACTGACTGGACCCGCCCAGCGGACAGGCCGCGCCGAATTTTGCGCCCCAGGAAGTTGCTGACCGGGTAGCCGATCAGGCGGTCCAGCACGCGCCGGGCTTGCTGGGCGTCGACGCGATCCATGTCGATCCCGCGCGGATTCTGCAGGGCAGCCAGAATTGCGCTCTTGGTGATCTCGTGGAACTCTATGCGGCTGACCTGCTGATCGCTGTTCAACCCGAGGGCGGCGAGCAGATGCCACGCGATCGCCTCGCCTTCACGATCGGGGTCTGTCGCCAACCAAACAGACGTCTTCCCGCGAGCATCTCCCTTGAGCTGCTTGACCACATCGCGACGCTCGGGCGGCACGACATACTGGGGTTCAAATTCGTGCTCGACGTCGACCCCCAATTTGCTCTTGGGCAAATCGCGAACATGCCCAAAGCAAGCCCGAACGGTGTAGCTCGAGCCGAGGATTTTCTGGATAGTTGTGGCCTTAGCCTTCGATTCGACCACCACGAGACTCTGCTTGGCCATGTGTCTTCTACGCCCGGGTATACAGCATCGCACCTACCTGGCGTGCCAATCCTTTCAATTCGAGCATGGCCAACGCCGCCGAAACTTGGCCGGCCCCAATCGCCAGGGTCCGTGCTAACTCGTCAACGTGACGGGGTTCACAATCGAGCCTCTGCCACACGGTCGTCTCCTCAGAACCGAGCTGCGGCACCTGCCCCACGGTGGGCTGAGCGTTGAGCAACGGATTTTGGGCGCTCAACACGTTCAGGATGTCGTCGGCGCTGGTGACGGGCGTGGCGCCCTGTTTGAGCAGCTCGTTCGGACCAACGCTCATCGGACTGAACACGCTGCCGGGCACCGCCATCACCTCACGGCCCTGCTCGAGCGCAAAGTCGGCCGTGATCATTGCGCCACTGCGCGCGCCAGCCTCGACAATCACCGTGCCAACCGACAGGCCCGAGATAATACGGTTGCGCCGCGGAAAGTTGACCGCATCTGGCGGTACACCAGGCGCAAATTCCGACACGACTGCGCCCGCATCACTCTCCACGATCTGGCGCGCCAGGCCAGCGTTCTCGGCCGGGTAAACCTGGTCGAGCCCATTGCCCAGGACGGCGATGGTGCGGCCGCCCGCCTGGAGCGTGGCCCGATGGGCAGCCGTGTCGATACCTTTGGCGAGACCGCTGACGACGGTCACACCCGCCGCGGCCAGGTCACGCGCCAGGTATTCGGCAACAGCGTGACCGTACGTCGTAGCGCGCCGGGTGCCCACTACGCCGACGGCCTGTGCGTCGACTGGGGTCAGTCGTCCGCGCACGAACAAGACCGGCGGAGGGTCGGCCACCTGGCGCAGGCCGCACGGATACTCGTCATCCAGCAACGTGAGCGCCCGAATCTTCAACTGGGCCAAGCGGGCCGCGACGGCGGCTGGCGTCGTCTGCTCGCGCAATCGACGCAGCGAGTCGGCGGTACGGCGCTCCAATCCCGCCGCAGCGAGCTGAAGATCCGATGCCAGCCAGGCGCGGTGGGCACCTCCACAGATTTCCAGCAACCGTCGGAACCGCACCGGGCCAATGCCGGCGGCCATACTCAATATGACCCAGTATGCGCGCTCGTCCTCGATGACCGTCGCCACGCCCCACAACTATGGGGCAAAGAGCGTGCAGCGTCGTGCGATTAGCCTTCAAGCCTGCGTGGCAGCCAGGCGAACGATCTCGATGAACTGGTCTGGCTTCAGACTGGCGCCCCCAACCAGCGCGCCATCGATGTCAGGCTGGCCGATGAACGCCCCGAAATTCTCGCCCGTGACGCTGCCGCCATACAGCACCTGGACTCCGTCGCCGATGGCTTGGCCGCCGACCTCGGAGACCGTGCGGCGGATGAGCCCGATCGTCGCGCTGGCCCCCTCGGGCGTGGCCGCGCGGCCCGTGCCAATCGCCCAGATCGGCTCGTATGCCATAACGACCGCCGACAGGTGCTCGACGCCGGTGAGGGCGGCACGCACCTGGCTGGCCACGACGGCTTCGGCTTCGCCACCCTCGTTCTGTTCGAGCGTTTCGCCGACGCACACGATGGGCACCAGTCCAGCCTGCAGGGCTGCGACAACCTTGCGACGCACAAGGGCATCGTCTTCGCAAAAGTACTGCCGGCGCTCGGAGTGGCCCACGATCACACACGTCGCCAGGCCTTCGAGCATGCCTGGGGCGACTTCACCCGTAAAGGCGCCCTTCGGCTCGGGGTACACATTCTGGGCGCCCACGCCGATATCAGTACCCCGCAGGCGCTCGGCGATGGCCTCCAGCGAGACGAACGGAGGGCATACAATCCGCTCGACGCTCGAGTACAGCTGCAAACGGGGCAGCATGTCGTCAAGCAGGGCCAGACCTTCGGCGATGGTCGTGTTCATCTTCCAATTGCCGGCCACGATCGGTCTTCGAGCGCTCACGAGCAATCGCTCCTCAGTGCGCCGACACCTGGCAGGACCTTGCCTTCGATGAACTCGAGTGAGGCGCCGCCGCCCGTGGAGACATGCGTGAGCTTGGCGGCGAGACCAGCTTGCTCGACAGCCTGGACCGACTCGCCGCCGCCGACGATGGTTGTCGCGCTCGAGGCGGCCATTGCTTGCGCGACGCTCAGTGTGCCAGCCGCGTAACGTGGATCTTCGAACACGCCCATCGGGCCGTTCCAAAGGACCGTACCGGACGCGGCAATCTCCGTCGTGAACCGCTCGATGGAGCCAGGTCCGATGTCGACGATCATCTCGTCGGAGCGAACCTGGTCCACCGCGCACGTGCGCGGTGCGGCAGTCCCTTTCAGGTCGGTCGTCACGACGACGTCGATAGGAAGCACGATTTTGTCGCCCCGAGCGAACAGGGCCTCGGCCGAGTCGACCAGGTCGGCTTCGACCAAGCTCTTGCCGACTTCTCGACCGTTGGCTTTCAGAAACGTATTGGCCATGCCGCCGCCGATGACAAGGCGGTCGACGCGGTCGATCAGGTTTTCGAGGACGGCCAGCTTCGACGAGATTTTTGCGCCGCCCACGATCGCTAGAAATGGACGCTTCGGGCGCTCCAGAGCGGCCCCAATGAAGGCGATCTCTTTATCCATCAGCAGGCCGGCCACGGCCGGCAGGAATTCGGCCACGCCCGTGGTGGAGGCGTGCGCGCGGTGAGCCGTGCCGAAGGCATCGTTCACGAACACGTCGGCTAGGCCGGCGAGTTGGCCCGCGAATCCCGACTCGTTGGCCTCCTCCTCAGGGTGAAAGCGGACATTTTCGAGGAGTACCACCTCGCCTGCATTGATCGCGCTGACCGCGTCCTCGGCCACGGCGCCGACGCAATCCGTACCGAACGCGCACGGCGCACCCAACACGTCTGCGACCCGCTGGGCGACCGGCCTGAGCGAATAGCGCTCAGACACCTTGCCGTCAGGTCGCCCCAGGTGCGACAGCAGGACCACCTTCGCGGCATGCTCGCGCAAATACTGGAGCGTTGGCAGGGCAGCCCGGATGCGGGTGTCGTCGGCCACCTCGCCAGCGTGCATGGGCACGTTGAAATCCACGCGGACAAGGGCGGTTTTACCGCTCCAGTCCACGTCGCGAACCGTGCAGAGGCGGCCCACCTTTAGCGCGTGCTGCTGACGGCAGCCTTGCCGCGGCTGGGTGTGCCGACGATGTCCTTGAGAATGGACCCATTCGTCGACGCTGGGGCTGAGCCACTCAGGTGGCGGGCGACGAAGGCGGTGATGTCCGACAGCCGGCAGGCGTAGCCGTACTCGTTGTCGTACCAGCTCACCACTTTGGCCAGGTTGCCGACAACCAGAGTGTCCATGGCGCTGAAGATCGAGGAGCGCGAGTCACCCTTGAAGTCCATGGACACCAGCGGCTCCTCGGTCACCCCGAGAATGCCCGCCATGCTGTCCTTGGCGTACTCGCGCATGGCTTGATTGATCTCGTCCTTGGTGGCATCGCGATCGAGGACGGCGGTGAAGTCGATCACCGACACGGTCGAGGTCGGCACGCGGAACGCCATGCCCCCGAACCTACCCTGCAGCTCCGGGATCACCAGACCCACGGCCCGCGCGGCGCCGGTGGGCGAGGGAACGATATTCATGGCTGCGGCACGCGCGTCACGCAGGTCGCTGGCGGCGACGTCGAGGAGGCGTTGGGAGTTGGTGTACGAGTGGACGGTCGTCAACAGGCCGCGCTGGATGCCGAAGCGGTCGAACAGTACCTTGGCAACCGGCGCCAGACCATTGGTCGTACACGACGCGTTCGAAATAATGGTGTGTTTGGCCGGGTCGAAACGGTCCTGGTTTACACCCAAAACGATGGTGATGTCCTCATTCTTTGCTGGCGCGGAGATGATGACCTTGTCGGCGCCAGCGGTGACGTGAGCCTTCGCCTTCGTAGCGTCGGTGAAGAACCCGGTCGACTCGACGACGATCTGCGCACCGAACTTCTTCCAGGGAATGTTGGCCGGATCACGTTCGGCGGTGACCTGAATCTCATGGCCATCGACGACAAACGACTTTTCGCGCGCCTCGACATCACCCGGGTAGACGCCGTAGTTGCTGTCGTACTTGAACAGGTGGGCGTTCGTAGCCGTGTCGAAGAGATCGTTGATGGCCACCACCTCGACCTCGTCGGGATGACGATCGAGTAGCGCCTTGAGGGCCTGCCGCCCGATGCGGCCAAAGCCATTGATGCCTACGCGGATTGGCATGCTGGGTCCCCTCCAATTGAATGCTTCACGTCCACCGCGGACACGGGAAAAGCCAGTTTAGCAGAGGGTCTCAGGTGGATCTCGCGGGCGCTACCTCGGCGAGCGCTTCAGGCCCGAGCTGTCTCGGACGCGGCGAGAGCAGGGGAGCTCGCGCGAGGTGAGGCGGCGACCACTTCGGCAGCGCGGCGAATGGTGAGCAACAGGCCATCCCTGCCCTGAACGACGACAGGCTCGCCTATGCCCAGTCGGCCATCCGGGGCGACAGCTTGCCACAATTCGCCATACACGAGGACCAGCCCGATGCTGGCCGGGCCCAGCTCACGGCGCACAACGCCAGTTGCGCCAAGCATGCCCTCGCCTCCGGTCACCACCCGCCGGCGACGCGAGCTCAAGACGGCTGTGACGATCACCAGGAAGAACACCAAGAACATGGTGGTGACCGACATGATGGCGAGCGTCGAGATCTGAAGGAATGGTTGATCCGGAGCGTTGATCAGCAGCAATGAACCGATGCCGAAGGCGAGCGCGCCGCCCACGGCCAGAATGCCGTGCGCGGTGAGAAACGGTTCCAACCCGAACAGGAGTAGACCAAAGGCGATCAGGCCCAGCCCAGCGAAATTGAGGGGCAGTGTGCCCAGTGCAAAAAACGCAAGCAGCAGAAAGATGCCGCCGACAACGCCCGGGAACACGGAGCCCGGGTTGTACAGCTCGAGCAACAGCCCGAGGCTGCCCATGCTGAGCAAGATGTAGGCAATGGTGGGGTTGGTAATGGTCAGCAGAAATGACTCGATGGCCGACATGTCGGCGCGTCGAATCGGGGCGCCGACCGTCCGCAGGCTCACCTCGCCAGTCGAGACGCGCACCCTAGCACCGTCTGCCTGCCGCAACAGGTCAGGCAGGTCGGCGGCGACATAGTTGACGACGTTGGCTCTGAGCGCTTCGCTGGCCTGCAAGTTAGCGCCTTCGCGCACGGCGCGCTCCGCAAAGCCGGGGTCCCGCCCGCGCTGTTCCGCAAGCGCCCGAATGCCAGCCACCGCATCATTGGTGACCTTGCTCTTCATCTCCGGCGACATCTGCGCCTCGCCGCCGTTGGTGTCGAACGCGACCGGTGTGGCAGAGCCAATGTTGGTCGCGGGCGCCATCCCGACCAGGTGCGCTGCATAGGCGATGTAGACGCCCGCCGAGCCAGCGCGGGCGCCGTCCGGCGCAACGTAGATGATGACTGGCACGCGCGAAGCCAAAATGCGCAGGTTGATATCCCGCATGGCGTCAGACAAGCCGCCGGGAGTATCCGTGTAGAACACGATGGCCGCGGCGTTCGACCGCTCGGCATCGCCGACAACGCGATCTACATAGGCCGCCATGACCGGGTTGATGATGCCCTTGATCTCGCCTGCGATGACCTCCGGCTGGGCGCCCTGAGCGCCCGCGGGTCGGGCCAGGAGCGCTGCTCCGATCAGCGTCAGGACCAAGAGCACCAGTAGATCCGGATGAAGCGCGCGCACGACTACACCGGCGCCAGCTCGCCGGCCAGAATTTCGACTTCCGCTCGCAACCGCGCCACCACGGACTCGTCGGCAGGGTTTTCGGCGATCGTGCTGACGATCTGCGCGACGCGCTGCATGTGGGCTGGTGTCGCACCCCGCGTGGTGACCGCGGGCGTACCAAAGCGAACACCGCTGGTGACCGCTGGGCGACGAGTCTCTCCAGGCACGGTCGACATGCTGGTAACGACGCCGGCGCTTTCCAGCGTGCGCGCCAGAGTCCGGCCGGAGTAGTCGCGGTCCAGCAGTTTGATGACCAGCAGGTGATTATCTGTCCCGCCTGAGACGACCCGCACGCCTCCCCGCATCAGGCCCTCCGCCAGCGAGCGGGCGTTGTCAATGACGTGCTGCTGGTACACACGAAACGCGGGTTGCAGAGCTTCGAGAAAACACACCGCCTTGGCCGCGATGGCGGCCAGATGCGGGCCGCCCTGGATCCCTGGGAAGACCGTACGGTCGATATCCTTGGCCAGCTCTTGCCGGCACAGAATCAGCGCGCCGCGCGGGCCGCGCAAGCTTTTGTGGGTGGTGGTTGTAACCACGTCCGCAAAGGGCACTGGGCTGGGGTGCACGCCCGCGGCGACTAGTCCGGCGATATGAGCCATATCGACCAGAAGCCGCGCACCGACCGAATCGGCGATGTCGCGGAACCTACGCCAATCGATGACCCGCGAGTATGCCGAAGCGCCCGCCACGATCAGCCTGGGCTGGTGCTCGCTAGCCAGGGCCGCCACCTTGTCATAGTCGATGAGCTCGGTATTCGGATCGACCCCGTAGTGGACAAAATTGTAAAACTTGCCCGAGAAGCTGACCGGGCTGCCGTGCGTCAAATGGCCGCCCTGGCTGAGCTCCATGCCCAGGATAGTGTCGCCTGCCTCGAGCAGCGCAAAGTACACGGCCATGTTGGCCGGGCTGCCAGAGTAGGGCTGCACATTGGCGTGCTCGGCGCCGAAAAGCTGCTTAGCGCGATCGATCGCGAGCTGCTCGATGTCGTCGACTAAGGCCACACCCTGGTAGTAGCGTGCGCCTGGATAGCCCTCGGCGTACTTGACGTTGAGGTGCGAAGACAGACAGTCCAGAACAGCCTGGGAAGCATAATTCTCGCTGGCGATGAAATTGAGCGTCTGGCTATGCCGCTGGCGGTCACGCGAGATCAGGGACCAGACTTCGGGGTCCGCGGACTGAAGCGGTGCCGTGCCGCCCGCGGTCGGCCGCGCCGCTATGGTCATGCGGCACAGTGTACTTCGTAGAATTGACGGCGATGAACAAACGCAAGAAAGTCGCCTGGCGCAAACACCGCGTCAAAGCTAAGAAATCCGAAGAGAAAATGCGAACGGGCGTGGTCGCCCGGCGAGGTTGAGAAGCTCAGGCCAGAAGTGAGTAGCCGCCGTCGACCACGATGGTCTGTCCTCGAATCATCGCGGCAGCGGAGGTGCACAGAAATGCCACCACCCCAGCCAGATCCTGGGGTTCCACCATTCGGCCGGCGGGTGTGCGGCTGGCGGTCGTGTCGATAACCTCTTTGCCCCAGCCGAACGACTTCAGCGCCTCGGTGTCCACCAGGCCGCCGGAGACGGCGTTCACGCGAACGCCGAACGGCGAGAACTCCACAGACAGATAACGCGTGACCGCTTCGAGGGCGGCTTTGGAAACACCCACCAGAAAGTAGTCCGGCATCACGCGGCTGGCGCCCAGGCTGGAAATGCTGACGATGCATCCGCCGCGGCGAGCCCGCATAAGTGGAAGAGCAGCTCGCGCGCACAGCCAGGCGCCGCGGGCGTTGACGTTGAGCGTCCAATCCCAGTGGTGCGGGGACACCTCGGTCGCCGCTCGATTCACGCCTGAGGCCGAGTTATTGACCAGTACGTCAAGGTAGCCATACTTTTGACGGACCTGCTCGAAGAGCTGCTCGACTTGCTTGTCGTCGGCGACGTTGCCGCGCAAGGTCTCGGCTCGCACGCCCAAGCCACGCGCCTCTGCCGCGGTTTGCTCGGCAGCATCCGGGTGGCGGACGTAATTGATGAGCAGGTCCGCGCCGCGGCGGGCCAGCTCGAGCACAATCGCCCGACCAATGCCTCGCCCGCCGCCGGTCACCAGCGCCAGTTTGCCAGTCAGCTCCTGACGTTCAGTCAAATTACTTCGCGAGCGTGGCTTTCACGCTCAGATCGACATTGCCTTTGAGAGCTTGTGAGATCGGGCAGCCATCTTTGGCAGCCTCGGCGGCCTTTACAAATGCAGCCTCGTCAATGTTCGGGACTCGACCGCGGACTTCCAGCACGCTCGAGACGACCTTGAAACCCTCGCCGACTTTGTCGAAGGTGACGGTCGCGCTCACCTCTAGCGACTGAGGCGGCGTGCCCGCGCCCCCAAGCCCCGCCGACAAGGCCATGGCGTAGCAACTCGCATGCGAGGCCGCCAACAACTCTTCGGGGCTCGTCTTGCCGTTTGCGTCCGCCTCGGAGCGCCTCGGCCAGCTCACTTCGAGCTGTTTGAACGCCCCACTAGAACTCGCACTCACGCTGCCCTTGCCGGTTGGGAGATCCCCACTCCAGCCCACATCTGCCCGTCGAACCGCCGCCATACCGGTACTCCTCAATGATTTCGAAAAACTGTCGTTACCCCTCGATCTTACTGGCTGTTATGCTGACCGGCCCTAATGTGGAGCGAGCTCGCGCTGGAAGAAAGTACGCTCGAACAACTTCAGACGCGATTCGCCACCGGCGCGCTGAATGGGCGACAGGTCACCGAGGCGTATCTAGAGCGCATTGAAGCCATCGACCGCTCGGGGCCAACGCTACGCAGCATCATCGAGATAAACCCGGATGCGCTCGAGATCGCCGAACAGCTCGATAATGAGCGCGCGCGCGGCCGCGTTCGCGGGCCACTCCACGGAATCCCGATCGTCCTCAAAGACAACATCGATACGGCCGATCGCATGCAGACCAGCGCGGGCTCACTGGCGCTCGTTGGGGCGCCGGTCCTGCGCGACGCCCGCGTGACTCAGAAGCTGCGCGAGGCCGGCGTGGTCATTCTGGCCAAGGCGAACATGAGCGAGTGGGCGAACTTCCGGTCGACGCGCTCGTCCTCCGGCTGGAGTGGTCGCGGCCGTCAGACGCGCAACCCGTACGTACTGGACCGCAGCCCGGGCGGTTCGAGCTCGGGGTCAGCGGCCAGCGTGTCGGCCAACCTGTGCATGGCCGCGCTGGGTACCGAGACCGACGGCTCGATCATGAGCCCGTCGTCAGCGAGCGGCGTCGTCGGCATCAAACCGACCGTTGGCCTGACCAGTCGTCAGGGCGTCATTCCGATCTCGCACTCCCAGGACACGGTGGGGCCGCACGCCCGCTCCGTGGCGGACGCCGCCACCGTGCTCTCGGCAATCGCCGAGTCGGGCACCGATTATCGCGAGTTCCTGCACCCGGCTGGGCTGCAGGCAGCCAGAATTGGGATTGCCCGCAGATTCCACACCGGCTACAGCGAGCACACCGACCGGATCTTTGAACACGCGCTGACGGTGCTCCGAAGCTGCGGCGCTGAGCTGATCGACGATGTGGTGATCCCCGGCCAAGCCGAGCTGCGATCCAATCTCGAAGGGGCAGACGTGACTGCCGAGTCCGTGATCATGCAGTACGAGTTCAAGGCCGGCATAGCCAGCTATCTCGCTACTCGCCCTGACGCGGCGGTTCGGACACTCGCCGATCTGATCGAGTTCAACGAGCGGCATGCCGCAGAGGAGATGGCTTACTTCGGCCAGGAGCACTTTGCACAGGCCGAAGCACGCGGACCTCTGACGGACGAGTTGTACCGGAGGGCGGTGGCCCAACACCAAACCTTTGCCGTTGGCTTTGCGCGACTGTTCACCGATCGCCATCTGGATGCTCTGGTCGCCCCCACTAGCGCGCCAGCCTGGGCCATTGACGTGTTGAACGGGGATAGGGGTCTTGGCGGCAGCGCTCAGGTGGCGGCCGTGGCGGGCTTTCCGTTGATCACCGTGCCAGCCGGTTGTGTCGCCGATTTACTCCCGATCGGGCTGACTTTCATGGGTCCCTCGATGAGCGAGCCGACCTTGATCCGGCTTGCCTACGCTTTCGAGCGAGCCCATCCGGCTCGACGCGCACCACGCTTTCGGACCACCACGCTCGAGCTGCCATAACCCCAGATAGTGAAAGAGGACACCTGAGATGCAATCAACAGGCGGTACGCGATCCGCACCCCGAGTGCTCGTCACAGGCGCGGGCGGGTTCATCGGTCACCACCTCGTAAAGTATCTGGTTGCCCGGGGCTACTGGGTGCGCGGAGTTGACCTGAAGCTACCCGAGTTCGAGAAGACCGCCGCGCATGAGTTCGAGACGCTCGACCTACGACGCTGGGACAATACGCTGAGCGCTACGGAGTCCATCGATGAGGTGTACAACCTGGCCGCGAATATGGGCGGAATCGGATTCATCGAATCGCACAAAGCCGAGATCATGCGCGACTCCGCGTTCATTAACCTCCACATGATCGAAGCGGCCCGAGTGAATGCTGTCAAACGCTTCCTGTTTAGCTCGTCGGCCTGCATCTACCCGCAATACTTGCAGCAGGACCCGGAGGTGACGCCGCTCAAGGAAGAGGATGCCTACCCTGCCGATGCGGAAGACGGTTACGGCTGGGAGAAGCTGTTCATGGAGCGACAGTGCCGCCACTACTTCGAGGACTACGGGCTCGAGACGCGGGTCGTACGCTTCCACAACATCTATGGAGAGCTCGGCACGTACGACGGGGGCCGTGAAAAGTCTCCCGCGGCCATCAGTCGAAAGATTAGCCTGGCCGCGGACGGCGACACTATCGAAGTGTGGGGCGATGGTGAGCAGACACGCTCATACTGTTACGTGGCCGACTGCGTCGAGGGCATCTACCGGCTCATGCGCAGCGACTACCGAGCGCCACTGAACCTTGGCACAGACCGGCTCGTGACCGTAAACGAACTGGTGGACATTGTCGCGAGCGTCGCAGGCAAACGCATCCACAAATGCTACGATTTGACCAAGCCGCAAGGAGTACGTGGGCGCAACTCTGATAATACTCGGCTGCGGCAGGTCCTGAAATGGGAGCCGTCGGTGTCCTTGGAAAGCGGGCTGGCGCGCACCTACCACTGGATCCAGGCGGAGCTCGTGAAAGCAGGCGTCAAGGTCCCTGCCTAGCCCTGGACGCTCAACCTATGGGCGCGTCGTTGGTGGTCGGCTCAGACGCCGCCTGGGGCGCCTGGCTCAATCGCAAGGTATACGCTTGAGTCGGGTCCGGGTCGCGTCCGGCATCCACATGGACGTAGAGGTAGTAATTTCCCGTCGGGAGGGTCTGCTCCAGATGCTCGGGTGAGGTGCCTTCCTGAGTCGATTGGGCGCGGACGGCCCCGCTGTCGTCGACCAGGTACAGGTCGTAGTCTGCTGGCAGTTCGGTAAGGTCAACCACGACATCGGTTGGCGAGTTGGAGACCGAGAAACGGTACGCGTCGCTCTGCCCCTGGTCGCGTAGGAAACCTGCCACGGGCACGTTCAGCCGCAACGGGCACGCCGTAACCGGATCTACTGCCGGCCCAACGCACACCGGGCGGTCCAGAGCCATATCCGGCGCATCAACTTGTGGCCCAATCCAGGCCGCCACGCGATCGCCCAACAAGGCCCAGTGGTATAGACCATCTGGATCGGCGACAAAGCTCGGCGTGCCGACTGCGCATTCGAGATAGGCCAGCCCGGTCGAGGTTCGTTGCTGCTGATCGTCGCAGCCAGCGGAACCGGCTACGGCATGTTCGTCCTCCAGAGGGTTGCCAATCAGCGTTCCGAGCGCCTGCTGAAGGTCGGCGAAGTCGCCGCCGATCGAAAACACCGGCAAGCCGGCCGCAGGCGCCTCAGCCTGCACGCCTGCCACCTGAGGCGGTAGCGGCGCTGCGGGTGCCGGCGCGGTAATTGGCACAGGTGGAACAAATGCTGCTTTTGCAGGCGCGGGTGTTACCGACGCCGATGTCGGCGTCGGCGTCCGCGTGGGACGAGGGCGCGAGGAGGACGACGAGGAAGAGGGCGGGGAGCTTGTCGATGTCGGGGCAGGTGGGACGGGCGTGTTTGAAGGCGCACGCGTTGCCACGACCGGGGGCGGGGGAGTTGGCGTCGCGGGTGCTGGTGTCGGCAGAGGAGACGCGGGCAGGGGTGTGGGT
>JBPCIO010000282.1:0-8664 GCA_051006215.1 Chloroflexota bacterium
TGATCGGGCGCGCCTACGCGTACGGCGTCGCCGCGGGCGGCGGGCCCGGCGTCGCACGCGCGATCGAGATCCTGCGCGCCGACGTCGTCCGCACGCTCAAGCTGCTCGGGTGCGCGTCGACGGCGGAGCTCAATCGGTCGTTTGTCGACGTGCCGTCGGATTGGCGACTTGACGCGTGAAGGCAATAGTCGACGCTGTGCGCGGGAACCGGCCTGACCATTCGCCCAGATAAACGCGCTGCCGGCGGCTTCCTTGTCACGACTTCTCCAGCCGGAACCCCATCCGCTTCCGTGACGCCTGTGCCGTTAACCCGTCTCAGTCATCTCAGAGAAGGGCCGAACGGAACTAGGAGCGGGGGGTTGAACTACTTGCCCCTCCGGCCTGGGCGATCCTGCTTTGACACCACTCCGATGAGGCCGAATTGAGTTGACGGATCGGGGTTAACGGCACAGGTAGACGCTGCGGACCACCAGCCAGAAGAACCGCATTCGCTTCTTCAACCTCAGCGAGGAAGTGTTGTGCGGGGATCTGGGGCGGGTGCTTGACAGCATCGTGCGGGAGGTGGAACAGGCAAACCCCGCGGTTGTGGTGGTCGACCTCTTCCGCAGCGTGGTTCGGGCTGCGAGCACCAGTGGGGACAGCTGCACCTGGTGTGACGATCGGCGTCGAAGCTCTCTCGCGAAACATGCCGGTGTCGACCTCCACGGTGGCCGCCTGCGCGTCGCGATCCCAGTCCAGTTCGGCGCGCGGAAATGGCTGCCCACACACAACCAGCGGCAGCGATCGAGCGTCTGAAGTGGTTCCTGTGGCACGGCAACGTGTTCCTTGCGCTGCAGACAATCGACGACCTCCAGCTCGACGTCGACAACGAGGACGCTAGCCCTGAGCGGCAGGAGATGAGCAAGGCGATCGCCGAGTTTGGCGGCTACATTCGGGCCAATGGAGCTTGGATCCCGAACTACGGCGAGCGGTATCGATCTGGCGAGGCGATCTCCAGTGCCTTCGCCGAGTCTGCTGTCAATCAGGTGGTCAGCAAACGCATGGTCAAGAAGCAGCAAATGCGCTGGACACCTCGAGGCGCCCATCTGTTGCTCCAGGTCCGGGCACGCGTGCTGAACAACGACCTCGCCACCGACTTCCAGCGCTGGTACCCAGCCTTCGTCACTCCAACTGCGTCAGTCGAGGCTGACCTGGCCGCCTAACCTCCCGCTGTTTTTCCCGCTCTCGGCAAGTAGGCGAATCGCCAGCAGCCAATCAGGCTCCTGGCGACGTCGCGAAAGTTCTTCTACCGCCGCGGGAGCAAAAGCGAGGCGGGGTGCGGAAAGTATTTCGCCGAACACGTGTTCTTCTAACCGATGGAGCCTTCCATCTGTAGGGCCAGCAGGCGATTCAGCTCGACCGCGTACTCCATCGGCAGCTCTTTGGTGAACGCGTCGAAGAAACCGTTGACGATCAACGTCTTGGCTTCGACCTCGGTCAGCCCGCGACTCTGCAGATAGAAGAGCTGCTCGTCGGAAACCTTGCTGACCGTCGCCTCGTGGCCGATGTCCACCAGCTCTTCGTCAATCTCGATCGACGGGTACGTATCACTTCTGCTTTGCTGATCCAGCAGCAGCGCGTCGCAGCGGACGAACGACTTTGAATTCGTCGCGCCCTTGGCCACCTTCAGCAGGCCGCGATACGCCGCGTGGCCGCCATCTTTGCTGATGGACTTGGAGGTGATCGTGCTGGTCGTGTCTGGCGCGACGTGGATGACCTTGCCGCCGGCATCTTGCAATTGGCCAGCGCCAGCGAAAGCGACCGACAGGATGTCCGCGCGGGCGCGTTTGCCCAGCAGGTATACGGCCGGGTACTTCATGGTGATCTTCGAGCCGAGATTGCCGTCAACCCACTCGACGGTGGCATCTTCGTACGCCACGGCCCGCTTGGTGACCAGGTTGTAGACATTGTTCGACCAGTTCTGGATCGTGGTGTACCGAATGTGTGCGCCCGGCTTGGCAATCAACTCGACCACCGCCGAGTGGAGCGAATCGGACGAGTACGTAGGCGCGGTGCAGCCTTCGATGTAGTGCACCCGCGAGCCTTCGTCGGCGATGATGAGCGTCCGCTCGAACTGGCCCATGTTCTCGGCATTGATGCGGAAGTAGGCCTGCAGCGGAATCTCGACCTGCGTGTTCTTGGGCACGTAGATAAATGATCCGCCCGACCAGACCGCCGAGTTGAGCGCCGAGAACTTGTTGTCGGCAGCCGGGATGACCGTCGCGAAGTACTCCTTGACCAGGTCCGGGTACTCGCGCAGGCCAGAATCCATGTCCAGGAAGATGACGCCCAGCTTCTCCAGGTCTTCGCGAAGCGAGTGGTAGACCACCTCAGACTCGTATTGCGCCGAGACACCCGCCAGGAACTTGCGCTCCGCCTCGGGGATGCCGAGCTTGTCGAACGTCTCCTTGATATAGGCCGGGACATCGTCCCATGACTTCTCGGCGCTGTTCTCTGTAGGGCGCAGGTAATAGAATATGTTCTCGAAGTCGATTTCGGCGAGGTCGGCCGCTGGCCAGGTCGGCATCGGCTTCTTACGGAAGATGTCGAGCGCGCGCAGGCGGAACTGGAGCATCCACTCTGGTTCCTTCTTCAGGGCCGAGATCTGCTCGACAACTTCACGGTCGAGGCCGCGGCGCGATTTGAACGTGTACTGTTCGGGATCGCTGAACCCGTACTTGTAGTCTTTGGTGAGATCTTGCGCTTTAACGGCCATGGCTGGTCGCCTCCTCTGCTTCGTCGATGCCCAGGCGGCGCAAGATGGGGTCGTAGCCCTCGGACTCGAGCAGTTCTACAAGCTCGGCCCCGCCGGACTCGACGATACGCCCATTGGCCATCACGTGGACTGTGTCGGGTCGAACGTAATTCAAGATGCGCTGGTAGTGGCTGATGAGCAGAATGCCCATCTCGGATTGCTGTTCGTGCTGAGCCCGTAGTGGACACGCCTCGAGACTTTCATAACTTCCTGTGGGGTGTACTCAAAGCACCGCTCGGGGCAGTGTAACGAGTGCCCCGGTAAAATCCGACTAATCTACTCGGAATTATGGCGTGTTGTACTGTATGCTGTCAATGACGCCAGAGCCACGCGAGGGATTTGCAACCATCCCCGGGCCAGCGATGGCTGCTGAAGGATGAGGCGGTGTCCTCGGTGAACGTGCGCCCACAGGGGTCGGCAGGCGTACTTCTGGCGGCCGCGGCGATCGCGGCCGTTACGCTTGGAGGCGGGTTGGTGGCAGGTGGGACAGGGCGGCATCAGGCCCCTACGCTACCAAGCACCCCGCGGGTTCCCAAACTCTGTGCGTGGGCACAAAGTTGCGTCCGTCCTTCGGCCGCTGGCATTGGCAGCTTGCGAGTGAACAGTCGGGACTGATGCCTGGAGAACAGGGAATTGATAAGCTGAAGAATCGGGGTGGGGCGGGTAGGTTGCCCGAATCTGCCACCTTCTTTGGCGAAACGGGCTCATTCCAGAGCGTCCTAAAAGAAGAATGGGTTGACTTTTTCGGCGGCCCAGTTCCGCAGCCGCTAGAACGAACCGACTGGCCGCGGTGGCTGGCGTATCAAGATCCGTCAGAAGAACAGCAATAAGAGGCTGTCGTCGCACTCGGGCGAGCGCATGGTGTTATCCGAGAAGGTGCCGGTTTGCGCGTCATCCGTAGTGGCGAGTCATTCGGAAGCTTCTGGTTGCTGATAGTCCAGGCTGAGAAGCCTTACGTCATAGCCTGGTACCACGGCGCGGCGCCTGGCGGCATGAGCGACGATCAGATGGCAGATGAACTGGAGCGCTTGGCCTGGCACGCGCAAGCCGGGCGATGAGTGTTTCCGCCGTCAACGACTGGCATGAGGCAGGGCGGCATGAGCCCCTACCCTACCAGCACTCCACGAGTTTCCGAACTCGTGCCGACAACCCCGCGGGTCATTGGCACGCCGCTCAAAGAGAGCGATCAGTGACGGTCTCAGTGGCACGGCTTGGCGGCGCCGCCGCCAAAGGTGGTGTCGAAGCTCTGGCCGCAGGCGCAGCTCTTGACCGCGTTCGGGTTCACTACGGTGAAGCCGCCGCCCATCAGGCTGTCGATAAAGTCGATCTGCGCGCCGCTCAGGTACTGAAGCGAAAACGGGTCGACCGCGACCCTGACGCCGGACTGCTCGACGACTTCGTCGTCATCCGCCGGTTCGGCCTCCAGCGACATGCCGTAGGAAAAACCCGAGCACCCGCCCGGTGAGACGAACACACGCAGGGCGCCATCTGGTGCCTGTTGCGTGCCGAGAACAGTGCGGAGACGCTCGACGGCTTCGTCGGTGAGGGTCAGGGTGGTCATGTGCCAACGGCAGTATACGCAGTCGGCGGGCCGAATCGAGCGCTTTCCGAGCGGTACCATCCGCCTGTGACGCTCGCCGTTCGTACACGCCGTACCACCCGGGGCTGCTGACCCACCTGTATCCCCGATTCGGCCTATGTCGCGTGGCGCGCGGGCCGCACCGCACTGACCGGTTCTGCGACGTTGTCGTGGGGTCGAGCGAACTCAAGGGCATTTTTGCCTGCATCCCTCCCGCGACCTGAGATCGCGATGCGGCGAAGCGCTGGGACTTCCACTGCGTAAACCGGCCAATTTTGGGCTGATCCCAGACTAATGTCGCAGAACCGACCAATCTCGTGTTCAACGCGGTCGAGGCGCTCCCCACGGTGGCACCATCCGGCTGGCCGCCCGCGGTGTGTGCGTCGCCCACACCGGCGACACCGGTTTTCTGCTACGCGAGGACCCTGATGAACTGGTCTCGCCCGGATGTTGGGTTCGTGCGGCAGAACCGCTTGCTGCCGCCTGCCGGGCGGACCAGCTATCTGCGCGTGGTGCCCGACCTGGTCGCCGAGATCCGCTAGGGCTACTAGCCCGCCGCTCCTGACAAGTTCGCCGTGGAAACTCCGGCGCGTCTTATTTGGCGTTCGGAACGTGACCCAGGTCGCAGTCAGGACCGCGCGAAGAGTGGCATGCTGCGCACGAGGAGAGAACCGCCAGTGACCTACGTGATCGTTGAGCCGTGCATCGGCGAGAAAAACGCCAGCTGCGTGGATGTCTGCCCTGTCTCGTGCATTTACGAGGCGCCGGACATGTACTACATCAACCCCGATGAATGCATAGAGTGCGGCGCATGCGAACCCGAATGCCCCGTCAACGCCATTTTCCATGAGAGCGCCGTGCCCGATGAGTGGAAGAGCTATACGCAGAAGAACCGCGAGTTGAGCGGCCTCTAATCAGGCCGCGCACTCCGGCCTCACACGGCGTCTCCCCGGAGAACGGCCTAAAGGGCGGCGGGGCGGGCGGCGGCGGAATCTCGCGTCCGTTGGTGGTGGAGTGCTGAGGGAGCCGGTACTGGCTAAGAAAAAAGCGGTCGCGGAGTTCGAATGAACTCTTGGCAGTTGCTCATGGCTGAGTTGCCGGGCTGAAGGCCGGCGCGAGATCACCGCGTAGTACGTCGATGAGGCGACCTGCAGCGTCGTACAGATCGGCGCGACCTCCCAGCGCTCTCGGTGTGCGCTGATCAAGCCCACGACTTGGGTAATCGCGGGTCGAGCTCCCGCATGCTGAGGAAGACCTCTTCAAGATCGGCGGCTTTCTTCCGTCCGAACTCCAGGACCGTGACGCCATGACCAGCGGTAGGAGCTGGGTAAGTGCGGCACGCTCGTCATTGACGCCGACCTGCAGGTGCGCAGCACCATTCCGGTCCAGCACGGCTACCGAGCTCACACACGGCTTCGCGCCCAGTCGGCTTCGGACGCCGTCGACATCGCCCGTGAAGCCTCGCAAAATTGGCTCGAGCACCAGCTTGAGGGCGCCCTGGGCCACCCGGTCCCGGCACGGTAGCGATGCCTAGGCGACGGCGCTTGGCGCTGCCGGGTTTAGGGAGCGTCACCTGCCGCAGGAGTGCCGGGTAGAAGCTCCGCGTTTTGAGCTGGTCTCGTAACTCGGAGAGCAAGACCTGCTCGCCCGGACGACCGACACGTAGTAGGCAGTCTCGCAAGGGCCTGATGTCGGTAGTGAACGTCAAGCGACCGTCGGGAGAGAAGCACCCGCGGGACGGAAGGCAGGATGGTACGGGCGCCCACCTCCGCTACACGACCATCCAGAACTGGTCGAACAACGTCTTCAACCTGGTCACGAAGCGCGCTGTGGCCTACGAGGGCGCCACCGTGGAGTGGGTCGACGGCAACCTCGGCTCGAAGGTAACCATCAAATACCCGTCCGTCTACCTGCTCGGCTGAGGGGCCGGGCGGAGATCCTGTCGGTGGCCTTCGCCGGCCCCGGCCAGGACGCGCGCGGCAAGATCACCATCGAGTCGAGGCGGTCGAGCAGACGTAGGGCCCGCGCCGGGCGCTCAGCCACGCCGAGTCGTGTGGCCGATCGCCGTCAAGAACATGACGCTCTTGCCCGCCCCGTGCGGGGAGAAGAAGCGCGTCACGTCGTCGTCGAAGAAGGTGAGACCGGTCGCACCGAAGCGGAGCGCGTAGGCGGCGAGGTAGAGCTTGCCGCCTTCGATCGCCGCCTCGAGCTGCGCGGCGCGGTAGCCGCGGTTGCCCAGCCGCAGCAGGATCGCGTGCAGGTCGGCGAGCGCGTAGACGTTGACTGCCGCGTCGGCCGCCAGCTCCTGGCCGAGGTCGAGGTAGCCGGCCTCGTCCCGGAAGTCTCCACTCTGCAACGGCTGCAGCGCACCCTGCGCTCGATTGAACGCGTAGGCGCCGGACGGCAGGCCCTCGACCGCGTTGACGATCAGGTAAGGATCGGACAGCGCGCCAGCGCCCGCAAGATCGGACGTCGTCCGCTGCAGCGCGGCGTCCAGCACCGCCGACAACTGGCCACGGTCGATTGGCTGCCGCGTGAACCGACGCGTCGAGCCGCGCCGCACAATTACCTCTTCGATGGACGTCGGCGTCAGCGAGAGGATGCCCGGACCCGGCCCAGGCGGGGTCGGCGGCTCCGCCGGTGGTGACCCGCGCCAGGCCGCTGCCGCCGCGCCGGATGCGAGCCTGGCTGGAACGCCGCTCCGACGCCCTTTGTCTGGAATGGCAAGCGCCGAGAACGACGCCTCCGAGCAAAACAACGTCTCGCTCAGCGATCTCGCGCGGCGCATCCGGGCCCCACGACAGGCCGAGATCCGCGTTTCCGAAGACGGCGGGCTGACCAAAACCCGATCCGGCGAGGTCCTGAGCTTTTCCACCGGGCGCGCCGCCTCGTTGCCTAAAGTACTGACAAGCTTTGGCGTCACCCAGACGACCTGGCGAGCGTCTCGAATACCGTTGGCGGACCCGGCCCCAGGCTGGCTCGGCCTGCCGTTGACGTTCGTGCCGCTGTTGCTCTTCGCTGCCCTGATGGTCTTCGCCTGGCGCTCAATCACCTCGGCCGACACATGCCGCAGTGCATGCCACTGCGGCAGCCGTTCCAGCAACGCCGTCAGCAACAGAGCCAAGCGCTTCGAGCACATCCCGTCAGTGGCTGCCCAGCACGCACGGAGCGTGCTTTCGGGTGGTTAATCCGTGACCGCACAGAACTCGTCCAGGAGTTGTCCCTTCTCACTCTGTGTGGCATGGGCGTATAGCGGCGCCAGCGCTCGCGCGAGATCGAAGCGACTGGCCTGCTGCACCCGCCCGTCCTCTCCTCCGGTCGGATTCTTTCTGTAGCAGTCGGGAAATTTCTGAAGCACCTCGAAGGATTCTCATTATAGAACCTTCGTTCTATAATAGGCCTGCCCGTCGTCCGCACTGCTCGAGGCAGCCAGCTACGACGACGAGACGAGGAGTGACCCCCGTGGCAGCAGGCGACAAGCCCCAGGTCGTTCAGCCAGCCGACAAGGCCAGGGCTATCGAGACCGTGGTGGCGCACATCGAGAAGCAGTTTGGCAAAGGCGCGATCATGCGGCTCGGCGAGGCCTCCAGGCGCATGGCCGTCGAGATCATTCCAACCGGCGCGATTGGCCTGGACATCGCCCTGGGTGTCGGTGGCGTGCCACGCGGCCGGGTCGTCGAGATTTTCGGGCCCGAGGCATCGGGCAAGACGACGCTGGTCCAACACATCATCGCCGAGGCGCAGCGGATGGGCGGCGTGTGTGCCATCATCGACGCCGAACACGCGCTCGATCCCGAGTACGCCCGAAAGCTCGGGGTGGACGTCGACAACCTGTTCATCTCCCAGCCTGACTCCGGCGAGCAGGCGCTCGAGATCGCTGAGGCGCTGGTGCGCTCAGCGGCCTTCGACGTGGTCGCTATCGACTCGGTGGCCGCGCTGGTGCCGCGCGCCGAGCTGGAAGGCGAGATGGGCGACAGCCACATGGGTCTGCAAGCGCGGCTGATGTCGCAAGCGTTGAGGAAACTGACGGGTGCCATTAGCCGCAGCCGCACCACACTCATCTTCACCAACCAGTTGCGCGAGAAGATCGGGGTGATGTTCGGTAACCCAGAGACCACCACCGGCGGTCGGGCGCTCAAGTTCTACGCGTCCGTGCGGCTGGATATTCGGCGCATCGACTCCATCAAGCACGGTACCGACGTCGTCGGCAGTCGAGTCAAGGTCAAAGTCGTCAAGAACAAGGTTGCGCCACCCTTTCGCGTGGCCGAGTTCGACATCCTGTTCGACGCTG
>JBPCIO010000283.1:0-3703 GCA_051006215.1 Chloroflexota bacterium
CCTTGGCCAGTGACACGACATCCGCCGCGAGCGCTGGCGCGGGCATCCCGGCCAGGATCTGCAGCTGCTCGGCTCCGCCGAGTCTCAGAAAGCCCGGGAAGGTCTGCTCAGCTCGGCTTTCAACCCAGTCGAGGCCGAGCGGAACCGCTGGTAATCCCGCAGCCTCGACATGCCAGCCAAAACTGCGGGACGTGCCGATGCGTACCTCGTGGCGCGCAGACTGGAGGGCAGCTGCGAGCGGTTGCAAAGGGTTGAGATGCCCCAGCCCAGGGTGCAGGGTGAAGAGAATGCGCGCCATGTGCCCCTTCTGTAGTTTAGAAGGCAGCCCGGAGTTCCGTCAGGAGCAAACACGCGCCACTCGCCCACGCATTCTCAATCCGCCTTCAGACGGTAGCCGACGCCCGGCTCGGTCAGGATGAGTCGGGGCTCGGCCGGGTCGCGCTCGAGCTTCTTGCGCAGGCTGGCTATATAGAAACGAAGGCTGCCGATCGAATCCTCGTAGCCGGCGCCCTGAACCGAGCGAAGGACGTGCCCGTGCGTTACGACGCGGCCGGCGTTCTGGGCCAGGAATCGGACTAGCCCGTATTCGGTCGGCGTCAGATGTATTTCCACCCCGTCGCGGGTCACGACGCGACGGGCCAGGTCGATCTCGACACCCCCCGCGCGCAGGACCTGGTTGCCAGCCTCGGAGCCCAGCGGGCCGTTGCGCAGTGCGACGCGCATCCGCGCAAGGAGCTCGGTGACGCTGAAAGGTTTGGTTACGTAGTCGTCGGCGCCAGCATCGAGCGCACGTACCTTGGCCTCGTCATCGCCGATGGCCGAGAGGATAATGATGGGCAAACGGGTCCATTCACGGATACGACTGATGACTTCGACTCCACCAAGGTCGGGCAGGCCCAGATCCAGGATGATCAGGTCGGGCGCACGCACCGAAACGACGTCGAGGGCGGCTTCGCCAGTAGCCGCCTCTTCGACGTCGTATCCATTGGTGCGGAGCGTGACACGTAACGAGCGGCGGATCTGGTGCTCATCATCCACCACCAGCACGCGTGTTGCGCTCACGCGGGCAGGGTAAGGCAGAAGCACGCGCCGCCGCTCGGGCCGTCCTCGACGTCAAGGTGGCCACCATGCGCTTCGGCCAGACCACGAGCGATCGATAGCCCCAGGCCCGAACCCGACGCGCCGGTGTGGCCCCGCTCAAATGGTCGAAAGAGACGCTCGCGGTCCACCAGAGGCACACCAGGCCCGTGATCGATCACCCTCAGGCATACCCCCTGCCGCTCGGCCGCCAGGCTCACCTCAATCGGTGTCCCAGTCGGGGTGTGGCGAGCCGCGTTCTCGATCAAGTTGGTGAGTGCCCGATCAATCTGGGCGTAGTCGCACGCCACCAGGGGTAGATCTTGCTCGAGCGCTAGCCGGATTGGGCGTGCATCCAGGAGGGGTCTCAAGCGCGCTACCACCGCCTGCACAAGTTCGGCGAGGTCCTGGAGCTGCTTGTTCAGCGTCAGGACTCCAGCCTCCAGGCGAGAGGCCTCCAGCAAGTTGGACACCAGACCGTCGAGGCGGTCCGCCTCCTCGTTGATCGCCACCAGCAATTCGGCTCGATCTTCGTCCGTATAGGCGACGTCAGGTTGGAGCAAGCCCGAAACATTGGCCTTGATGGATGCCAACGGCGTGCGTAAGTCGTGGGTGACCGAGCGCAACAGAGATGTTTTGAGCTCGTCCGAGCGGCGGGCGATGGCCGCCTCACGCTCCTGCGTGGCCGCATGCCGGGCGGTGTCGGCCAACTGTGCGGTAACCAGCGCGGTGAATAACAGTAGAACGAGCCCAACAGCCTCGTCGGGGCTTGCGACGGTGAGGGTACCGACGGGCTGGATGAAGAAGAAGTCGTGCCCGAGTGCCGAGACGACCGCCGCCGCGACTGCCGGACCGCGCCCCCAGCGCGTGGCCGCTAGCATGATCGGAACCAGATACAGGAGCAGGGCCGTCGGAAGGTCGAATCGCAGGCGGAGCAGCGCGATTACCCCGATGGTGATAGCCACGGTGGCAAGGACAAGCACGTACCTGCCGAGACGTTTCACGTCCTCATCCTTTTCTCACGAAACCTGACGGAATCCTCACGCTTCCCTAACGCACGTTCGAGCATACCCGTAGGTATGAGCACTGAACCTCCGCGCCCAGCGCGACATCAACGGGCTCCGCACAACCCGTCTATGGCCTCACACCCGGATCTCGAGTGGCGTGAGACGATCCAGGGTCGTCGCCCCGGCGACCGCTTCGTACGGGTTGCGACTCATAAAGGCTTCACTCGTGTGCGCCGAGGCTACCTTGTCACGCGCGCGGGAACGGGAGAGTCAACTAGCCCGCTTGGTCGGGCAATAAACCGCTGCAAGCACATCGTGCTGGGCGCGCCCATTCCGACCGCTCGAGAGTCACAGGAGCGCTTGACCAAGGCCAAGGCCCTGGCCGTGTTCTCATCGGACGCGCTGTCCTCCGTCGCCTACGCGACCGAGGAAATCATGAAGGTGCTGGTCCTGGTCGGCGTAGGCGTGCTGTACCTGACCTTGCCAATCTCGGGCGTGATCATCCTACTGCTAGCGATCGTCGTCCTCAGTTACCGCCAGACCATACGGGCCTATCCGTCCGGCGGTGGAAGCTACATCGTCGCCAGCGACAACCTGGGCATGCTGGCGGGCCTGACCGCCGCGGGGGCACTGCTTGTGGACTACGTCCTCACGGTGTCGGTGTCCATCGCCTCGGGCGTGGCTCAAATCACATCGTTGGTCCCAGAGTGGCTGCCATACCTCGTTCCCCTCTCGATTGGCGCGGTCGTGCTGATCGTGGTTGGAAACCTGCGCGGAGTCCGCGAGTCGGGAAGCATCTTCGCCATTCCAACGTTCGTGTTCGTCGGTTTGATGTACCTGCTGATTGGGTATGGGCTGTATCGCCTATTCCTTGGCGGTGGCATGACGTACGAACCACCGCCCTCCGCGCGTCAACCAATCGGCGAGGCGATAGGTGTGTTCGTGCTGCTGCGGGCCTTTGCCCAGGGCTGCACGGCCATGACGGGCACCGAGGCTATCAGCAACGGCGTCCCGGCGTTCAAAGCGCCCGAGTCGGGTAATGCCCGCGCGACGCTGGTATGGATGGGCGTCCTGCTCGGCAGCATGTTCATCGGCCTGTCCTACCTGGCCGTGCAGCTCAACGTATTGCCCGCCGACGAGGAGACGGTCATCTCTCAGATTGGGCGCACAGTGTTCGGCGCTGGGCCATTGTGGGTGGCCCTGCAGATCGCGACAGCGCTCATCCTGATCCTGGCGGCCAATACGTCTTTCGCCGATTTTCCTCGACTCAGCTCGATTCTCGCTCGCGATCGCTTCCTGCCACGGCTGTTCCAGTTCCGCGGTGACCGCCTGGCGTTCACGACGGGCATCCTGGCCCTTGCGCTGCTTTCGATCATTTTGCTTGTTCTCTTCAACGGGAGCCTGGACGCACTGATCCCGCTGTACGCCGTCGGCGTCTTCACCAGCTTCACTCTTTCTCAAGCCGGCATGGTCGTCCATTGGCACCGGCTGCGGGAGGCTGGTTGGCGGCGCTCGGCGGTAATCAACGGGATCGGCGCCGTTGCGACGGCGATTGTGACCGTCGTCATTGCCGCCACGAAATTCGTCGAGGGCGCCTGGCTCGTAGTGGTGCTGATCCC
>JBPCIO010000284.1:0-3589 GCA_051006215.1 Chloroflexota bacterium
GGTTGGACGCGACCTTTCTCAAAGTGCGCCAGAAGCACCGTGTGGTGAGCATGGCTGTGGTCATCGCCGTCGGCGTCAACTGCGACGGGCAACGTGAAGTGCTTGGGCTGGACGTCGGACCGAGCGAGGATGGTGCCTTCTGGTTGGCGTTCCTGCGCAACCTGGTCGCACGTGGCCTGAGCGGCGTCAAACTCGTCACCAGTGACAGTCACCAGGGTCTGAAGAGCGCGATCGCCGCGGTGCTGCACGGTGCCAGCTGGCAGCGGTGCCGGACGCATTTCATGAGGAACGCTCTGGCGCTGGTGCCGAAGGGCGCGCAGCAGATGGTGGCGGCCACAATCCGTACGGTGTTCTTTCAGCCTGATGCGGACAGTGCTCGAGTCACCCGGTGCCAAGTCGCCGATGGCTTTCGTGCACGGTGGCCACGGCTGGCGCAGTTGCTGGATCTAGCTGAGGATGAGGTGCTGGCGTATCTCGCGTTTCCGCAGGAGCACTGGCGGCAAGTGTGGAGCAATAACCCTCAGGAGCGCTTGAACAAAGAGATCAAGCGACGCACCGACGTGGTTGGCATCTTCCCCAACGACCGCGCCATCATCCGCCTGGTCGGCAGCGTGCTCGCCGAGCAACATGACGGGTGGGCCGTTGCCTGCCGCTACTTCTCCGCCGAGTCATTAGCCAAGCTCACGACCATCGAATTACTCGACCCGCTGCCAGCACCAGCTCTGCTGGAGGACGTAGCCTAGCCGACAGTTACCGGCAGGACCCACCGGCTCGAAAGTCCCCACTTCCCGGGCCACGACCAGGACTGAGTGGACACCGCTCATCGTGCGCGACATTTTCCTTGGGCTGACTCGTTTCGATGATCTGGCCGTTGACCTTGGCATCTCACGCAATCTGCTGACCGTCCGGCTTGCCGCGCTCATCGAGCACGGTGTCGTCGAACACCAGCGCTACTCTGAGCGACCACCCCGAGACCACTTCGTGCTCACTCAGGCGGGTCGTGAGTTGGTGCCGGTATTCACAGCTCTTACGACCTGGGGCGACCGCTGGGCGACGCCTCCGGATGCGTTGTGCCGTCAACTCGTGGCACAGGCCCGCCTCGATCGTTTGTGGTACGGCGCAGCCCGACCCCGGTGGCCCGTGCGCTCCAGCCGAGCCGGCCGACAGGTTGGCGCTTTTGCCTGACGGCGGGGATCGTAGCGGGCGTACGTCTCACGGCGCACACCCGTCTCTCTCTCGATGCGTCGATACGGCCAGCCCAACTCGAGCAGCGCCAGAACGCGTCGTTTGTCGGTCATCTTGAGGTAGTTCCCCATTGGCACCCCGATCTTGTGATCGAGCGTGCCTTAGAACGCCTACCTCAGTTGGCCGCTTTTAACCTCTCGGCGGTTGGCCGCTTTTCAGTGTTCGGCGATAGTTGCGCGACTTCTACGACCGTCGACGGGTGGGGATGGTGCTGATTGGCACGCCCGGTATGCAGAAACGATTGGCTCGCTATGCGCAGTTGTACTCGCGGGTCGGCTTCGTGAATCAGTTCCGACCCCTGAGCGGGAAGGAACTGAAGGGCGTGATCGAGCACCGGTGGGTGCAGCTCGGCCTGGACGCGACACAACACGAAACAACCGATGCTGCGGTCGTCAATGCGATCGCTTGCGTCACCCGCGGCAACTTCCGCCTCGTTCAGCGGCTGTTTGCTCAGATCGAACGCACGTCACGATCAACAAGCTGCCCGCGGTCGCGACCGAGGTGGTCACCCTGGCGCGCGAGCGAAGGTCGACGGTCCACCCTAACGACACTTCGGAGCTGTGTCACGTAGCGCTCAAAAAAGAAACTGTGCCAATTACCTCCGACGATTACAGGCGCCGTCGGCCCGCAGTGCAGCCCTACGGGACCGGCTGGCGGCGAGGAAGCACGAGCGTGAAGTATGAGCCAGTCGACCGGGGCCGCGCATCGATCGTGCCGCTGTGGCTCTCCGCGATCCGCCGACAGATGAACAGGCCCAGTCCGTGTCCGCGAATGCCGTGCCGCAGCGCCGTGTCGCCACGGCCGTAGCGCTCAAAAATGGTTTCGGCATCACGCGCATCCGCCTGTTCAGCCGTTGCGCGCACGACGCGCTCCAGGAACGCAAGCTGGCGGGCCGCGACAGGATCGTCAAGCATGGCTGCGACCGCCATCGGTGCTTGGATCGTTGAGGAAGAGCCGCCATATACCGCCGGCTCTACGGCACACCGACGTGCCGTTACGCGCTGGTCACCTCAAGACGGCCAGCCGTCGTTCTATGCGGCTTCGCCCAACTCGATGCCGAGCGGATAGGCAGAGACGCGCATCGCCGTCCTTGAGCTCCCACCTCCTTTCGAGGCAGGTTCAAAACCTCTTGCAACGGATGCTCAGCCCCTCCCTACCGCGGAGATCGATCGATCGTATGGTCGGGGATGGTCTGCGGATTGCGACGCGCGCCTCCGGCGACGTACTGTGGTGCGCGACATGAGCTACGCAGTGGACTTCGTCAACGTCTCCGCCGTCGGCTTGGAGACGTCGCCGTTGGAGGCCGCACTCGCTGGGCTGCGGGCGAACGAGGCTCGATAC
The DNA here is from genome assembly GCA_051006215.1 of Chloroflexota bacterium. Classification (GTDB taxonomy): domain Bacteria; phylum Chloroflexota; class UBA6077; order UBA6077; family CF-72; genus CF-72. The sequence goes on from JBPCIO010000284.1 coordinate 2,587, forward strand.
TGCAAGAACAAGTACCAACTATCCCACCAACGAGGATTCCCCGCGCCAGCCAGTTATTCCGTACGGTGTCAACAAGGTCGCCGCGGACGAAGTCTTCAGTGCCGCTCACACCCGCGGTGCGCTGCCCGTCACTGTCTTCGTACCAGCCCAAACGCTCCTGCGCCAGCTCGGCCGCGGCAGCCGCTGGCTCGACCGACTGAACCGCGGCCTGCCCGTGCTGATCGCGCACGATGGTCAGCTCGTTTGGGCTGAATGCCATGCCGACGACGTGGGCGTGGCGTACGGAGCGGCGCTCGGGCGCGATCGGTGCATCGGGCAAACCTATGTCGTCACGCGGCCAGGCTTTCACACCTGGCGTGACTATTACGCGGGGGCGTCGATGGACTGCCCACTCCACCTCGTCGACGGACCGGTGGAAGCGCTCATCGCGGCCTGGCCGCAAAACACTGAGCTGCTGGCCTCTGAGTCACGCTGGAATCGGATCTACGATCTGAGCCGCACCAGCGCGACATCCCCGAGTTCCGCCCGACGCGTACGCTGGCCGACTCCGCTGGCCCTGTCGTGCGAAGCCTGTTCGAGCGAGGCCTGGTCGCTGACGCCCGCGCCGACGATACCGAAGATCGCATCATCCGACAGGTTGCGCGGCTCGGCGTCGGGTGGGAATGAGTTGATGACACGCGTACTGGGTGTCGGGATCGTCGGTTGCGGCGTAATGTCGACACGCGATCTGCTGCCCAACCTGGTGATGCCGGAAGTCGCGGATCGGCTGCGGCTGGCCGCGGTGTGCGATGTGGTTGAGGAGCGGGCGCGAGCGACAGGCGCGCGGTTTGGTACCTCGCATGTGTATACCAGCCAGACGCAACTCGCCGAAGATCCAGATCTCGACATTGTCGCCGTCGGTACTCCGGTCCCGCATCACCTGGCGACGGGCATGGTCGCGATCCAGGCTGGCAAGCACATCTACATGCAGAAAACCATGACGCTGACCGTCGCTGAGGCGGAC
>JBPCIO010000285.1:0-2519 GCA_051006215.1 Chloroflexota bacterium
TGCCCGTCGTCAAGCGCGATGAGTTCAAGCTCGTCCAGGCCAGCGTCATAGCGACGAGGGTTGGGATTGGGCATGGTGTGCTCTCTGCAGGGCGCAAATCGAGGCCCCGGCGGTTGGATAATCTCGGTCTTCTCGACAAGGAGAAGCCTATCCCGCCGATCAAGGGAACTCATAGCGTAGCTGTCAGCGCAGCCAAGCGCTCACGTTGCCAAGGGAACGCGGCACAGCTCGTGCGGCGAGAGGCGGCGTAGGCAAGAAGGTCGGCTCGCCGGCGGGCTCGCGTGGCACGTGTGAGTGACCGTCGAAGTGGCCTGCAGCCGTAACTGTCTGAGTGGTGTTCCTGGCAGCGGGTCTTGCCAGCTCGGGTACATCGCGAGGACCTTTTGGAATGTGCGCGAGACTACGATCGAAGCCGCACCGGCACGCGTATGTGCTGCTGGTTGGAGCCCGGGACCTTCCAGCCGCAGGTTCGCGTGCTTGTCCCACCTCAGGTTTAAAGTGTCGCCCGCTTGTCCGGGTTGACGATATTCATTTCAACACGTTGTTCGGACTTCGAAGTCCGAGCCTGAGATAAGACCGGTCCTCGCGTAGCACGCCGATGATGCGCTACGACTGCCAACGGGGGCGCCGCCCTTGTCCGACGTGCTTGTCCACTTGTCCGATGTGCTTGTCCGCCTTGTCCGGGGTGCTTGTCACGGACCGTTCTTATGCTCGGTTCCAAGATCCATTTGCTGGCCTGGAGCTGCCCGATGCACGGTACCGATGTCCTGGTCATAGGCCCACTGGAGCCTCTGCTCCCACGCCCTCTCCGCGTGCGGTTGGGAGCGGCGGTCGCGGGTGTAGCGGCGCTGGTGTGCGCAGCGCTGATAGCAGCGCTGGTCATTTCACTGAAGATCGGCCTCCTACCAGTCTCCGTCCCCGATGCACTGGCCGGGATGTTTCCTGGTTGGACCCCCGTCCACGACGCCACCCCTGCGCCGCCAGTCCAGCTGAACAGCTCACCTCCGGGCGCGGGGATCCTGCTGGGCAACCACGAGCTTGGCGTCACGCCATTAGCGGCGAGCGTCAGCCCCGGAGATCTTCTGGTGCTGCGGCGCCAAGGCTTCCTCGATGCATTCGTCCGCGTCACTGAGCCGAAAATCGAGGTGCCACTCTGGCGATCTGAGCCCGAGGTACGACTGGTGCGGCCGCCCGTGCCTGGAGCCGCGATCCGCTCGGCCGGCTTCCTGCCCGATGGGCGCGTAGCGCTGGCGATCGAGGTCCCACCGACCGGCGAAAGGCAGCCCTGGGCCTACGACCCGACCAGCGCGCGCCTGGATCGCCTCGGCAATGCGGCTGCGCCACAAGCGCTGCCCAGCGCCGTAGCGATCGCCCCGGACGGCGTCCATACGGCCGCCATCCTCCACCTGGACGGCCTCGACGGTGCCGCCTCAGACCAACTCACGCTTGACGGTCCCGACGGGCCGCGACAGCCAGTGTCGAGCGCCGCGGTGGGCGAGCGACTCCTGGACGTGAGTTGGTCGCCGACTGTTGGCGGCGTGCTGTTGCTCAGTCAGCGCCAGGTGACGGGCGGAAAGCACTTTCTCGTGCGCTGGGTCAGCGTCAACGGCGTCACTCGCGACCTCGCCGATGTGCCTGGTGAGCCGCTGGCCGGCAGCTGGGTCTGGGCACCTGACGGACACGAGGTGGCGTTCCTGGTTCGTATCAGCACCACAGCCCTCGTGGCTCTGAACATCGATGGCGGCGAGTTGCGCTACCTGGACTACCTGCGCGCCGACGGCTTACCAACGAGCGGCGCGGTGGCGCCAGCCACCTGGGTGCCCTCCGGTGGTTTGTTGTACGCGGCACCCACGACTGGTACCGGCTTTCCGGGTAGTTCTGGCACCTCGGCGCCGGTGTTGTTCGAGGTCGCACCCGGCCGCATTGACTCCCACCGCGTCGGCGACGTCGAGCCCATGTGGGCGCCCATCGTGCGAGCCGACGGCGTACTACTCACGCTGGCTCGTGGTGAGAACGACGTTCTGGTACTACGGCCTGTCGATCCGAGTGGGCACGCCCTCGCCGAACAGCGGCTCGGGTTGCAGGTCTCGGGTGCATTCGCAGCTCGCTGGGACCTCAGCCAGCAGCAGTTGTTGATTGTGCGGGGCGCCGCGTGCGGAGGAGTCGAGGTACGGCCGCTTAGATTTGCGACCGAGGACCCAGCGGCAGCGAACGGCACAAGCACGTCCACCCCGGAGGCAGGCCGATGATCGCGGTCCGACCACTTCTCGGCGCGCTGGGCGCCGGCGTGTTGCTCTCGCTTGGCATCCTTGCGCCGCCATCATCCGCCTCGATTGCCGCGGCGGCGCCCATTCTGGCCCAGACGGATGGCCAGCCGGCCAGCAGTAGCGGCCCCTCATTCCCGAATCCGCTAGCGGGTCTGGGGCAGATGCTGTCGCCCGACAACCTGGGGAAACTGATCCAGGACACAGCGGCCGTCCTGCTCCAGCGGATGGTGAGCAGCTTGCACGACCTTCTGC
>JBPCIO010000286.1:0-11554 GCA_051006215.1 Chloroflexota bacterium
CACTCTCAATGGAACCACACGAGATCTGTCCCCTGTGGAACTACACGATCCGACCACGAACACCGCCAACAACCCCGACGTGACTCCGGGATGTTGTTTCTTTACGCCCCCTAAGCGCTGGCAGCCCTCCGAGGGGCTGGCGCCCGAGGAGACCGGCGCGATTATCCACGCGGTGGCGACTGAGTGCGATCGTCTCTTGCTCACTACGCTCTGGGCGACGGGGGCACGCATCAGCGAGGTGCTGGCGCTGCGTCCGCGACACATCTGTCGCGAGGCTCTCGTCCTGCCCAATTTGAAAAGCCCGAGTCGACTGGTCAAGACAGCTCACCTGGCGGCGGCCCACGCCGGCCTCCCCGGCGAGCTCCTGGTGTGGGCCCGCGAACACGACCTCCATAATGAAGATCCGCTCTTTTTCTCGCGGCAGCACGCGGGCTGACGGTCGGCACAAAGCCATCGATCGGGTGCGTGCCTGGCAAATCGTGAAAGCCGCCTCGGAGCGAGCCGACGTTCGCGTGTTGGCATTGCCGGCGACAGGCTATGGCCGAGCCGGCGAGCCAGCACCTGTTCACCCGCATCTGTTCCACATGCACGCGTGCGCCAGATTGTGCGCCACACCAAAAGCCAGGCGCTTGCCCAGACGCAGGCTGGCTGGGCTCGCCTGCACACGGAGTACCTGACGCTCAGCGATGACGAGGCGCACAACCTGATGCAGGGAGTACCCGAGTGACCGCGCCGCATCGCGCACCGCGGAGACCCGGTCAGGTGTCTCCCGCGCGCCACCACAACCTTGCCAGCGCCGCAAACGCAACTTTTCGGGCGCGAACAGGACAGCGCCACGGTTAGGGAGATGGTGCTGCAGGCACCTGGTGACCCTTACAGGAACGGGAGGATGCGGCAAGACCCAGTTGGGCCTTCTGGTGGCGGCGGGCTTGGTGGACCGTTTCGCAGACGGGGTGTGGCTGGTCGATTTGGCGCGTGTGCAGCTCCTCATCTCGTGCCGTACGCAGTAGCGACCGTCCTCGGCCGCCGCGAACGCGCCGCCGAGGGTTTGACCGACACGATCGTTGCTTACCTTCAAGGCCGCGAACTGCTCCTGGTACTGGACAATTGCGAGCACCTCATCGTTGCCTGCGCTGAACTGGTCGAACGCGTGCTCAGCGGTTGCCCACAGGTGCGGCTGCTAGCGACTGGTCGCTAGCGGCTGCGCATCGTCCGTGAAGCCGCCTGGCGTGTCCCATCACTGGCCAGCCCCGATCGACCAACGAGCGTCACGCCTGTCGACCTTCTGGCGTATCCGGCAGTTCGTCTATTTATCGAGCGCGCCCAGGCGATCCAGCCAGGTTTCGCGCTGGGGCCTGCTAACGCGAGGGTGATCGTGGGCATCTGTGCCCGTCTGGAAGGCTTGCCACTCGCACTCGAGCTTGCCGCCGCTCGGGTCTCGGCACTTGCGTTGTCACAGATCCTCGAACGGCTGGAAGACAGGCTTCGCAGCCAGTGGCGATCTGGAGGAGGTGCGCCAGCAGCATGCTTCGTTTTCCTGGCGTTTGCGGAAGAGCAGGAGCGTGACGCGAGCGTAGGGGGTGCGCGGCGGCACATCGCGGTTGATACTCTGCTGGGTGAGTATCGCAACCTCCAGGCGGTGCTCCAGTGGGCGCTGGACACCCAGAACCCCGCAGTCGGACTCCGGCTCGCATGGACCCTGCAACTCCCGTGGAAGGAAGGTGGACTGTTCCTGGCGAAGCACGCAGGTGGATCGCCGCGCTGCGCAAGCTGCCCGGGGCCGAGGCACCTACTCCCGCCCCTGCGGTGGCGCTCCTCACTGCGGCGGCGGCGGAGTGGAGACTTGGCGACCATGTCGCGGCGCTTGCTCTGTATCGCGAGGCCGATCCGCTTGCGCGTCAGCTTGGCGACGCGTGGATCCTCTTCGTGGCGCTTGCAGACCAGGCCATGGAGGCGCAGCAACGCGGCGACTATGCAGCGGCACGTGCTTATTGGGAAGAGGGATTGATCGTCACACGCGCGAGTGGGGACCAGGTTTCAGAGGCCATCCTCCTGAACAACATCGGACGAACGGCCATCTACCAGTGCGACTACGCCGCCGGCCGTGAGCGGTGCCAGCGTGCCCTCAGTCTGGCCCGCAGCCTCGGCGACGTCTGGGTCATGTCCATGGCATTCGTCGCACTCGGGTTGGAAGCCCTGGCGCAAGGGGAACTGGCCGCGGCTCGAGTTCTGATGTCCGAGTACATGCGCCTGCCCCATACCGGTCTGGGCTGGGACGGTTTGAGCGTACTGGGCCAGGTGGAGGTAGCTGAGCGGCGCTACACACAAGCGAATCAGCACCTGCTCGAGGCCCTCGCGCTACGGCACGACAGCGGACTTGCTCCCCGGATTGCGCAAACGCTCGAGGAGGTCGCTAATCTCTTCGGCCCACACCGGCCAACCGGACCGAGCCTTGCGCCTCTTGGGAGCGGCGGAGGCCGCGCGCGAGGCGCTCGGAATACCCCAGATTCCAGTCTTTGGCCAGCTGCGCGATCGGTGGCTTGTGCCCCTGCGCGTGAGGGTTGGCGAATCCCGTGCTGGGCAATGGTTGGCCGAAGGGCGATTGTTGTCGTTGGACGAGGCTGTGGCATTAGCCGAGGCTGGACTTCCCATGACTTCGTCGATTCTGGACGGACAGACTGTCGCCGATCCGGCCAGCTCGCTTACCCCACCTCACGTCGAGGTGGCCGTGCAGGTGGCGCCCCTCGTCGGGGAGCTGACCTCCCGTGAAGTGGAAGTGCTGCGGCTGGTGGCAAACGGACAGAGCAACAAGGAGATCGCCGCCGAGCTGGTGTTGAGCGTGCGCACCGTGGAGCGACACATCACCAACCTCTACGCCAAGATCGACGCGCGCGGCAAAGCCGACGCGACGGCCTACGCGTTCAAACACGGGCTCCTGTAAGCAGCCTCTACGTGGTTCCCGCCAGAGGGCTGCGCTCTAGATTGCGTGGTTGCTCGGATGGTGGCTCCAGCCGGCCGGATCAGACTGGGCGTATCCCAACTGATTAGGAGCGTCACCTTGAATCGCCGTCTCGCAACCTCTCTCTTCGCAGCCGGTGCCTACAGCCTCACGCTAGTTGCCGGCCAGTACGTCGCCACTGCTGACTCGCCATCTGACGTGGCTACGGCACCGTCTTCTGCCGTGCTCTCACCGGCCACCGCGGCGCTCGCCGACGGCGACGATGGGCGAGCACGGTTCATCCTGTCCCTGCAGCACTGAAGGGGAGCCGCGCTAGTCGGATCAGAACCCGCGACAGGGTTGAGAGCCGAGCAACCCCCTCATAGCTCGCCACCTCTCCAGACGGCTACGAACTGCCGGACACGACTGCAATTCGCTTCGTCGCGGAGCAATAGGAGCGCCTCAGGGGTGGCCGATTCACCGTCGGCGTGAAGGAGAGACCAAGCCATGAAGCGACCGCATGTCATGATCAATCTTCGATGGGCACAGCGAGTGCTGGCCTGGAGTGCCTTACTGGCGATCACCCTGCTGCTGGCGGTACTGTTACAGACTCTTGCGGCGAGTGCCCAGGGCGCATCAGGACCGTCTGCACCACCGACTGCTTGTCAGTCCGCGAGTCCGGCCACAGCCGCACTGGCAGACGGCGACGACGTGCGGGCACGTTTTCTGGCACATTTGTGCAGTGGATCAATCGGCGCCACATCCGAACCTTGATCGGCGCCTCATAGTCTATGGTCCGACCAGGAGTCGCACCATTAGCCAGCTTGGCCGCGCCCTGACACGTCTGCTTAAAGAGTTACACATCGCCTTGGGCGACCAGTGGGGATGAATGATGCTCTGCTCGCGTAGTCTTGAGCTGCGGGTGAGTGGGCACCAAGTGGCCGTGCAAAGGTGGTGCCGAGAGTCCCTAAAGAGAGTTAGGCCTGGGTGATCCAAAGGCACCGTGTGGTGAAGCGGCGTGGAGGCCGCCAGCGCGCAGATCAGATTCTGATCAGTTGAGCACCTCGCCCGCTCTCCGCATGCGGGAGGATCCCCCTAGCGTATCGAGCACCAGTGGTTTCGTAACCATTGGGGTTCTCATAGCGCTCAGCCGGCTTGCGAGGTCGTAGTCCTCAGGCGCCGCTTGGCCTCAGCGTAGACATCGGCAGGCAGTGGACCCTTCAGGGCAGCGGCCACATTGGCCTGCAGATGGGCCGGGTCCGCGGTGCCGACGATCGTCGTGTGCAGATCAGGATGACTGAGCGTATAGCGCAGGATGAATTCGGTAGGCGAGGCACCGTCCGTCAGGTCATCCAGTTCGCCGCCGTTCCATGTCCCCTTCGCTGCGCCTCCGCGGATGACAGTGCCTGCGCCCGCTGCAGCAGCCTGTGAGATCAACGCTTCGTGTTCGGGCTGTACCGCCGAATACGGGATCTGGAACACATCGAAGACCCCCATCTGGATCTGCTCGGGCAGGTTCGGCAACGTGCCAGAGATGCCAATGAAGCGGACTTTGCCCTGGCGCTGCAAGTCGAGCAGCGCGTCCAGCCCACCTTCTTCCTCGACTGTTTGTTTGGATGGGCTGATGTGGAACTGGACCACGTCGAGGTAGTCGGTCTGCAGGCGACGCAAACTCTGCTCTACCCCGGCCACCACATTGTCTCGGGTGAACACGTGCGGCGCTGGGCCGGGTGTGGGCTGTGCAACCTGTTGCAGCGGGCAACCGCACTTGGAGGCCAGGAAGAACTCGCTCCGCCGGCCACCGATAAACCGACCAATACGCTCCTCGCTCAGGCCGTAGTCGATCGACGTGTCGATGTAGTTGATGCCACTGTCGAGCACCGAGCGCAGGATCTGTGCGGCTTGGTCATCAGTGATATCGCGCCCACGTGGGGCGCCGCGCAGTTCCATCGCACCGTAACCGAGCTGCGTCACGCGCAAACCCGTCCGACCCAGCGTCCGCTTGGGCAGCTCCATTGTGTCAGGCATGGTTTACTGATCCTAAGGCACACGGCGCCTTTCCCGTCCTTCCGAGGCGTGATTCCCAGCGAGATAACGGCCCGGCCCCCGGTATTCCGCCACCCAGCGGCTGGTGCTACTGTTTTCTCGCGGGAACCGAGGCGTGCCACGCAGTTCGATGAAGCGGCATCACAACCTGCTCCCCCATCGAGTGCGCCTGCTCGGTCGTGAGCAGGAGGTGGCCGCTGCCGGCCAGGTGCTGCTTGGCACACACACTTACCAGTCGGAATAAAACTGAGGGCGGTCGCAGTGCCAACGTGCTAGGGGCGAGTCTTCGCCAGCCAATGTGACCCCTTACCGCGAAAGCGCTGCAGCGGAGGCCAGCCTGACGGGTTATCCTCCGCGAATTCCCGACCTGCCGTCTGTTCTTTCCCGATATCCTGACCGCAGCAATGCCCGTAGAGGCATTCCCAAGAAAGGCACTCGCATGACCATCACCAAGCAGCCCGTCGACAACGGCGTCAATAGCGACGCGCTCCTCAGCGCTCGCGCCGCGCTAACCGAGGCACCGGAGGCCGCCGACTTCACCTGGCGCTCGACATGCAGCTGGGTGCACGGCACCTTCAGCCAATCGACCGTGACGGGCTTCTCGGGCCTCGGGCAGGAGCACACCCACCGCGTGCCGTACACGTTCGACGCCGATCACCCGGAATGCTTCGCCTCAGAAGACCGTGGCGCCGCCCCGGTTGAAATCGTGCTCGCCGCACTCGGCAGTTGCCTCACCGCCGGCGTCGCTGCGGTGGCTCAGCACCGAGGAATTCAGCTCCGCTCGGTTACGGCCACGGTTGAGGGCAGCATGAACATCCTTGGCATCCTCGGCGCCGATCCGGACGTCCGCAACGGCTTCAGCGACGTCACCGTGCGCTTCGATATCGACGCCGACGCATCGCGTGAAGAGATCGAGGCGCTCGTCGCCCAGTCCCAGAAGCGCTCCGCGGTCTTTGACATCATGACCAACCCGACCAAGGTCGTCGTCGCCGAGATCACGACCCGCTGATCCTGGAGCCCCGATGGTGTCAGTGACGCACGTAAGCACCGTGGTCATCGGGGCTGGCCACTCTGGACTGGCGATGAGTCACTGCCTGACCGAACGCTCTATCGACCACGTGGTCCTCGAGCGCGGAGAGGTCGGGAACTCGTGGCGGACCGAGCGCTGGGACTCGCTGCGGCTGTTGACGCCGAACTCGCAGACGCGGCTCCCCGGCATGGCGCACCGCGAGGCTGATCCCGACAGCTTCATGACCATGCCCGAGGTGGTGCAGTTCATCGACGACTACGCCACCACGATCGACGCACCGGTCCGGTCGCGGACGACGGTTACCGGCGTGACCGCCGTCGACGACGGTTACGCGGTGGCCACCGACCGCGGCGACTGGCGGTGTGCCACCCTGATCCTAGCGAGTGGCGCCGCAAACCTTGCCACCGTGCCAGCGCTCGCCGCGGACGTGCCACCGTCAGTGGAGATGGTCACCGCGATGACCTATCGATCACCCGCGCAGCTCGCGCACAGCCGCGTGCTCGTGGTCGGCGCCTCAGCGACCGGAGTCCAACTGGCCGACGAGATTCATCGAAGCGATCGCCCAGTCACGCTCGCCGTCGGCGAACACGTGCGAATGCCAAGGACGTATCGAGGGCGTGACATCTTCTGGTGGTTGGACGCCGCGGGTGTGCTGGACGAGGGCCGCCACGAGGTCGATGACCTCGTCCGAGCCCGGCACGTCCCGTCGCCTCAGCTCATCGGGACGGAGGAACGTCGCTCGATCGATCTCACCACGCTGGGACAACTCGGCGTGGAGATTGTCGGTCGGCTTGGATCGGTGCGCGACGGAGTCGCCCTGTTCTCGGGTGGGCTTGCCAACACGTGTCGGCTGGCCGACCTCAAGCTGAATCGATTGCTCGACCGGTTCGACCAGTGGGCGATTGGTGCGGAGATCGACCAGCTCGACGCACCACATCGAGTGGAGCCGACCGCGGTGCCAGCCGACTCTCCATTGGCTATCGATCTGCGTCAGCGCGGTATCGAGACCATCGTGTGGGCAACCGGCTATCACCCGGACTACTCCTGGCTGAAGCTGCCGGTGCTCGATCGTCGCGGCCGGATCCGCCACGACGGCGGTGTCGTACAGGGAGCACCGGGCGTCTACGTGCTCGGTGGCAACCTGCTCCGGACGCGCCGGTCGAGTTACATCAGCGGTGCCGCTGAAGACAGCAGGGCCATAGCCGACCATCTGCACCGCTTCCTTTCCACGACCGGCACGCGGAGCGCAATACACCTGTTCGCGGCGCCGTCTCACTCGTAGCGGGACGGGAGGGAAATCCGCGCTGCACTGGCGGATCCAGCCCGACAGTGGGTTGAGTTGCTCGAGGGCCGGTTCCCCCGAACACGGCGGGACTGGCAGCGGCGTCAATAATCCCGACGGCTGTCAGACAGCCGAGCTGACAAGGTCCGCCGCTCGATGGCACGCCAGTCACAAGTAAGGCGAGGTGAAGGTGAACCCGCGTAGGCAGATGGCAGCCGCCAGCTCGCTCAGGCCAATGCAAAACCGTATCGCTACGTTTGCCAAATATGTTGGTGATTTGCTCAGTCGACGCGTTCCTGAACAGGCCGGCTCAGAGCGGCTCGAGACCACCGCGTGAGCATTGGCTGCGAGGGTTGACGGGCTCGCGCCCGTCGGATACGAGGCGAACGAGAGAATCGTGCAGTGCTGCACTAACGTGCACCGACGAGTGTTCGTGGTAGAGGGTCATCTTCTTCGGCACGCAATGAGCCATGGCCACAGCCGTCCAAGCTCCGCCACCCACTGCCCACGCACAGACGTCCGGTGCCAGCGACAACAGAGGGAGGTTTGAGATGAAGTTCACCCGTCGGCGTCTCCTGGGCACCTACACTCTCGGGGCCGGCGCAGTGGTGTTGGCCGCGTGCGGCCAGTCTGGATCCGCGCCAGCAGCCACCAGTGCACCCGCCCCGGTCGCGCCGCCCGCCAGTGGCGGTGCCGGTCCGGTGACCCTAAAATGTCATCTCCTGGAACTCTGGGTCGAGCTCCGAGGCCTTCCAGAAAGCGATCAGCCAGATCAACGCGCAGTTCAACCAGAAGCGCCCCAATGTCACAGTGAACTTCGAGTTGCTCGGCCAGGGCAACACCTGGACGCAGGCGCAGAGTTCGCGCATCGCCTCCCAGACCGCGGACGTGACGGCGAACTACGGCTTCGCACCCCAGGACATCATCAATTTTCAGCCCGACACCCAGTTCGTCGAACTGTCGGGCCTGCCATCGCTCAAGAGTTTCGACCAGACCAACGTCAAGCGCTTCATGACCTGGAAGAGCAAGGTCTGGCAAATGACGCTGGCGTACGTGGGCCACGTCGTGTGGAGCAAACAGGACATGCTGGACAAGTACAGCCTCAAGCCCCCGACGACGTACGCCGGGTGGAACACGATGTGCGAAACGCTCAAGTCCAACGGCGAGACACCGATCCTGTACGCGGCCAAGCCGTCCACTGCGCTCACGCGCTACACCAGCTTGCTCGAGATGAACGTCGGTCGCCCCAAGCACCCGAACTTCTGGTCCGACTTGTTGGTCACCGGCAAGGCCGACTTCACTACTCCCGAGTGGATCGAGACGTGGCGGCGGGCCAAGGAGTTCGTCACCAAACAGTTCGATCCGGCCTTCAGCGGCATCGACTACCCCACCAGTGCGGGTCAGTTCGCGACGGGCAAGTACGCCATGTGGCCGGAGGGCTCGTTCTCGGGTGGAGACATCATGGCTGCGAAGCCAACCTTCCAGAAGCTGGGTGCGTTCACCGCCACCTTCGCCGATGACCCCAGCGCGAACGCCGTACAGCCGGTGTACGGGGATATCAGCTGGTCCGGCCTGCGGTCCAGCAAGAACCCCGACATGGTGCTGGAGTGGATCGACTTCTTCGGCCAGAAAGAGAACTACCAGAGCTTCATGCAGGTACTCCAGTACTACCCGACGCAGCAGATCCAGCTCACCGGCCCGGTGCCGCAAGCCGAAGCGCCGTTGCTGGGCAAGACCGCCGTCTCCCAGACCCGCCTGGCCCTGCCCGGCATGAGCTACGACAACCAGTGGTCAGAGCTGCTGCTGTCGGACCAGTACACGCCCGAGACCTACGCCCAGTACGTGCAGAAGAACTTCGAAGATTCGCGACCACAATGGCAGAAGTACATCGGCATGTTCGATGCGGACTGGGCCAAGCTCTACTTCAGCTGATCGAGCACGATGAGTCGAACTGCTGGCATCTGGCCGTACGTCTGCCTGGCACCGGCGCTCGCCGTGTTCTTTTTGCTCGAGATCGTGCCTGCTTTCGCCACCTCGATCTTCTCACTAACTGACTACACCGGCCTTCCGAATGCCCCGATTCACTGGGTCGGAATTGAGAATTACACGAGCCTGCTGCAGGGCCAGCGGACGTTCCTGCTGCGGGCGCTCGGGGTTACGGCGATCTTCTCGCTGGCGGTCACGGTGATGCAAAACGGCCTGGCGGTGGTCATCGCCTGGCTGCTGAACTCCAGGCTTCGCGGCCAGATCGCCGTCCGCTCGCTGATCTTCCTGCCCGTCGTTCTCGGGGCGACCGTCAACGGACTCACCTGGTACGTGATGTTCAATCCGCTCAGCGGGCCCGTCACGCTGTTCCTCCATCAGTTCGGCATCCGGGCGAACCTGCTCGGCACCGCGTCGACCGCCCTGTACGCGGTGATCTGGGTGCAGATTTGGGCGAACCTGGGGTTCAGCATGATGGTCTTCCTGGCCGGCATGCAGGCGATCCCCTCCGAGATCTACGAAGCCGGCAAACTCGACGGCACGTCCGCGTGGGGTGCGTTCCGACACCTGACCATCCCACTGCTCGCGCCGAGCATCACGATCAACGTGCTGCTGGCGATTATCGGCACCATCACCGGCTTCGAGCTGATCTTCGTCTTGACGGACGGCGGCCCGGCACTTACCTCGCAGACCCTCGGGATGTGGGTCTTCAACCAGGCGTTCTTCAGTAATAGCCGGCTACCCGGATTCGCCTCGGCGATAGCTATGGTCCAGTTTGTTCTCGTGTTCGGCATAGCCCTCGTCATGCAGTCGTACTTGCGACGCCGCGAGGTGGTGCTGTGATCCGTCAAGGTGCAGTCGACCTAACGCTCGCCGAGCGTCGGGTGGCCGGCGTCCCGCTCGGGATCCGTCCCGCGACGCTCGGCGGCTATGCAATCCTGGCGCTGCTGGCGCTGATCTACCTGATCCCGTTGGGCTTCGTCCTGTTCGTCTCGCTGATGTCAAGCCGCCAGTTCGCCCTCAACGCGGCTTCATTCCCTAGCCCTATTCTGTGGTCGAACTACCCACTCGCCTGGGTGAAGGGCAACTTCAACACCTACTTCCTCAACAGTCTGGTATACACGTTCGTCATTGTCTCCGGGACGCTGATCATCGCGACGCTGGCAGCCTTCCCCATCGCCCGTGGCCATCTCCGTGGCAGCAATGGCTTCTACATCCTGTTCCTCTCCGGCATCCTGCTGCCGGCCGGGATCATTCCCCAGTTCATTTTGCAGCAGCTTGGGCTGTACAACACGCGGCTCGGGTACATCCTGCTCTGGTGTAGCCGCGTCGCCCTGCCGATCTTCGTCCTGACCGGATTCATCAAGAGCATCCCGACGGAGCTCGACGACGCGGCGGCGATCGACGGCTGCCCGTACATTCGATATGTCTTTCAGATCATCATGCCGCTGCTCAAACCGGCATTGAGTGTCGTCGGGCTGATTCTGGCGATTCGTGTCTGGAACGACATCATCGGGCCAGTGATTTTCCTGCCATCGAGAGATATCAAGATTCGATCTCGGCTGGGCTGCTCCAGTTTTTTACGGAGAACGCCGCGGACTGGACCTTGATCGCGGCGGCGATCGCGATCACTGCCTCGCCCCTGGTGCTGCTCTTCCTTTTCGCTCAGCGTTACATCGTCGCGGGTATAACCGGTGGAGCGCTGAAAGGCTAAGCGCGGTGGAAGAACTCGGCACGTTTCTGCTGGTCAAAGTGGCGCAGCTCTAGCCCACTGCGTTGCCACATCAACAACGACTAACCTGGCGAGGGGCAGCTTCGCGAGGGACGTCCCAGGCCGGCGCTCGGGGTTGCCAATCTCCGCAGCATTGCATAAGTGGAGGGTCACGGAATACTGGGGCCGGACAAGCAGCCGTGTCGGAGTGATGTCTCGGCTCAAGGTGGAGGAGCGGATCGCGCAGCTGGCGCTCTAGCTCCTGGCGCGTGAAGGTCCAGGCGAAGGGCGCGCCGAGTGCGGAGTAGCGTTCGCCAAGGCGCTGATGCGTTCGATCAGTTGGTGAGGCTGAAGAGATCGTTCGGCGTGAGCACCTTGCGATCGATGCGGTAGCTTTTGGGCTGTGCACGACGACGGCTATTTCGACGAACACATCGCTGCTCGGTACGATCAGTCATCCGCCGACATGTTCGATGCGCGGGTTGTCGACCCGGCCGTCGCTTTCCTGCGCGAGATCGCCGGCGACGGCTGTGCACTCGAGCTTGGGATCGGGACAGGGCGGAT
>JBPCIO010000287.1:0-49459 GCA_051006215.1 Chloroflexota bacterium
GCAGGTGAGGCTGTCGACCAGCCCCTGGAGCGTATTGACGATGGGCACCTTGTTCAGACGGTAGTAGACCTCGCGACCTTGCTTGCGTGTGCGGACTAGACCGGCGCGCTTCAGGACCAGGAGGTGATGCGATACGGTCGGGCGGCTTAGGGTGACGCGCGAGGCGATATCGCCGACGTTGAGTTCTTGCCGCGCCAGGACCTGGACAAGGTCCTGACGGGCGGGATCGGCCAGCGCATCGAGCAGGTCGCGGCTGGCAACCAGGTGGTCGCGAAGCTGCATGACCTCGGGACTGAGGGAGTCCGGCGCCACCAGGCAGCAGACGTCCTCGTCGGCCAACACCGGTATCAGTTGATACATATCAACATATTACCGATGTGCTGAGAGAGCGTCAAGCATTCGCCACGCGCGCTGGCCAGCCAGTCGCGCTGGCCCAGGCGCACCAGTCCGACCACTCCCGTCAGCGCCAGCAGCGTGCCGCCGCCCCAGAACAACCCGCGACTGACCGCAACGGCGAGGAGTCGGCGCCGCGGGCGGGGTGCTCATACGGAAGAGCGCAATGTCACGGGTGGCTCAGGCTTGGGGGGCCGCTGTGCTCAGTAGCTCGTCCTCGATGCGCTCACGAATCGAGTCGCGTACCGCGCGGTAGACAGTGAGCTGCTCGTCCTCGGTCCCCATGGCTTTGCTCGGGTCTGGAAAGCTCCAATGCAGGCGTTCCCTGGCGCCGAAAGAGACTGGGCAGGTCTCATTGGCCTGGTCGCACACGCTTATCACGGTGTCGAACGGCTCGTCGAGGTAGCGCTCGAGTGTCTTGCTCTGGTGAGCTGAGATGTCGATGCCGAGTTCGTGCACGGCTCTCAGGGCGAGGGGACGCACCGTCGTCGCTTCGCTGCCGGCAGAGAACACCTCGAAGCGACTGCCGCCGAAGTGGCGTAGCAGACCCTCGGCCATCTGACTTCGCGCCGAGTTGTGCGTGCACAAGAAGAGCACGCGACGTTTCGCGCCCGAAGATCCCGCTTCAGCCAACCCCGACCTCCCGCTCGTGGGGAACGACAATTCCGTCGGCTGCGTCCGCAAGCTGCGGCCACAAGAATCGAACCGCCGCGCAAGCGGCGGCAGCGCCGATCACTTGGGCCACGACGAACGGCAGCACGGATGAGGGAGCGATTCCCGCGAACGTGTCGGACAGTGTGCGCGCCAGCGTAACGGCAGGATTCGCAAAACTGGTCGACGAGGTGAAGAAGTAAGCACCGGTGATGTACGCGCCAACGGCGAGCGGTGCCGCACTTGCGCGACTGCTTCGAACGACGCCAAATATGACCAGGAGCAAGCCGAACGTCGCCACTACCTCGCTGAGCCACAGTCCGGGACTGCTACGCAAGTGGCTGGAGACAGTCACGGCCGGCAGAGAAAACATGACATCGGCTGTGATCACCCCCACCACGGCGCCCGCCACTTGAGCGATGACGTACGCGGCCAGCTCACGCAGCCGAAGGCCTCCAAACACTGCATCGGCGGCACTGACGACGGGGTTCAGATGTGCTCCTGAGACCGACCGCACGGCCAGAATGATGGCCACCAGAGCAGCGCCGGTGGCCACGGCATTCTCGAGCAGCTCGAGTCCGACGTCGCCCGGACTTAGCGACTGCGCCGCGATGCCCGAGCCGATTACAGCGATCAACAGCAAGGCGGTACCGATGAACTCGGCGAGGACACGCCGACGGAGGAGGTTCACGTCCCTCGAATAGGGCTTTATCGTCGTGGCCGCCCCATCCGCACGCGTCCCCACTCGACGTGCGGCGCTCATCCTGCGCTCGTGACCCGCACCGACCGCTCCGAGGCCTGCGCCCCGCTCTGTACGTGCTCCCAGCCGAGCGCACGGTGGGCGAGGTGGTGCCAGTCGGGTGTCTCGGCGCTCACGAAGAAGGGCAGTCCGCACAGCCTGTCGTGGGCTGGGACGCGATCAGGTTCGCACCCATCTTGACGCACATCAATGCAGGAACCGCCGAATTGGATGTGTCCGGGAGAGCCTAGCGCTCGGCGCTCGGAGGCGGGATCTTGAGGGTCTGGCCGATCTGCAGCTTCTGGGGGTCCTCGATCGTGTTGGCGGCGATCAGCTCCTCTGTCTTGATTCCAAATTTCTGGGCGATCTTTTCGGGATAATCGCCACTCTGGACGACGTAAGTCTGCTCGCCCAGGTCTGCGCTCGGCGTAGACGTGGCCGCGGAAACGACCGCGACCAGTGTCGGCGTAGGCTGAGTAGCGAGCGCGCCTGCCCGGCCCGACCCGGTCGCCCAGCTCAATGCCACGTACACAAAGCCCGCCAGCGCCGCGACGATGACAATGAACCCGATGGTGTATGCGCCCCGGCGATTGTCGCGGCGCACCTGGCCCCCGTACACCGGCCGGCGATGCTCAGATCGGGCAAACGCGGAGCCTCGCTTGCCCGAGAGTCGCGTACTCGATCGACCACCCCGATTGCGCCCATTCGATGGGCCGCGGCCGTCCATCGGCAGCGATGATAGCGATCCGCCGGCCCGCACCCCAGCCATGTCGCGCGGGCTCAGTCGTCGCGATCAAGCTCGAATGTGCTGTGCAGGATCCGCACCGCGTCCTCGACCCGGCTGCGCGGAACGACACACGTAATGCGGATGTCCGAGGTGCTGATGATGCCGATGTTGACGCCGGCACTGGCAAGTGCGCCAAACATGCGCGCGGCGTAGCCCGGCGCGCTCTGCATGCCCGTGCCGACAATGCTGACCTTCGCCAGGTCGTCGGCTGGATCGACCTCCTCAGCCCCAATCCGCGGAGCAATCGCGCGCGCGATCTCGACCGCCCGCGCGAGGCTGTCACGGGATACTGTGAAGGACAGATCGGTCGTGCCGTCCGCGCCGTTCGACTGGGCGATCGTATCGACGCTGATGTTGGCGTCCGCCAGCGGCTGAAAGATCGCCGCGGCGATGCCCGGCCGATCGGGTACGCGTCGGAGGGTGACGCGGGCCACGTCGGTATCGTGCGCCACGCCGCGCACGTTCTTGCGAATCTCCATTGGCATGTGCGGATCTCCGTCGGCAACTAACCGATGAATAAGCGTGCCAGGCGCATCGACAAATGAAGAAGCGACCTGGATCGGCATGTCGTACAGCTCACCAAGCTCGACCGCACGCGGCGCCATGACCCGCGCGCCGAGCTGCGCTAGCTCGAGCATCTCTTCATAGCCCACTTCGGCGAGCTTGCGCGCGTTGGGGACCACGCGCGGGTCGGCTGTGTACACCCCCTCGACGTCTGTGTAGATGTCACAGCGTTGGGCATTCAGCGCACACGCCAGAGCCACAGCGGTCGTGTCCGACGCGCCCCGACCCAGCGTCGTGACGTCCTGCTCCTCGCTGATGCCTTGGAATCCGGTCACGATGACGACTTTGCCATGCCGCAGCTCGGTGGAGATGCGTTGAGGGTGAATGTCGGTGATGCGCGCGCGGGTGTAGGCACTCGTCGAGCGAATACCAGCCTGGGCGCCGCTCAGCGACACAGCCGGCTGGTGGAGATCGTGCAGCGCCATAGCCATCAGTGTCGCGCTGACCGTTTCACCCGTCGACAGGAGCAGGGCCAGTTCACGCTCGTCAGGTGGCGTTGCGACCTGGTGGGCCAGCGCGATCAGCTCATCTGTCGTATCGCCCATGGCTGAAACCACCACCACCACAGGACGGCCAGTGGCAGCGGTCCGCGAGACACGCACGGCTGCCGCGCGGATCCGTTCGGCCGTCGCCAGCGACGAGCCGCCATACTTCTGGACGGTGAGCCCGTCATGCTCAGTCAACAACGTGCGCTCCCTGATCAATCAGCGACAGGTGCATGGTGACACCCGCGAGACCAAGGCTGTGCGCGGTTTGTTCGAATGCGGTCGCCACGGCCTCGACTGGCTGACCGTCCCCGCACACGGCCAGGACAGATGGGCCGGCGCCAGACGTAAAGGCACCCAGAGCGCCGGCTTGCAGAGCCGCCTCCAGCAGCCGAGCGCCGGCTGGAAACAGCGGCAGCCGGTACGGCTGGTGGAGACGATCGCGGGTGGCCTCGGCGAGCACGTCGGATTGGCCCGAGGCAAGTGCCGCAACCAGCAGGCTCGAACGCGCCACGTTGAAGAGCGCATCGGCCAGCGGAATGGTTGACGGAAGCACGCCGCGCGCGTGAGCCGTCGGACTGAGCTGGTCAGGGACGAAGCACACCGTCGACAGACGTATCGCCAGCGGTACCTGGGCCTGCACCACGCGCCCACTCTCGAGCACCGCCGCAACCCGCACGCCGCCCAGCAGGCACGGCACCACGTTGTCTGGATGTCCCTCGAGCTGGACTGCCAGCTGTAGGAGCGCCGAAGTATCCAGTAGACCACCCAGGCACGCGTTCCCAACCACGACGCCAGATGCGATTGCCGCTGCGCTGCTGCCGAGGCCTCTGGCGAATGGGATTCGGTTGGTGCAGCGCAAGCTGAAGCCCGGGTAGTGCGCGCCGACGTGGTCGAAGACCGCCCGAGCGGCCCGCAGGATCAGATTTCCGTCGGCGTCGGGCTGCTGCATGCCCGGCAACGCTTCTACTTCGTTCCACAAGTCGAGGGCCATGCCGAGGCAGTCGAAGCCAGGGCCCATGTTGGCGCTGGTCGCCGGCGCGCGCACCACTATTACGTCCTCCCGAGACTTGACCATGAGCCCGGCTTAGTGGGGCGTGAAGGTCGTCGACCACGAAAACTGCTGGTCGTCGACCACAGCGAAGACCTGGACGGGCACAGGGTGCTCGGGCACGGCCCGACCAATGTTGAAGCTGATCGTCGCTGCACCGGAGGCATCGGTCTTCTGGGTGCCAGTGGCCGGCCAACGTTCGTTCGTGGTGCTGTATTTCACGATGGCCCACACGTCGGAATTGGCGGCTGGTTGAGCGTCACGCCGAACCTTGACGACGACGTTTTCGACCGTGTTCTGGGCTGGAGCGGGGTTGGAAACGCTGACGCTGGAGCCGGCGAAGCGTTCCGCCGCGCCAGGCTGGAGGGTGGCGGTCGGCGCCGCCGCGACCGAGGTCGAAGTGACAGTGACCTCGGCAGGTCGGCGCGCCGAATTCGGCACGGGTAAGACGCTCTGCAACGCATTCAGCGCCGACAGATTGAACGACAGCCGTGGCAGGATGATCAGCACGCCTGCAGCCACGGCCAACCCCACTACACACACCACCGCCAGGATGTACGAAAAGCCAGCGTAGTGGGGCTGAACGGCGTGTCTTGGCCGGCGCCGTCGGGTAGCCGGGGCCAGGGTCTTAGCGTCTTTGCGAATGGGCGTTGGCGCGCTGGGGGCCAGGAGCTGGGCCAGCCGTGAGCGGTCGTACTCTTCGCGCCGAACGCGCGTACCGAGCACCTCGTACGCCACGTTGAGCTGGCGCAGCAACGCCTGCTGCCTCGCGCCGCCGCTCTGCAATCGGGCGGCCTGACGCCGATAGGTGGTCTGGATCTCGGCATCCGAGGCGGCTGGGTCGAGGCCCAGAATGGCGTACAGCCCGGGGTCCGGGGCTACTCGGTGGCCAACCTTTGCGAGTGCCGTCGTGGGGTCGGCCGGCGGCTCCACTGTGCCAGGCGTGGGCGTGTGTGCCTCCTCGTCTGCAGCGCGGTCGGATCGGCGCGGCACTAGCATCATGGTACAGCCTGGGTCGAAAATCCAAGCTCCCCGAGTACTTCCGAGGCGACCCGAGCATCGTTCCACGGACGCCGCTCGAGGCCGACGACCATGCGCTGCTCGTGGCCCTTGCCAGCGAGCACCACCGCGTCGCCAGGCTCCGCACGCTCGAGCAGGAGCCGAATCGCCGCGCGGCGGTCGAGCTCGATCACGAATCCAGAGCCTTCCCGTGCACCCGCCGAACGGGCACCGACCGCAATCTGTTCGGCGATGGCGGCGGAGTCTTCTCCGCCCGGATCGTCCTCAGTGATGACGAACAAGTCCGCGTAGCCGGCAGCCAATGCGCCCATAGCAGGCCGATTGGCAAAGTCGCGGCCGCCGGCTAGTCCGAAGGCGAGTAAGAGGCGGCCGGGTACCAGTTCGCGAACGGTCTGCAACGCCTTCCGGAGGGCTTGGGGTGTGTGCGCGAAGTCGACCACCACAGTGAACGGTTGTCCTCGCTCCACCAGGTTCATCCGGCCTGCGACTGGCGCCTGCAGCGCCGCTGCCCGCGACAGGTCGCTCGGGGTCGCATCGAAGTAGGTGGCGGCGACGAAGGCAGCCAGCCAGTTCGCCACATTAAAGCGACCTACCAGGCTTGTGCGAATGGTGTGCCTGCCTGGCTCGAGCACGAAGCTGGTGCCGTTCGCCGACAGCCGAACGTTGGTAGCTGAAAAGTCGGCGGGCTGATCCATTCCATAGCTGAGCACGCGGGCCTGGGTGACCTCGCGCATACTGCTGCTGCTCGGGTCGTCGGCATTGATCACGGCCAGCCCGACGGCTGGCAACTGTTGGAACAGTCTGGCTTTGGCGGCTCGATAGGCAGCGAAGGTAAGGTGGAAATTGAGGTGTTCGGGAGTCAGGTTCGTGAACACCCCCACCTGGAAGTGCGTGCCACGCACGCGGTCGAGCTCGAGCGCATGCGAGCTGGTCTCGACGATGGCCACGTCGACGCCGGCGGCCAGCATATCCGCCAGCGCGCGCTGCACCAGTGGCGCCTCGGGCGTGGTGTGGTCGGCGGCGTTCGGTCGCAGGTCCGCGCCGATTTTGGTGTTCACGGTAGTCAGCCAGCCCGTCCTGAGGCCGTGCGCCTCGAGAATTGCGCTGAGCAGATGGGTGGTGCTGGTCTTGCCGTCGGTGCCCGTGACGCCGACGACCGCCAGGCTTTTCGAAGGATGCCGATAGTACGCTGCTGAGAGGTCGGCCAGCGCGCGGCGCGCATGCGGGACCAGGATGAATGGCACGCTCGGGGCGTCGTACTCGGGAACGAGCTGCTCCGCAACGACGGCCGCCGCGCCCGCAGCTACGGCCTGGGCGACGAACTCCAGGCCGTTCCGCTGAAAACCCGGAACGGCAACGAACACATCTCCCGCCTGTAGGCTACGGGTGTCCTGGGTGACTCCGCTGACCGACGCCGACGGGTCGCCGTGCTGGATCACTGCACTCTGGACTTCCGCTAGCAGAGCGCCAAGAGATACTCGCCGTTTGGAGCTCGACATGTGCCTACAATTTACGCGCGATGCTCGAGACGAGACTGCCCGTCGATCAACAGCTGGCGCGTTTACCGGACCAGCCCGGCGTGTACAAGTTCTACGATGCCAGGGGGGCGCTGCTGTATGTCGGCAAAGCCAACTCGCTGCGCAGCCGAGTCCGCTCGTACTTCCAGAAGACCGCAGTTCTCGAACCGCACAAACAGCAGATGGTCACAGAGATCGCGGACATCCAGTATCTGCTGGCTGACACGATTACGCAGGCGCTGCATTGGGAGGCGGATCTCGTTCGTCATGAGCACCCACGCTACAACGTCAAGCTACGCGACGATAAACACTATCCGTATATTCGGATAAACATCCAGGAACCCTGGCCGAAGACTATGGTCGCGCGCAAAATGGTGCGCGACGGCGCACGCTACTTCGGGCCATTTACCGATGCGACCTCCGTGCGGCAAACGCTCGATACCATCAACCGTCTCTTTCCACATATTCTGTGCACGCGGGTGATTACCGGCAATGATCCGCGCGCATGTCTGTATTATCACATCAAACGCTGTCCCGCGCCGTGTATCGGCGCGATCAACAACGAGGATTATCGGCAGATCGTCGATCAAATGGTCGACTTCCTGGACGGCAAGTCAGACAGCGTGCTGGCCGACATGCGTCACGACATGGAGCAGGCAGCCGAATCACTCGAATTCGAGCGCGCCGCCGACCTGCGCGACCGCATCCGTGCCGCGGAGCGCGTGGTCACCCAGCAACAGATTGTGTACTCGTCGATGGCGGACGAAGACATCATTGGCGTCCACAACGAGGGACCCTACTCGTGTGTTCAGGTGTTCCTGATACGCGGCGGGCGTCTCATCGGGCGTGAGCATTTCGTCCTGGATGGGCACGGCGAAGAGACCGAAAACGAGATTGTCTGGTCGTTTGTCATCCAGTATTACAGCCAGACCACCGAGATCCCGGATGAGCTGGTGCTGCCGGTCTTGCCCGAGGACGTCGAGTCGGTCCGGGTGTGGCTGACTGGCCGACGCGCCGAAGGTGGCAATGCCTCCATGCGGAAGGTCCGCGTGTCTGCGCCACGAACGGGCGAGAAGCGAAAGCTGGTTGAGTTGGCGACCAATAACGCGCGTGAAGGACTGGCGCGTCTGCGCCAGCAGTGGCTGGCTGACGAAGCGCGGACCAGCGGCGCAATCGTCGAGCTGCAGGAGTGCTTAGAGCTGGCACAGCTGCCCCACCGCATCGAGTGCTACGACATCTCGCACGTCCAGGGCACCAATCAGGTCGCCAGCATGGTGGTGTTCGAAAATGGGCAGCCGCATCGCTCAGCGTATCGGCGGTTCAAGATCAAGCACGAGCTCGGCAACAACGACGTTTTGAGCATGCAGGAAGTGATCGGGCGCCGGTTTCGGCGTGCGCTCACGGGTCAGCTGCGGCGAGCCGGGGAGCAGGGCAGCTGGGAGTCGCTCGAGGCAACACCAACAGTCGACGCAGGTGAACGGGACAACTCTGCCGAGGTGCAGGCGGACCACGAGCCAGAGGGCGGCTGGGCCGAAATGCCAGACCTCGTCATCATCGATGGCGGCCAGGGTCAGCTCAACGCTGCGCTCGAGATCCTCGACACGATGGAGATCACCGAGCTGCCAGTGATTGGCCTGGCAAAAGAAAATGAAGAAGTCTTCGTGCGCGATCGGACCACTGGCCGAGCGCTGCCCGATCCGGTGCTGCTGCCACGTACGTCACAGGCGATGTACCTGGTGCAGCGCATCCGGGACGAAGCTCACCGGTTCGCCATCACCTATCACCGCCAGGTGCGCGGCCGATCCGGCCTGCGCTCGGCGCTCGACGACGTGGCGGGCATCGGACCCAAACGCAAGCGTGAGCTCTTGCGGCGGTTCGGCTCGGTACGCGGCATTCGCGCCGCGGCAGTCGAAGAGCTGGCGGCCGTGCCTGGGATGACACTCAAGCAGGCCAAACTGCTCAAGTCGAGTCTTTGAGGTGGTCGCGTTGCTACGCTGTGAGCGTCCATGACGACGTTGCTGTTGAACGGTGCGGCCGGTAGCTGGGACGAGCTGGCGGTCGCGCTGGTGGCCGTGGGCGTGTTGTGGCTGGCTGTCAAGCTGGCCGGCCGGAAGCAAGCTGGCGAGGAGAACGCCCCCGCGCTGGACGACTTCCCCGCCGACGAGGGACACGACTAGCCTGTCAAGCCGCCCGCGTCGCGACCCGACTGAAAGCACCCACACGGTGCTGCTGGCCCGTGGTCTGATCGCCCTGGCCGCGGTAGTGTGCCTGGCGCTGGTCAGCAGCTGCCAGGTGCTGAATCGATCCACTGCCACCCAGGGCGTTGCGGGTCGAATCGCGTGGCCGAAGGATGGCGATCTGTGGGTCTTAGACCTCAGCTCCAAACAGCAGACCAAGATCACCAACCTGCCGTCAGGGGCGGCGGTCACCGGTGCGAGCTGGTCTCCGGATGGTCAGCGTGTGATCTTCGCCCAGTTCTGGCGTCGGCCCAACGAACGCTCCAGCGGCGCCGATCTGATGCTGGCCAATGCCGACGGGTCGAACGCGCAACCATTCGCCGAACGGGATGCTCCGAACACGGTGCTCGAGGCGCCTGAGTGGATGCCGAGTGGCACGGTGTACTACACCGTCCGAACCGTGAGCAATGGCCGCGAAACACAGGCCATCATGCGCCGACAGACCGGGAGCGGGACGTCTGAAACGCTTGTCGAAAACGGCTACAGCCCGGCCCTGTCGCCGGATGAGTCGACGCTGATCTACATCCGCAGCACGCGCGCTGGGCAGACGATCCTGAAGAAAACGGTTGGCGAGGCCGGCGATGGCTGCGTGCTGATCTCCGATCAGGTTTTCCAGTACTTGAGTCTGCCGCGCATGTCACCCGACGGAAAGCGCTTCGCGTTCGGAGGCAGCGGAGAGCCGAACATGCAGCCGAGCGGCTGTGGCGGCGATCCGCACAGCAAGCCTAATGCAGCTGGGCTCGCACCCATCCTCAAACTCGGGGCAACCCTGCTCGCGCCCGAAGTAGTCGAAGCGCACGGCCTGCCTGCAGACATTTACTCGGTCAACCTGGACGGTAGCGAGATGAGCCGTATTGCCGACATCAAAGACGACGACCCGACGGTGGCGTGGTCACCCGCTGGCTCGAAGCTGGCCATATTTGGCGTAGCGGCGCTGTACGTCGTGGATGGCAAGGGTGGCCGCACAGACAAACTCGTAGACCAAGGCGGCTACGGAGGCTTGGATTGGACGCGCTGAATAGCGATCGCTTAGAGGTGCGGCTGGACCGTGCGGATCCAGGCAGCTTCGACTTGACTGGCGAGCTCGGCCACGGTGCCGTGATTGGAGATGACTGCGGTAGCGTGAGGCAGTTTTTCTTCGGCTGGCACCTGCGCGGCGATGCGTAGGGCGGCTTGTGTGGCGGACATGCCTCGCGATGTTTGCAGGCGCTGCATCTGCACAGCCCGATCGCACACCACCACCCACACCGCGTCGCAGCGCCCGGCGGTGCCCGCTTCGATCAGACGAATAGCGTCCAGCACCAGCACGGCCGCCTGCGTGTGGGCGATGCGCTCGTCGAGCGCCCGTCGAACACCCGGATCTAGGATTCGCTCCAGTTCGCGGAGTGCGTTCGGATCGGCCAGCACCACGTCTCCGAGGCGGCGGCGATCGATGGTGCCGTCTTCAGCGCGTACCAAATGCTGGCCGAAGCGATCCGCAATTGCCAGTGTCTCGAGCGTGCCAGGCGCGTATAGAGCGTGGACCAGGCGGTCCGCGTCGACGTAGTCGGCCCCGTAGCGTTCCGCGAGGACCCGGCCGACGGTGCTCTTGCCGCATGCGATGTTGCCGGTCAGCCCAAGTAGGAACGGCACGGTGTCGCCTCATGCGCTGCTTGAAGGTTGGTCGCGCGGATTCTGTTATACATTCAGCGCTCCGATGCATCTGAAGCCCACAACCGACAACACCATTGTGCTCAAATCCCCGCACGAGATTGCAATCATGCGTGAGGCTGGCAAGATCGTGGCCGCGACGATCCGTTCGCTCGAGGATCAGGCGGCGCCTGGCGTTACTACGCGCGACCTGGATCAGGTGGCGGCAAGCATGTTCAAAGCAGCTGGCGCGGAGTCGACCGCCCTTGGCTACTTCGGCTACCCCGGCCACATCTGCGTCTCGGTGAACGACGAGGTCGTCCACGGCATCCCCGGGCCGCGCAAGCTCAAGCGCGGCGATCTGGTCAAGGTGGACGTGGCTGCGCGGTACAACGGCTATGTTGCCGATGCCACGCATTGCTTCGCCGTCGGCGGGCTCGCTACGCTGCCTGCGCGGGCCCGAGAATTGGTGCAGGTGACCCAGGCAGCAATGTTCCAGGGCATCGCGCAGGCACGCGCGGGCAATCGCCTGAGCGATATCGGCGCAGCCATCGAAGCGCATGTCCGCTCGCATGGCAACGGCATGGCTGTGGTCCGCGACTTCGTGGGACATGGTGTCGGACGCAACATGCACGAAGCCCCGCAGGTCCAGCACCACGGTCCCGCCGGCCGAGGACCTGTGCTGCGGCCAGGCATGTGTCTGGCGATCGAACCCCAGGTCAACCTCGGCTCACCAGAGGTCCGCATGTTGGACGATGGCTGGACAGCGATCACTGTCGACGGGAGCCTCAGCGCCCACTTCGAGCACACCGTGGCCATCACCACCAATGGCCCGGAAATCCTGACGCTCGCCGAAGACGACCAGGCAGTCACGAACGAACGCTAAAATCCGGGCATGGCAATTTCGGCCCCGAGCGCGATCGACGCGGCGTTCTCCAAACGATTTGCTCGTTCCAAAGCGCTCTACGAGCGATCATGCGACGCGATCGCTGGTGGCATCACCCACGACAGCCGGAACTTTGTGCCCTTTCCGATCTATGTCGAGCGTGCCGACGGCGCTCGCAAGTGGGACGTCGACGGCAACGAGTTGCTCGACCACTGGATGGGCCATGGCTCGCTGCTGCTAGGCCACGGTCACCCGAAAGTCACGGCCGCGATTGCCGGCCAGATCCACAAAGGCACGCATTACGGCGCCTGTCACGAATTGGAGGTCGCCTGGGCTGAACAGATCGTGCGGCTTATTCCGAGCGCGGAGTGGGTACGCTTCACGATGAGCGGCACCGAGGCGACAATGCTTGCCATGCGCGACGCGCGCGCCTATACGGGGTGTGAGCTGGTCATCCGGTTCGCTGGGCATTTTCACGGCTGGCACGACTACGCCATGGCTGGGTACCAACCGCCCTTCGACACCTCGACTTCGACGGGTGTCCCGAAGGCCGTGTCGGAGACGATGCTGGTAGCGTATCCAAACAACATCGAGTCCGTCCGCCAGTTACTGGACGCGCACCGCGGTCAAGTTGCAGCGGTGATTGTCGAGCCGGGCGGTGGATCCAACGGGATCATCCCAACCGACGTGGCGTTCTTGCGACAGCTGCGCGAGCTCACGAGCGAGCGCGCGGTCGTACTTATTTTCGACGAAGTCATCAGCGGCTTTCGGTACAGCCCGGGTGGCGCTCAGCAGTTGTATGGAATCACGCCAGACCTGACCACGCTAGCCAAGATCGTGGCTGGCGGGCTGCCAGGTGGCGCGGTCGTCGGCAAGCGCGCCATCCTTGACGTCCAGACCTTCAAGGGCGAACTGCACAAGGACCGCTTCGAACGTGTTCTCCAGCAGGGGACGTTCAATGCCAACCCGCTGTCGGCGGCTGCCGGCCTGAGCGCACTGCAGACGGTGGGCGAGGGCTGGGCCACCGAACAGTGCAACCGGACTGGAGAGCAGTTGCGGCTCGGATTGCGGGACTGCCTCGAGCAGCGGGGCGTGGCTGGCGCCATCCTCGGCGAAGCATCGGTGTTTCAGATATTGCTCGGCGAGGGCATGCAGGAAGCCGCCGAAACGACCGATGTGCAGCGCCTGATGGCCGGCCGGGGCGCCGTCAATACCTTGCGCAAAGCGATGCTCTTGAATGGAGTCGACCTGATGCGCTCAGGCGGGTTCACCTCGATCGTCCACGGCGATGCTGAGCTCAGCCAAACCATCAACGCGTTCGACAAATCGCTGCAGACCCTGCAGCAAGAGGGCCTCGCCTAACCGGCCTGCAGCCCGGTGTCAGCGCCGGAACGACGTCGCCCGCCGCCGCGCGGCTCCGTGCGGGCCGTGAAGATGGGGCGAGTGTGCAAGAACGCCCAGGCAGTCCTCCGATCGGGAACACGAAAAGGGGCCAGGAGTCTTGCGACCTCTGGCCCCCTACGGTGTGGAGTTGCGACGTCCTTCGGTCAGTACTCCGGCATCGGCGGCGCGGCCGGGGCTGGGGTTTTCTCGGGGACTTCGGTAATGAGCGTCTCGGTGGTCAGAATCATTGTGGCGATTGACGCCGCGTTTTCGAGTGCCGAGCGGGTGACCTTGAGCGGGTCAATGATCCCGCGCTCGACCATGTTGGCGTACTCGCCCTTGGCGGCGTCGTAGCCCTGGCCGCTGCCGCGCTTCCTGACTTCAGACACCACCACGCTGCCCTCCGCGCCGGCATTGGCGCAGATACGTCGGAGTGGCTCCTCGAGCGCTCGCTTGAGCATCATGGCGCCAGTCCGCTGATCGCCCGTGAGCTCGGCCAGGACCGGATCCAGCGCAGGCAGGGAGTGGACGTACGCCGTCCCACCACCTGGCACGATGCCCTCTTCGACAGCCGCGCGCGTCGCAGACAGAGCGTCCTCGACGCGGTGCTTCTTCTCCTTGAGCTCGACCTCGGTCGCCGCGCCAACCTTGATCACGGCCACGCCACCAGCCAGCTTGGCCAGGCGCTCCTGGAGCTTCTCGCGGTCGAAGTCGCTCGTCGTCTCACCGATCTGGGTGCGGATCTGCTGGATGCGAGACTTGATCGCCTCCTCTGACCCACGGCCCTCGACAATCGTGGTCTCGTCCTTGTTGGACTGCACCTTGCGAGCGCGACCAAGATCCTGGACCGTCGTCGAGTCGAGCTTGCGGCCGATCTCCTCAGAGATGACCTTGCCGCCGGTCAGGGTGGCAATATCTTCGAGCATCGCCTTACGGCGGTCTCCAAAGCCAGGCGCCTTGATGCCTAGCACGTTGAGGGTGCCACGTAGCTTGTTGACGACGAGTGTCGCCAGCGCCTCGCCGTCGACGTCCTCAGCAATGATGACCAGGTTCTTGCTTACCTGCAGGAAGCGCTCGAGTACGGGCAGGATGTCCGAGATCGCGCTGATCTTCTTGTCGGTGATCAGCAGGTACGGCTCGTCCAGCACGGCTTCCATTCGCTGGGGATCGCTGATGAAGTACGGCGAAATGTACCCGCGATCGAACTGCATACCCTCGACGTACTCTGTTTCGAACTTGAGGGTCTTGCTCTCTTCGACCGTGATTACGCCGTCCTTGCCAACTTTGTCCATAACCTCGGCGATCAAGCGACCAATTTCCTCGTCGGCTGCGGAGATGGCCGCAACCTGGGCGATCTTGGTCTGGTCGGCGACGGGCGTGGACATCGTCTTCAGGTTCTCGACGATCGCGGCGACGCCGCGCTCGATCCCGCGCTTCAACAGCAGCGGGTTGGCACCAGCCGTAACATTCTTGAAGCCTTCGTTGACGATGGCCTGAGCTAGCACGGTGGCGGTGGTGGTGCCGTCACCTGCGATGTCGTTGGTCTTGGTAGCCGCTTCCTTCAGGAGCTGGGCACCCATGTTCTCGAATGGGTCCTCCAGTTCGATCTCCTTGGCAATCGTCACACCATCGTTGGTAATGGTGGGCGGGCCGAACTTCTTGTCGAGAACAACGTTGCGGCCCTTTGGGCCGAGCGTGATCTTGACCGCGTCGGCCAGTGCGTCGATCCCGCGCTTGAGCGCTCGACGCGCGTCCTCGCTGTCTTCCAGCTGTTTGGCTGGCATGGTGTTTTGAACCTCCGAGTTGGTAGCGGCTTAGCTGCCGTTGGTGACGATGGCCAGAATGTCGGACTCGCGCAGAATGAGCAGCTCCTCTACCTCGAGCTTGAACTCGGTGCCCGAGTACTTGGCGAACAGCACGCGCTCGCCCTCTTTCACGTCCGGGTGGACGCGCTCGCCACTATCGAGAATGCGGCCAGGCCCAACCGCCAGAACCTCGCCCTGCTGGGGCTTTTCCTTCGCCGTATCCGGCAGCACGATGCCGCTCTTGGTGACCTCCTCGCGGTCGAGTGGCTTAACCACCACCCGGTCGCCGAGAGGACGCAAATTGAGACTCGCCATGCGATGTCCCTCCTTTGGAAGTGTGGGGAGATCCTGTTCCAGGACCCTCAATTGGCACTCGGCACAGTAGAGTGCTAACCAGCGCTTAGAATAGCAAGTGTGAATTGGCACTTGCAATGCGTGAGTGCCAGATCCGGCCCAAGATCAGAGTCTCAGGCGATCGGCATGCCGGGCGCGACATCGAGCGTCAAGTCGGCCCGTTCGCCAGCGCGATAGCGGAAGAACCCGGCAGCGGCAATCATGGCCGCGTTGTCAGTACACAGCCGAGGTGGCGGGCACACCACCGGTAGCTGAGACAGCTCTTCAACACGCTGCAGGAGCCTGCGATTGGCGGCCACCCCGCCGCCGAGAGCTAGGCAGGTAGCGCCGAAGGTCTGGGCGGCGCGAGCGGCTTTGCTCGCCAGCACGTCCACAACCGCGGCCTGAAAGCTGGCAGCCAGGTCCGCGACTGGAAGGCTGTCCCGGCGCTCCTCAGGAGTTGCTCGTTCGGAATCGACACCCAGATCGCGCACCTGCTGCCGGACCGCCGTCTTCAGGCCGCTAAACGAGAAATCCCATGCGTCTGGCTCGAGCCAGGCCCGCGGAAATCGAAAACGGCGTGAGTCACCGGTTGCGGCGACGCGCTCGATCTCTGGGCCGCCGGGGAATCCCAGACCGAGCAGCCGCGCGACTTTATCAAACGCCTCGCCGGCGGCGTCGTCGCGAGTGCGGCCGAGGCGGCGGTAGCGGCCATACCCATCGCTCAATACGAGGTCGCTGTGGCCGCCGGACACAATCAAGGCGACCAATGGAAATGTCGGCGCGCTAGAGGCAGTAGCTGACGCGCCCAGCGGACTGCCCGAGCGTGCGGCCGAAGCTGGCGCAGCGGCGTCCAGCCAATTGGCGTAGACGTGGCCCTCGAGATGATTGATGCCCAGCAAGGGTTTATTGCGCGCGTAGGCGAGACCCTTGGCGCAGTTGGCGCCTACGAGCAGCGCGCCTGCCAGGCCCGGTCCGTAGGTCACGGCTATGGCGTCCACACTGTCCCAGTCGGCATGCGCCTGGGACAAAGCTTCTTCGAGGCAAGGCACGATGGCTCGCACGTGCGCGCGCGACGCCTGCTCCGGAACCACCCCACCGTAGCGCGCGTGCAAGTCGGTCTGCGAGGCAATGACGTTGGACTCGATTTCAACTCCGTTGCGTACGACGGCAACCGCGGTCTCATCGCAACTGGTCTCGAAACCCAGGATGCGGGTCATGGCGAATCGTCTCGCGGCACGTCGAAGACCAGCACGCCGGACGTGACCAGGCCGTACAGCCGACGACCGTCGAGGCTCGAGCGGATCTGACGTACGCCAGCCAGCGCGGGATCGCGCAGTTGGCGCACGACCACTCCGTCGGCGGTCGTCTGCAAAATGCGTGCGTTGGCCGGGTCGGCCAGGTACAGCCCGCCGGTTCGATCAGTGGTGATGGCGCGTACCGCTGCAGGCCTACCGTCTGGCGTACGCACCGTAAACTCCTTTTCCTGGCCCTGTTCGTCGAAGTGGCGCAGTGTACCGTCGTCCATGCGCAGGTATACGTCCTGTTGCTGCCCGACGATCTCCGCCGTCCGCTCGAAAGCCAGGCCCGGCGCCATGTGGTTATCCAACACGAGTCTGGGCGGATCGACGACGCTCCGCTGACTCAGCGAGGAGTACTCCAGCAGTCGCCTGGAGCCACTGTCCAGCACATACAGGCGTCCCTCGGTGTCTGCTCCCAGAGCGCCAAGCTCGCGCCACGAACCGCTGCTTGGAACTGGACGCGGGGTGATGCTGCGGTCGCGGGCGACTTGGACCACCGCCCGGGTTTGGTCGACGACCGCCAGCACGCCCAGGTCAGCTCGGGCGCCACTCAGGTACTGGATGGCGACGGGCATAGCCAGGGGCTGCGCGCCCGGCCCGACCTGGGCGCCAGCGCGGACCAGCAGGGTGTCCGGTGTTGGCTGTTGATCACGGCTGTCGAGGGGGAAGGCTCGCACCGTCGCTTCGACCACGTCGAGCATGTACAGCGTGTCGTCGCCCACGGTGAGATCGATCACGTTGGCGCCGGACGACCCAAGTCGAACTGCCATGGCTGGGCTGACCGGGTAGACCCGGTCGATCGCGTTCAGTGTGCTGGTGGCTCTGGCAGCCAGCGCTGGCGCCCCGCCCGACGGGTCAGAGCTTGCCAGATCGAGTGCAGTGGCAGCCAGTGCGTGCGCCTGCGCAGCATCACTGGTCTCCTCCGCCTGCGCCAGCAAGGTTTGCGCTTCGTCAAGCGCCCCGGCCCGCGGCCGCAACCCGGCAGTAAGATTCAAAGCCGCCATCGCAGTCACGCTGAGTAACACCACGGCCACCAGGCACGCAGCCCATGCCCCGGCTGCACGTGCGCGGCCACCCCGCGCGACCGGCTCTAGCTTCCGAGCCACGGGCACGGACAGCGGGCGCTGTCCGTGCTCGCGGGTCGACACTAGCGCCAAGTGGCGCTCGGGGCGGCCCGCGACGGCTGGGTCCACCACCAACACGCCAGCTGGCCGCGAGCCGCTCAAGGCCGCAACCAGTCCCTGTTCCACCTGCGCGTCGGTCAGCGGGCCCGACTCCCGCAGAAGATCCTCGACGCGTGCCTGTGAGTTGGGCGTCCATGCTGCGCCGCACACCAGCACGAGGCGATCGCCAGGTTTCAGGCGGGTGCTCCACAGCGTGATGTGCGGATCCTGCTCGAGGCCTAGTGGACGGGGCAGGCGCAGAACCCCGCGTTGACCACTCAGGACGCCATCACGCCAGGCGAACACCGCGGCATCCCCGGCCAGGGCGATACACGCGCTGTCGGCGCGCACGGCCGCGACCACCGTGGCCGCGTTCACGTGCTGTAACGGGAGCACGTCGCGGTTATGATGTCGCAGCACATAGTGGGCGGCCAGTGTGGCTTCGCGCACGGCGCGCGTCTGTGAGAACCCGTCTGAGCAAAAATACGCCTGTTGCATCGCGCGCAGCAGTCCATGGTGAGGGGTCGGATCCGGCAGTGTGGGGTCCATCAGCACGAACAGGCGCAGCGTGCGGGCGGCGAATGGCCAGACTGACAATTGGCGCGCGACCACCGCTGCGTAGGGTGCGTCTGAACCTGCGGGTACGGGCTGAGCTACCAGCATCCGAGGTGCGCGTAGGGAATGGGTGGGCAGACTGACGGCATACCTCTGACCAGCCTGAGCGCTGCACCCCCAGACGCGTGCCAGTACGCTGACGACGACAGGGATGTGCTTCGCTCGGGGCTACGGTGTGTGCGGGGCCACCGGTCAAGGGCCGAACCGGCCAGCGTGGTGTTCGTCACAGAAGCGACGATCGCGCTTGACTTGAGTATAGGCAGGGTCCGGCGTTCTGTAAACCACCTTGACATCAGATATTGGAAGTCGGATACGTCTGATGCATGAGTAATCCAGATGCGGTGTGGGGCCTCGTCTCGGACGTGCATGGGAACTATCCAGCGCTAGAGCAAGCGCTTAGCCTGCTCAGCGCGGCAGGTGCGCAGCGTCTTGCTTTTCTGGGCGACTATGTTGGGCGCGGCGACAACGAACGCTGCGTACAGCGCATCCGACAGGCTGCTGACGTGGCTATCGTCGGCAACCGTGATTTCGACTGGCAGGCGCGCGTCTCCGCTTCGACGCGAGAGTGGGTGCTCGGGTTGCCGACCACGGCGTATGTTGGGCAGCTGCTGCTGGCGCACGGGGATGCTCGACTCACCCCAGCGCTGAGCACAGCTCAGATCGGGCGTGACTTCATCAGAACCTGGTCAGAAATGGAGCGGGTTCAGGCAAGCGTTTTCGCCTTTGGCCACAGCCATCACGCCCGCATGTGGCGGAAGGGCAGCATCTCCCAGGCAGCTGAGCTCCTCGGCACTGGAAGCGTCTCGATGGAGTCTCGCTACCGTTACTTTGTCAACGTTGGTACTACCGGGCTGCCATTTCCTGGGAAAGGTGGCCCAAGCGTCTCGCTCGTGGACTTCGCAGGCGCCCAAATCCGGCGCCTGGCATTGGATCCGTTCCAATCACCTGAGAGTAGAATCCGGGCCACATGACCGAGCTGGTCTACCTGGACAACGCAGCGACCACTCCTGTGGACCCGCGCGTGGTGGAGGCAATGCGTCCGTACTGGCTGGAGGACTGGGGCAACCCGTCGAGCGTGTACAGCGTTGGGCGCCGGGCGCGTCGAGCGCTGGATGACGCCCGAGACCGCATTGCACAGGTCTTGAACTGTCGGGCCAACGAGGTCATCTTCACCAGCTGCGGCAGCGAGAGCGACAACCTGGCGATCCGCGGCGGAGCGCTGGCGCAATCCGAGCAACACGGCTGGAAACACATTGTCACCTCGCGCATCGAGCACCATGCGGTGCTGCGCGCGTGCGAGTGGCTCGAACAGCATCTTGGGTTTGACGTCACGTACCTCGAAGTCGACGAGCAGGGTCGGGTGGATCCCAGGATCGTCGTCGAGGCTATGCGGCCGGACACGGGCCTCGTAGCGATCATGTACGCCAACAACGAGATCGGCACCGTCGAGCCGGTGGCCGAGATCGCACGCGCCGTCAAGGCCACCCATCCGGGTGCGCTGTTTCATTGTGACGCGGTCCAGGCGGGCGGACTTCTGCCGCTCGACATGCAGGCAATGGGCGTCGACCTGCTGGCGCTGTCGGGCCACAAGTTCTACGCTCCGAAGGGCGTCGGATTGTTGTACGTGCGGCGCGGGACGCCGCTGCTTCACCAGCTGAGCGGCGGCGGGCAGGAGCGTGGTGTCCGGGCTGGGACTGAGAACGTGGCATACATCGTTGGCATGGCGACCGCGCTCGAGCTGGCGTACGCTGAGCTCGACAGTCGAGTCGCGCACGTGTCGCGACTGCGGGACCGGCTGATCGAGGGCGTCAAGACGGGAGTCGACGGAGTGCGTTTGACCGGCCACCCAAGCCAGCGCATGCCCAACAACGCGAGCTTCACTATCTGCGGGGCAGACGGTGAATCGCTGCTGTTGAATCTCGACCAAGTGGGCATTGCCGCTTCGAGCGGCGCGGCGTGCACGTCTGGCACCCTCGAAATCTCGCACGTGCTGCGAGCCCTCAGGCTGCCCGACGAGCAAGCCCGAGGCAGTCTGCGGTTAACGACTGGCGTTCTATCGACAGATGCCGAGGTGGACCGCCTGCTAGAGGTCCTGCCGGGCATCGTCGAGCGGGTCCGGGAAGTCACGCCGAGCTTGGTTAGTTGAACTCGCGGCCGAGCTTTATGACTCGTCGATTCTGATGGAGTTGATCGTGATCGGCGTTCGTGGAGTGTTCGGACCGCCCTTGCCTGGACCGTTGGGGCTGTTGGCGATCTTATCCAGGGTATCCAGACCGTCGGTCAACTTCCCGAAGATTGTGTAGGCCTTGGTTGGGGGCGAGTAGAGCTGCTGGACGACGAAGAATTGGCTGCCGTTGGTGTTCGGTCCTGAGTTAGCCATGGCCAGCGTGCCGCGATCGTAGTTGCGAGAAACTGGCTCGTCTTTGAAGCGATAGCCGGGCCCACCAGAGCCGGTTCCAGTTGGGTCACCAGTCTGAGCCATGAAACCCTGGATGACGCGATGGAAGGTGACGCCATCATAAAAACCCTGGCGCGCTAAAAAGACAAAATTGTTGACCGTTGTTGGCGCATCGCTGGCGTACAGATCGGCCTTCATGCTGCCGAGGCTCGTATCGATGGTCGCGGTGTAATGCTTAGACGGATCGATCTCCATAGCCGGCGGGGCCGAGAATTGCTTGGATGCAGCGGAAGACACTGGTGCTCCTTGGGCTGCCGGTGAGGCAGCGGCGTTGGCGCTGGATACGGACGGTTTGGGCAGCGGACTAAG
This sequence comes from Chloroflexota bacterium, assembly GCA_051006215.1. Classification (GTDB taxonomy): domain Bacteria; phylum Chloroflexota; class UBA6077; order UBA6077; family CF-72; genus CF-72. The sequence continues at coordinate 21,327 of JBPCIO010000287.1, forward strand.
CGAATTCGGGACCTGAACGGTCGAAGGCGCCGAAGCGGGCGGCCGAGTCGGGGTGGCGGCCGGCGGGGCGGCCGTCTGGCCGCACCCAGCCAGCAACACACTCATGCCTGCAAACAGAATCAGTCGAAGACGAAGGCTCAAACGGCGCTCCCGATAGTGCGTCGCGGGGGCTGCGTGGTCACCCGGGCGAGCGCTGGATTTGTGCGGGCGCTGGTCTATGGTTGCGCTATGGTGGAACGGCGCGCGCTCCAGCGTGCTCATCCAGCACCAGCGTCACTGCGTATGTCTAGTTTTGGAGTGTACTCAATCGTGTGGGCCGATTCGGCAATGTTGTTTTCGACACCAGCCAAGCTTGTGCCGCGGCTGACACAGCCCAACGATGCGGCCGGGCTCGGACAAGCGACGGGAGATGCCCAGGGCGCTGGTAGACTGTCGGCAGAGGCGCAAGAACTGGCGTGAACCCTACTGAGTCAGAGAACGTCCGAGGAGGCGAAGGCATGAAGGCTGAGCAATCGAATGCCCGCAACATCCTGCCGCGACTTCCCCAAGGCGCGGGTAGCAACCTGAAGTCCTACTCGCCGACTCAGCTCCACTTCCTGATGCGGCTGTCGCACCTTCAACGTCAGCGTCGCGACATGGTCAATGTGGCTGACGGAAACGATTGGCACATGCGGCTGGTGAATAAGTCGCTCTACTCCACCTATCGCGACTGCGAGGACCAAGGCGTCGGCGAAGAGGCGCGGCTGCTCATGGCGCAGCAGGCGCCGGAACGCTCGTAACGACGCGTCGCGCGTACGCGCGACGATGACGCCGGATGCGCTGCTTCAGAGTGTGCTTGCGGCCGAATGGCTGCAGGTGCTGCGTGCGCTCGTCGTCGTGGTCGCAGCCACTATCGGTCTGCGGCTCATGTTGAACTGGACCGGCAGCGCCATGCGCCGAGCTCGAGTCGACACGGGCACCGAGATTCTGGTCAAGCGTGGGCTCGCGGTCACATTCATCGTGGTGACGGTGCTCATCGTGCTGGGCATCCTTGGGGTGAACTCGGTCAGCCTGGCCGCGGTCGCTGGTGCAGTTGGTTTGGCATTCAGCCTGGCCATTCAGGACATCCTGAAGAACTTCTTTGCAGGCGTGTACCTGTTGCTCGAACGGCCCTTCCGGGTCGGCGACACGATCCACGTCAAAGACCAGCAGGGAGTGGTCGAGAACATTGGTGTGCGGACGACGATGCTGCGCACTCCCGAAAACGTCCAGGTGCTGGTGCCAAACGCGGTCGTGTTTGCCGAGGTGGTAGCCAACCATACGCATGCCCGGCCGAGCGTGCCCATAGACGGCCGCGCCGAGAGCGCAACTCCGTCCGGGACGACGAAAGCCTCACTCTGACGTACAGCACCAGCGGAGTCGAGTTGGAGGTGCCGAGCCCCGAGCGCATGCGCGGACTTGGCGTCGCACTTGGCCGGGTGGCAGTGGCGGGAGATCGATTCTTGCTTGAAGGCCCGATGGGGGCCGGCAAGACGACCTTCGTGCAGGGACTGGCGAAGGGTCTGGACGTGCGGGCCGAGGTGACGAGTCCCTCATTCGTCATCGAGAACCAATACCTCGGCCGGCTCGTGCTGTATCACGTCGATCTGTACCGCCTGGAACGAGTCGAGCCGGAGCTCTGGGAAAGTCTCGAGGAGCACCTGTACGGGGGCGGCGTGACCGCGGTCGAGTGGGCCGACCGACTCCCAGACCAACTCCGCGAAGGTGCAACGGTGGTGCGCTTCGAGCCGCGCGAATCAAGTCGCCGTCTCATGCTGGCTACGTCAGACGAGCGCATTGCCTCCGCCACCAGACTCGCATGACCACATCGCCGCCCTCCTTCTGGCCACCGTTGCTGCTGGCTCTGGACACCTCGACCAGCGTCGCCAGCGTGGCGCTTTTCGATGGCCGAAGCGTGCTTTCGGAAACGACGTGGCTGGCTGGCCGTGAGCACTCGACGCGTGTGCTGGTGGAAGTTCAGGCCGCGCTCGCCCGAGTCGGACGGACGCCCCACGATCTCACGGGATTGGTGGTGGCGCGAGGCCCCGGCTCGTTCACTGGCGTGCGGGTGGCGCTGAGCGTCGCCAAGGGCATTGCCGCGGGCCTTTCGGTGCCACTCTGGGGCATCAGCTCTCTTGATGTTCTGGCTCACGCGGCAGGTAAAATCGACCTGCCTGTGCGGGCCGTGCTCGGGGCCGGCCGCGGCCGATACGCAACCGGCCTGTACACCCACGGACAGTGCACCGGTGAAGCCAGACTCGCCACTGTCGAGCAACTCGACGACTCGATCCAGGTGCCGACATTCATCATCGGCGAACTCCCCGAGCCAGCCCGAGCCCGTCTGGAGCAGAATCCGAGTGCCCGCCTGGCCACCCCCGCGGCGTGCCTGAGGCGCGGCGGGTTTCTGGCCGAGCTGGGCTGGCTCAACGCTCAGTCTGGCGACCCTGGCAGTCCGCACATAGTGGACGCCGTGTACGTCAGCTAACCCGAGGGAGCTTTACAAGGCGCGGGGTACACTCTGTGCTGCCGTGAAAGTTGCCACTGCGTTCGTGGTCGAACCAATGCGCATCGAGCACATCCCGGCCGTGAGTGCAATCGAAAGACGGTCGTTTCCGGAACCCTGGCCACAAAATGCCTACCGCCGCGAGATCCTCGAAAACCGCATGGCGCACTACATCGTGGCGCGGCGCCTGGGAGATGAAAAAAGACTGGGCGAGTCGCCCGCGGGCTCAGCCCACGCCCTGCCCAGCCAGGGCGACTTAATTGGCCGACTGAGTCGATTTCTGCGACCGCCGGATCCCCCCCGCTCGCCGCTGCTCGACGAAGAGCTGCGCAGCATCGTCGGCTACGCCGGCATCTGGATGATGACCGACGAAGCGCACATCACGACTATTGCCTCCCACCCTGACGTACGAGGGTCTGGCATCGGCGAACTCCTGCTCGTGGCGCTGATCCATCGGGGTGTCGAAGTCGGCGCTCGCTGGACCACCCTGGAAGTACGCGCATCGAACACGGTCGCTCAGAGTCTGTACCACAAGTACACCTTCAAGGAGATGGGCGTTCGGCGGCGCTATTACAGCGACAATGGCGAAGACGCGCTGGTCATGTGGACTGACGCGCTCGACTCCGATTCATTTTTGTCGGCCATGGCGCAGCACGAGCGCAAGCTGGGCGAGCGGCTAGGGTCGGCCGAGGTGCGTCTGGGTGACCGCGTCTGGAGCCTTTCGAATGGCTGAGCGGCTGCTGATGCTGATAGATGGGCACTCGCTTGTCTTCCGCGGGTTCTACGCCCTGCAGGAGACGCGGCCGTTCACCAATGCCAGAGGCGAGCTGACGACAGGCGTGTACGCCTTCACCAGCATGCTGCTCAAAGCGCTCGAGGAGCTGAACCCACAGTATGCCGCGGCGGCCTTCGACATGAGCCGTCCTCGGTTTCGGCTGGCGGAGTTCCCGGCCTACAAGGGCACCCGCAAACCGGCTCCGCCCGGGCTGCGCGACCAGGTCACGTGGAGCCGGAGCGTCCTCGAAGCTATGCAGGTGCCCCTGTTCGAAGTGGATGGCTATGAGGCCGACGACGTCATCGGCGCGTTGTCGATCAAAGCTGTCGAGCAGGGCGTCAATGTCATCATCCTCAGCGGCGACAATGACCTGCTCCAACTCGTCAATCCGCGCGTCAAGGTGCTCACTTCGCGCCGCGGAATCACCGACACGATTTTGTACGACGAAGCCAAAGTCATCGAAAAGTACGGCGGCCTGCGGCCTGATCAGCTGCCTGAGTTCAAGGCGCTACGTGGCGACGTGACCGACAACATCCCAGGTGTGGCTGGCATCGGCGACAAGGGTGCCCAGAAACTGCTGCTCGAGTTCGGCACGGTCGAGACCCTGTTCGACAACATCGACTCGGAGAAAATCCCCCAAAAGCAGCGCGATCTGCTCATCCCCGTGCGCGATCAAGTGTTGATGGCCAAGAAGCTGGCCACGATCGTCACCGACCTTCCCGTAGAGCTCGATCTGGAAAAAGCTCGCTTGCGTGACTTGCGCCGGCCAGAGGTGATCGGCATGTTTCAAGAGCTCAGCTTCAAGTCCCTGATCGACCGCATCCCCAAGCTCAAGCCGCCGCCGTTGCCCAAGAACGGCCGCGCCCAGGCCGGTCTGTTCGATGCGCTGGGGCAGCCTCAATCGGCTCAGCCGGCCGAAGTCTTCGGGCGAACGGTCACTCACCTGGACGACCTCGACAGCGTCATCGGTCAGATCCGCACGCATGGTTCATTCTCGTTCAATGTCCAGGCCACTGGCGTGTTGCCCATGCGCGCAGACATGGTCGGAATTGGCCTGGCGGCGGGAACGCTCGCGGCCTACGTGCCGCTCGGCCACGCCCTGGGCGATCAGATCGATCGGGAGACTGCGCTCGAGCACTTGCGGCCGCTGTTCGCCGACTCGAGCCTGCCGAAACGCGCCCACAACGCCAAGTTCCACATCGTCTTGCTGGCGCGGCACGGCATACCGGTGGCTGGCCTGGCATTCGACACGATGATCGCCGCCTTCCTGCTCGAGAGCGGCCAGCGCACGCTAGCTCTACGCGATCTGGCCTGGTCCAAAGTCCAGGTCGAGCTGCCGTCGGTCCAGTCGCTGCTCGGGGTAGGAAAAAAGGCCATCACCATGGCCGAGATGTCGATCCCAGATGCTGGTTCGTACGCCTGCCAGGAAGCCCTGCTGGTGGAGCGTATCGCGCCGATCCTGGACGAGGAGCTCGAGGTGGCCAGGCAGACACGGCTGTTCCGCGACGTGGAGCTGCCGCTCGTGCCCGTCCTGGCTGAAATGGAGATGGCTGGCATTGCTGTCGATCTGCCGTACCTGGCTGAGCTTGGCGTTGAGCTGCAAGGTCGAATTGCGAATCTGGAAGCGGACATCTACGGACACGTCGGGCACGCCTTCAATATCAACTCGACCCAGGTGCTCAGCGACGTGCTTTTCGGCGAGCTGCACCTCGAAGTCAACAAGCGCAAGCGGCGCTCGAAGACCAAGACCGGTCACATCTCGACTGGCAGCGACGTCCTCGAGGAGCTTCGGGGCACCCATCCCATCGTCGACTCCATTCTCGAGCACCGACAACTGCAGAAGCTCAAGGGTACGTATGTTGACGCGCTGCAAGCGTTGCTCGACCCGATTACTGGTCGCGTGCACACGTCCTTCAACCAGACCGGCGCGGCGACCGGCCGGCTCAGCTCGAGCGATCCCAACCTGCAGAACATCCCGATCCGGACGGATACCGGCAAGCGAGTCCGGCGTGCCTTCATCGCCCGCGCCGGCGCGCAGCTGCTGTCAGCGGATTACAGCCAGATCGAGCTGCGTGTGCTCGCCCATATGGCCAACGAGCCAACCCTCATGGAAGCCTTCGCCAAAGGCGAAGACCCGCACGCGGTCACTGCAGCTGAGGTACTCGGCATCCCGCTCGAATCGGTCACCGCCGATCACCGTCGGGTGGCCAAAATGATCAACTTCGGCGTGCTGTACGGGATGAGCGACTACGGTCTGGCGGAGCGAACGGGCTTGCCCGCGGCGGACGCTTCGGGGTTCATTCAGCGGTACTTCGAACGTTTCGGTACCGTCAAAGCCTTCCAGGATCGAATGATCCAGGGCACCGAGCGCGACGGGTATGCCGAGACGCTACTCGGTCGACGCCGGTATTTGCCTGAGATCAACAGCCACCTGTTTGCTGTTCGCTCGGCGGCCATTCGACAGATCATCAATGCCCCAATCCAGGGCTCGGCCAGCGACATTGTCAAAATCGCGATGATTCGCGTGGCGGCGTTTCTCAAGCGTGAAGCCTCGGCAGTGCGGATGCTGCTGCAGGTACATGACGAGCTGCTGCTCGAAGGGCCAGAAGACGACTTGCGGCGGATCGCGGAACCGTTGTGTGAGATCATGGTTGGCGCGCGCGAGATGAAGGCTCGATTGCACGTGGATCTGAAGATCAGTCCGAACTGGGAGGACATGCGGCTGCTAGCGCAGGCCTCGCTCGTACGTGCCTGAACTGCCAGAAGTCGAATCACTCGTTCGAGATCTGTCGCCGTCGCTTGTCGGGCGCACGATCCAGAGCGTCGAAGTCCACAAACCCAAGCTCTTCAATGCCACGCCCGGGCTGGCTGTCGAGGATCTCTTCGGCCGTCGCGTCGAAGGTTTGTGGCGACGCGGCAAGCTGACGCTCTGGCAACTGTCTGGGGCTGTGGTGCTGGTGATGCACCTGAAGCTGGCTGGTCAGATCGTGCACCATGACCGAGACGGCAACGAGCTTGCTCACGGTGGCCACCCCGTGCCGATGTGGGGTACGCCGCTGCCCCACAAGTCAACTCACGTCGTGTTCTGCCTCGACGATGGCTCGGTTGTGTACCTGACCGACCTGCGCCAGTTCGCACGGCTGACGCTGATGCCGGCCGACCAGGTGCCGGCGTTCCTCAAGCAGCAGCGGCTGGGCCCGGAGCCGCTCACCCGTCGATTCACAGCGCGCGAGTTTGGTGTGAAGTTGGGGCGGCGGAGCATTCCGCTCAAGACGACGTTGCTCGACCAATCCGTCGTGGGTGGCATCGGCAATATCTATGCTGACGAGTCCCTGTGGCGGGCCAGGCTCCATCCGCGACGCGCAGCGTCGTCGCTGACGGCTGCCGAAGTGGTGCGCCTGCATCGCGCCATACGCGCTGTGCTTGACTACGCCGTGAAGGACGGTGCCGCTTTCGTCCCCCACGGTAAAGCCCTCTCCGAGCGGGCCTTCCCGTATTGCCACGGGCGGGCCGGGTCACCTTGTCCGCGTTGCCGGACCATCATCCAGAAGGAGTGGGTAGGAGGGCGCGGGACACACTTCTGCCCGAAGTGCCAGAAGCCGCCGGCGGATGCCTGAGCTGCCGGAAGTGGAGACCACGGCGCGTGGGCTGCGGGAGCGGATCGTGGGCCTGCGAGTGCTCAGAGTGGGCGGCGTGGATTGGCCGCGCATGGTTCCCAACGCGTCTGAAGCCGAGCTGCAGGAGGCGCTGGGCGGTCTGCAGGTGACATCAATCGATCGCAAGGGCAAATACCTGCTGGTCGCCTTCGAGCAAGACCGCTGGCTGAGCATCCACCGCAAGATGAGTGGCAACTTGCTGCTGCGGGCGGCGGACGCCGCGCGGGAGGCCCACACCCACCTCGAAGTGGACTTTGACAATGGCAGCGTGCTTCGGTTTGTCGATGCCCGCAAGTTTGGGCGCGTGAACCTCTTCTGGTCGCGCCAGGAGTTGGTCGATTTTCTGGCTCAGCGACTTGGACCGGATTCGCTCCTGGATCTGGACCCGGCCATGCTCGCGGTGAAGATTCGCGGCCGGCGGGGGCGGATCAAATCGTTGCTGCTGGACCAGGCGTTTGTGGCCGGCATTGGCAACCTGTATGCGGATGAGGCGTTGTGGGAAGCCCGAATTCACCCCGCTCGCTCGGCGGACTCGCTCTCGAAAGCCGCCGTGCGCAGGCTGGCAGGCGCGATCAAACAGGTGCTCGTGCTGGGCATCCAGCGCCGCGGCACCTCGTTTTCGACATACCGCGACGCGGACGGGCTGGCTGGCGACAACCAGGCCTTTCTGAACGTCTACGGTCGGGCTGGCGAAGCCTGCCCTCGCTGCGGAGCGCCCATCAGCCGCATGCTCATCGCCCAGCGCAGCAGCCACTTCTGCCCAAAGTGCCAGCTCTTACGCGGCTAGAAGCTTCTGGAAACGGCTTTCTGAGCGGAAGGGGCCGACTACGGCCAGGCGGAACGCTGGTGGTCGCCATAGCTCGGTGGCGACGCGCTGCAGCGCTTCGGACGAGACGGCATCCACGATAGCCAGGACTTCGTCGACGGTCAGAATCTCACGCCGCAGCAATTCCTGGCCGCCCAGCCATGAGGCCACGGCGCGCGTGTCCTCCATGCGCAGCTGGAGCCGACCCTTGATGAATTCTTTGGCCTTGACGAGCTCCCGGTCAGGCACGCGCTCAGCCATCTTGAGCAGTTCTTCGATGGTCGCTTTTAGCGCCTCGTCGAGCTTCTTGGGGTCGACACCAGCATTGACGACCGTGGATCCGGTATCTAAATAATGATTGACATAAGAATGGACGTCGTAGCACAGGCTGCGCTTCTCGCGAATCTCCAGAAACAGGCGGCTACTCATGCCCTCGCCTAGGACGGCATTGAGCACGTCGAGCACGTACCGATCCGGGTGCGCCGCCGAGAGGCCCGGCGTGGCCAGACAAAAGTGGGCTTGTTCGGTCTTCTTCGATCTGAGCCGCAGACGCGGCGTGTCATCGGGGATCTCAGCTGGATACCAGGTCCCAAATGGCTGCGACTTCCACTCGCCCAGGTACTCGCTTGCGCGCGCCACGACTTCGGCATGCGTCACGTTGCCAGCCACCGCCACCACGGTGTTCTCAGGCACGTACAGCTGTTGCATGTAGCGAATGACCGCGTCACGCTTCGTCGCCCGTACGCTCTCGGGTGTGCCGCCCGCGTCGCGACCGAGCGGCTGATGCGGCCAGACCACGTCGTCGATCATGATGTTGACGATGTCGGCTGGGCTGTCCTCGGTCATCGCCAGCTCTTCGAGAATAACTTCGCGTTCCTTTTCCAGCTCCAGCGGATCGAGGAGCGAGTTGAGCAGGCTGTCAGACAGGATGTCCAACGTTGCCGCAAAGCGGTGGTCGCCAACTTTGGCCCAATACACGGTCAGCTCTTTATCGGTGCCCGCGTTCATGACACCACCGATACCTTCAATCTCCTCAGAGATCTCGCGCGCGGTCGGTCGGCGTCGCGTGCCTTTGAACAACATGTGTTCAAGGAAGTGCGAGACTCCAGCAATATCGTCGCTTTCGTAGCGCGAGCCAGCACCGACGAAGATGCTGATGCTGACGGATCGGGTATGAGGAAGCGAACTGCTGACAATTCGCAGGCCGTTTGGCAGCACAATCTTATCGAACATTGTTGAGCGCCCGAAGTGTACGGGACGCGCCTCAGCGACCAGGTTCCGGCGGCGCGGACCAGCCCCGCGCACGATCTACTGCGCGCAGCCAGTCGCGCCGCAGACTCTCGCGTTGGTCGGTGCTCATCTGCGGCTCGTACCGCCGGGCACATCGCCAGTGAGTCGCAAGTTGGGCCACGTCGCTCCACACCCCGACGCCAAGTCCCGCAAAGTAAGCCGCACCCAGGGCGGTGGTCTCCTGGACCTCGGCTACTTCGACGGGCACCCCGAGCACGTCGGCCTGGAACTGCATCAGGAACGCGTTGGCGGTCCCACCCCCGTCAACTTTGAGCACGCCGATTGGCTGGCCGGCGCTGGCCATGGCGTCCGCCAGATCGCGCGATTGGAACGCGATGCTTTCCAGTGTGGCTCGGACAACATGGGCCCGGGTGGTACCCCCGGTCAGGCCGATGAGCACGCCGCGAGCGTACATGTCCCAGTGCGGGGCCCCCAATCCGACGAACGCGGGCACCAGGTACACCCCGCCGTTATCGGGTAGCTCACGCGCGAGAGCCTCAGTCTCGGCAGCGCTGGAGATGAGCCCAAGCCCGTCGCGCAGCCACTGCACTGCAGCACCGGTCACGAACGCACTGCCTTCGAGCGCGTACGTCGGCGGCGTATTCGGAAACTGCCAGGCGACGGTCGTCAATAGGCCGGCTCGGGAACGCTGCTGCGCGGGACCGCTGTTGACCAGCAGAAAACAGCCTGTGCCGTAGGTGTTCTTGGCCTGGCCACTGGCGAAGCAGGCCTGGCCAAATAGGGCCGCTTGCTGATCGCCGGCGATCCCGGCAATGGGGATCGGCGCGCCGAAGAATTCAGTATCCGTCTCGGCGTAGACCTCAGCGTTCGAGCAAACCTCGGGCAGCATCGCCCGCGGCACCCCGAGCACCTTCAGCAACACGTCATCCCACTCCATGCGGTCGATGTTGAACAGCAACGTCCGAGACGCGTTGCTGACGTCGGTGCAATGGACGCGGCCGCCGGTCAGCTTCCAGATCAACCAGCTATCGATGGTGCCGAACAAGAGTTCGCCAGCTTCCGCTCGCCGCTGCGCGCCAGCGACGTGGTCCAGCAGCCAGCGGATCTTGGTACCCGAGAAGTACGCGTCGAGCAGCAAGCCCGTGCGCTCGCGAAACAACGGTTCCAGACCATCTGCTTTCAACCGCTCGCAGATGCCAGCGCTGGCGCGGCTCTGCCACACGACGGCGGGGTGGATTGGGCGGCCAGTCGCCCGCTCCCAGATGACCGTCGTTTCGCGCTGGTTGGTGATGCCGATCGCGGCCACATCTGCAGCCGACACGCGCGCGTTCGCCAGGGCGGCCCTGGCCACCTCGAGCGTTGCTTCGTATATCTGGTCGGGGTCGTGGGTCACCCAACCTGGCTGCGGATACTGCTGGGTGATCTCTCGGTCGGCGCTGGCCAGGGGATGGTCCGGTCGGTCGGCATCGAACACGAGCGCCGCTGAGCCGGTGGTGCCCTGGTCCAGCGCCAGCAAGAGCCGCTTGGCGGTCATGCAGCGCTGGCTGCCCGACTGAACCGCCGCATGGGCTCGATCTCGCGCCGGTAGGCGTCGACCTGGCGCGTGCGTTCGTGCACGTCCCACCGGAGCAGGTCCCCCACCTGTGTGGCCACGTCCTCCAGGCAATCCAGCGCCTGACAACCCTCGAGGCCGAGCGACGTCCGACGCAGCAGCACATCGCCAAGAGACAGCGCCCACTCGTTGGCAACCGCTCGGTCTATCTCGGCGGCGATGGTCGGCTGGTGCAAACAGACGCGGCGGGCGAGTCTGGGGTCGCGCTCGGCTGCGGCAAGCAGCGTGGGCGAGAGCGAGCCGTACACCGAGCCGAGGTGCTGGGCTTGCTGCAGATCGAGCCCCAGTGCGCGTGCGCGCGGCCAGATCTCGTCTCCGACGTAGGTGTGCAGGTCGGCCAGGTGGCCGCCCGGCAGCGGTTTAACCCGCGTGACATGCGAGTTTGCTCGGTCAAGGTGGCCCAGCTTGCGCATGACAAGGTCACCGACTTCCTCGGCAATGGCCCGATACCCGGTGATTTTGCCGCCCACCACCGACACGATGCCGCGCACCCCATCTCGCCGAGCGTGATCGTGAAGTGCGTGCTTGCGGGAAACCTTGCCTTCGTGAACGGCCTCCACGCGCACCAGAGCTCGAACCCCGGCCCACGTATACAGCACCTCGTCGAAGCGTCCGTTCGGGAAGGCGTGCCTTGCTTCCTCGACGAGATACTCGACGTCGTCCCTGGTCGCAGCCACCTGGCTCGGGTCACCCTGGTAATCGGTGTCGGTGGTGCCGACCAGGGAGTAGCCCAACCACGGCACCACGAAGAACAGCCGTCCGTCACGTCCGGCGAAGAGCACGTGCGCATGCTGGCTAGCCGACGGCGTCACCAGGTGCACGCCTTTGGTGAGGCGCAAGAGCGGTCCACGGCTGGGTCGCAAATCTGCCGTCGTCGCGTCGAGCCAGGGCCCGCTGGCGTTGACCACGAGGCGGGCTCGGGCATCCACTTCGCGGCCGCTCAACCCGTCGCGGACCGCCGCCCCAGTCACGTTGCCCCGGTCGTCGCGCAGAAATCGCACCGCCGCGGCGCGCGTCAACACAACGCCGCCCTGACTTGCGGCATCCAGCGCATTTTCGACGACCAGCCGCTCCACGAGCGAGACTTGGGCGTCGTAGAACTGCCAGGCACCCTGAAGCTGGCTCGGATTCAGACCTGGTTCGGCTTGCAGAACTTGCTCGCGGTCGAGCCACTGGCGGGTGGGCAGGCTCTTGTCGAAGGACAGCGCGTCGTACAACTGCATCCCGGCGCGCAACTTGGCGCGGTACAGCAGGCCGCGGCCGTACATTGACATAAAAAAAGGCAAAGGCTGTACGAGGTGTGGCGCCACATGGAGCAGCACTTCGCGTTCGCGCATGTCGGTGCGCACCAGCGCGAAGTCGAACATCTCCAGGTAGCGGAGCCCGCCGTGAATGAGGCGGGTAGGGCGCGACGATGTGCCGGAGGCCAGGTCGTGTTTTTCCACCAGGGCCACCCTGAGCCCGCGCACAGCCAGGTCGCGGGCAATGCCGGCGCCCACGATGCCGCCACCAATCACCAGCACGTCGAGCGAGCCCCGCTCCAGAGTCTCGAACGCGCGCTCACGCTGCTCCAGAACGCTCACGGCGCGTCAGCGTCCAGCCTGAAGGCGTGCGGCAGCAACTGGGCTGGGGTGAAGGTCTGCAGACATGCCCCGCCACCGCCGACGTACACGCGCCCGTCCGGGGCGAGGTGCTCCTCGATCACCTGACGGCACGCGCCGCAAGGCATGCACGGTCCCGATGCGTCCAGGCTGGTCACCGCCAGTGCGGAGAACGGCCGATTAGCGCCAGCAGCGACGGCGCCGAAGATGGCGTTTCGCTCCGCACACATTGTCAGCCCGTAGCTGACCGACTCGACATTGCACCCGACGTAGACGCTCCCACCCGCGTCTCTGAGCGCCGCGCCAACGCGGAAGTGCGAGTAAGGAGCATAGGCCCGCCCAGCGGCCTCGCCTGCCCGCGCGATGAGCTGCGCTTGCAGATGATCCACGCGCGAGCCTGTCAATGCTCGTCCTCGTCCTCTTCGAAGCCGCCTGCGTCGTCGTCACGATCCGAGATGACTCCGGATTCGGAGCCGCGGTACACGGTGACGAGAAAGTCCTCGCGTGGCTGGTCCGCCGTCCACACCAGATCGTCGTCGATACGCTGCACGAGTCCGTGCAGCTCATCGTCGTCCAGGTCACGCTCGAGGATCAGCACAGCGTGCACGGCGCTCGAGCCGAAATGCAGGTCGACCCGCCCGAGCGGCGATTCGCCCTCGCTCAACAAATAGGCCTCCGAATGCGATGTCCGACACACCCGGTCATAGCCAAGGTCGGGGAAGACGAGCTCGATCGATTCGGTCGGGCCGGTTGACTGCAAATCGTCTGGCAACACGCGCCCTCCGTGCGAGAAGATGGCCTGCTTTGCGAGAATCCGGCCAACGTCAGAATGCCGACCTCGCGGAGTCCACTTCTACCACGCGCAATTGACGCCCGTCGATCTGGCGGCACGCACTGGCTGGTGCTGGGCATCATCCTGCTCGTCGCCGCCACGTTTCGGCTGTATGGACTCGAGACCTGGGACGGCGACACCCACCAGCACCATGACGAGCGTTTTCTGACCATCGTGGCTAGCAAAGTCAGCATGCCGGTGTCGGTGGCTGACTACTTCAACACGCAGCGTTCGAGCCTCAGTCCGTACAACAACGGTGAGGAACGCTACGCGTACGGCCAGTTGCCGCTCACGCTCACGCGCGTTGTCGCCGAGTGGACCAGCCGCTCCAGTTACGACAGCGTCTATGGCGTTGGGCGCGCGCTGTCCGCCCTGGCCGATCTCGGCACGATCGTGTTCGCCTGGCTACTTGCCAGGCGTGTGTTCGGTATCCGCGTCGCTCATCTGACGGCCCTACTGCTGGCGCTGACGGTCCTGCACATACAGCTGGCCCACTACTTCGCTGTGGATACGTTCGTGGCATGCTTGGCAGCCGGGTCGCTGTTCTTCGGCCAGCGCGCCTGGCAGCGCGAAAGCCTGGTGGATGCGCTACTGGCGGGGCTCCTGGCAGGGCTGGCCACGGCGTGCAAGATCAGCGCCGTGATGCTGCTGCCGGTACTCAGCCTGGCGTTCGTCTGGCCCCCTCGCGGGCGGCCCTCGAAAACCCAAGTCCTGGACGGCGTGACTGCCGTTGGCGTGGCGATGGTGGGCGCCTTTTCCGCGTTCCGGGTGGCCGAACCCTACGCTTTTTTGGGACCCGCGATGTGGAGCCTGCGGCCCAACCCGCAGTGGTTCGCCGACAAGAGCTACTGGCTCCAGGTCAGCTCAGGCACGATTGACGTCCCGTTCATGATTCAGTGGGCGGGCACGCCGGCCACATGGTCGGTCGTGCAAAACAGCGTCCAATGGGGGATGGGGCCAGCGCTGGGTGTCGCTGGCCTGGCTGGCGCAGCGTTGGTGAGCTGGCGGCTGATTCGGGGCCATGCGCAGGAGCGAGACGCGCTCCTCGTGCTGGTCTGGGCGCTTCTGAACCTGGCCTATTTCGGCAGCCAGTTCGCCAAGTTCTTGCGCTACCTCTTGCCAGCCTATTTCACGCTGGCGATGCTGGCAGCCTACGCGCTCATCTTTGGCACCGATTGGCTCACCAGGACCCACCGCTTGCGGCTGGGATCTTTGCGGCGTTGGCTGGCGCCCGTGGTAGTCGCGGCTACAGGCGCCTGGGCCGTGGCGTTTTGCTCGGGCATCTACGCACAGCCGCACTCCCGGATTCAGGCTTCCGACTGGATCTACGCCAATATTCCAGCTGGCGCGACGCTGGCGACCGAACACTGGGACGATCGCCTGCCACTGCCACGCCTTGGCCAGGACCCTGGGCGTTACAAGTACGCCGAGCTAGCGCTATATGACCAGGAGACGCCCGACAAGCGCGTCAAGCTCGAGGGAGTGCTCGATCGAAGCCAGTACGTCATCATGGCCAGCCGCAGGCTGGTCGGCTCTATCCCGCGCCTGCCTGAGCGCTACCCGCTGGCGACCACGTACTACCGCTTGCTGCAGGCTGGCCAGCTTGGTTTCGAGCGCGTGGCGCGCATTCAAGTCGAGCCCCGGCTGGGGCCGTTTTCGATCGACGACAGTCTGGCTCAGGAAGACTTCACCGTCTACGACCACCCGCTGGTCGAGGTGTGGGCGAAGCGGGCCGACTATTCGGGCGCGAGCGTGCATCAGCAACTGGACGCTGTGCCGCTCGATTGGGTGGCCAACGTTCGGCCTGTCGATGGCGGAAAGGGTGCCTTGCTGCAGACACCGGACGAGCAACAGGCCCAGCTTGCCGCCGGGACATGGAGCCAATTGTTCCATCGCGGCGACCTGGCCAACACCCTAGCGCTAGGGGTGTGGTTGCTAGCCGCAGAGCTCCTGGCGCTGAGCGCCGTGCCGATCCTGTGGCGGCTGCTCCCGTTCCTGAGCGACCGCGGCTTTGGCGCGAGCAAGATCCTGGGACTGGCCTGCGTTGCGTACCTGGCGTGGCTGGTCGCCAGTCTCAAGCTGGCGCCGTTCGAGCGGCCCGTGCTGCTGATCAGCTGGGTCGTGGTGGTGGCCGCATCGTTGGCGGCGGTCCGCGACCGGCGGGCTGCGTTCGTGGCCTGGGTGCGTCAGGAAACACGGCTGCTGGTAGTCACGGAGGGTTTGTTTTTACTGAGCTTCGGCGTGTTCGTGTTCATCCGCGCTGCCAACCCTGACCTCTGGCAATCCGCCTTCGGCGGCGAAAAGCCAATGAACTTTGCCTACTTGAACGCAGTCACCAAAAGCGAATACTTCCCACCCTATGACCCATGGTTTTCAGGCGGGATCATCAACTACTACTACTTCGGCTTTGTCCTGGTTGCAGTACTGATCAAGTTGACCGGCATCCTGCCTGAAATCGCGTTCAACCTGGCCCAGCCAATGCTATTCGGCGCGCTGTGCGCTGGCGCATTCAGCCTGGCGTTCAGCCTGAGTTTGCCAGCTCGGTCGGGGTTGGTGGTCAGACGCGCGCATGCGTATCTCGCTGGTTGCGCTGCTGTCCTGCTCGTGGGCTTGCTCGGCAACCTGGATGCAGGTCTGCAGGTGCTGGACCAATTGTGGAAGCTCGGGGGTGATCTCTCGCCCCACTCCGGGGGCGTGGCACGCCTCGCTGCCGGAGTTCTGGCCGTCGTCCAGGGCGCGCACTTCCCGGTGCTTGATTTCTGGCGCAGCACGCGCTTCATCGGACCCGAAGACGTTGGCCCGATCCACGAGTTCCCGTACTTCACCTTCCTGTACGGCGATCTGCACGCTCACCAGATCGCTCTGCCCATCACCCTGGCGGTGCTGCTCGTCGGCCTGAACGCAATGCGCAGTCTGCGGTCCGACTCGAGGCGAGTCCCATGGCCATCACTGCTGATCGCGGGCGTGCTCGTCGCGATGCTGCGAGCCACCAACACCTGGGACTTTCCGACCTACGCTGGCGTCGTCGGGCTGTTGCTGGTGCTTGGCTGCCTGCGGGGCCTGCTGCGATTGGATCGCCGCACCATCCAGAGCCTGGCGATTGGCGGCCTGGTGTTCGGTATCGTGGTCCAGTTTTCTTTTGCCCCGTACTTGCAGCGGTATCAGTTGTTCTACAACGGGGTTGACCCGGTCAAAGCCCGGACTGCACTGAGTCAGTACCTGACTATTCACGGGCTCTTCGTGTTTCTGGGGGGCTCCCTGTTTGCCTGGTACGTGGCTCAAGCGGGTCGCCGCGTTGCTGCGGTCCGACGTCGCAACCGGCTGTTGCCGGAGCCTGGCTACTACGGCTTGATCGTGCCCATGGCTGGGCTGAATGGGTACACCTCGGCTGCGAGCTGGGCAGCCGGCGCAGGAGTTGTGCTCGGATTGGCGCTACTGCTCGGGGGCTACCCCACCCGCGGCTTCATTGTCTTTGGCATTGGCGTGGCGCTGGCCGCAGGGGTCGCGCACTGGCGGCGTTCGAATCGCGCGCTGCAGGCAGCGCTGTTCGGGGTCGCGCTGTTTGCGACGCTCATTCCGGAGTTCGTGTCGCTGCAAGGTGACGTCGGGCGCATGAACACGGTGTTCAAGTTCTACCTGCAGGCCTGGGTGCTCATGTCGGTGACGAGCGCTGTCGGGCTCGGTTGGCTCGCCCGCTCGTCCAGCCGGGAGCGCCTGCTGCGCTCTTGGCGCCCGGCGTGGGTCGCCCTCGCAACCGTCTTGGTTCTGGCGACCGCCGCGTATCCGCTGCTCGCCAGCAAAGGCAAAATCGGCTTGCGCTTTACGGGTATACCGTTGTCGCTTGACGGCATGCAGTACATGGACGTCAGCCAGTACGTCGACGATGGCAAGGACCTCAACCTGCCGGGCGACGCCAGAGCGATTCGGTGGCTGCAAGACAACGTGGGCGGCACGCCAGTGGTCCTCGAAGGGCGTTCACCCGTCTACCGCTGGGGCTCGCGCATTTCCATCTACACCGGTCTGCCGACAGTGCTGGGGTGGGATGTCCATCAGAACCAGCAGCGGGCTGGATACGCCGGCATGATCCAGCAGCGTAGCCTGGACGTCGAGCGTGCGTACGGGTCCGTCAGCACCGCCGAAAGCCTGGCCATTTTGCGCAAATACCAGGTCCGCTACGTCGTGGTCGGGGGTCTTGAACGGGCCTACTATCCCGGGTTTGGTCTCGCGAAGTTCGGCACGATGCCCGAGCTGCGACTCGCGTACGACGCCGACGGCGTCCAGATCTACGAGGTGCAGTCATAGCCCGTCTGTTGCAGATCAGCCTCGGCTGCGTAATCAGCGCCGCGGCCATCGTGTTCCTCCTGCAGAAGGTCTCTCTACAGCAGGTCGCCCAGCAACTTTCGAGCGCCGAACCGTTACCCATCCTCCTGCTGGTGGCGGCCGTGATCGGTTCGCTGGTCACGCGCGCAATTCGCTGGGGGATCTTCTTCCTGCCCGATCGCCACGTACCGTTGCGGCCGTTGTTCGGCACGCTCGCCATCAGCTACATGGCCAGTACTTTTCTTCCACTGCGGGCCGGCGAGCTGTTGCGGCCGGTCTTCCTCGGTCAACGGGCCGGGTTGAGTGCGCCTCGGGTGCTCGCCACCATTTTGCTCGAGAAGCTGTTCGACTTTCTGGCGCTCGCGGTGATGCTGGCGCTGCTGGTCGCGACGACGCCGCTGCCTGACCTGGCCCAAGCAGCCGGCGTGACCATCACCACGTTCATTCTGGTGGGCTTTGGCTTCGTCGTCGGCCTGGCCATATGGCGCACCCCGACGCTCAAGCTCGTCGGCTTCGCCGAGTCGCGCTTGCCACTCGGACTCGGAGGTCGGCTGCGGCTCGGTGAAGCGGCGCGCCAGTTCGCCGAGGGCACCGACCCGCTCCGCGTCCCACGGGTGTGGGCGCTGCTGTTGAGCTGGAGCGCCATAACGTGGCTGTTCGCGCTCGCCAGCGGTTGGTTCGGCGCACTGGCTCTGGGTGTCCATCTCGGCGTACCAGCGCTCCTGTTCCTGACCGTGCTCACCAGCACTGGCCAGGCGGTTCCATCAAGCCCGGGCTATCTTGGCGTCTACCACGCCGCGGCAACCTTCGCCCTCACCTTTTTCGGGATCGACAACGCGCTAGCACTTGCTATCGCGCTGGTCACCTGGGCGGTCACGTACGGCACGCTCGTCGTGGTCGGCCTGATTGCGTTCTGGACGGGTGGCTACACATTTCGCGATCTCCTCGCCGGGGCCCGAGGGCAGGGGACACGGATGAAGACGGCGCCGATTTCAGCCGACCCGTTGCACCTGGCGCCTGATTCCTGATGCGCGATGCCCTCACCTGGTACGTGATCGTCCAGGTCGCGGGGCTAGCGGTCTGGCCGTTGCTGGCGCGCGCCCTGGCGCCGCTCGACGATCACGGCTGGGGGACTAGCAAAGTCGCCGGCCTATTGGGCGTCGCCTGGCCAGTGTGGCTGGTGTGCATGCTCACACCGCTGCCGTTTACGCGGTCCACGCTCGTTCTCGCGCTGCTGGCGGTCGGCACTGCGTCGTGGCTGGGCCTCCTCCGAGGTGGAGAAATGCTGGCGATGCTGCATTGGGCGCGTCTACGGTGGCGCCTTCTGCTGTTGTGGGAAGCGCTGTACCTGGGCGGGTTCGCACTGTTCGGCGTGCTGCGTAGCCACGATCCTGCCCTCGCCGCTACCGAGAAGCCGATGGATATGGCATTTCTGAACGCCTTTGTCACCGCCCAGAGCTTGCCGACGCAAGACACGTGGCTGGCGGGCTTCAGCGTGCCCTACTACTACTTCGGTTACTTCATCCTGGCGTGTGCCGGCAAACTCAATGGCTCCGAGCCCGGGGTCGTTTACAACCTGGCCGCGGCCACAGTGCCGGCGTTAGCCATCGTTGGGCTGACGTCGCTGGCCTGGAACCTGGCGCGCGCGGCTAGCGTGCAAACGGCCTGGTCGGCGGTCGGTGCCGGCGCCGCAACGCTCCTGGGTCTGTTCTGTGGCAATCTCGGGACGTTCTTCGAGTACCTCGTCTCACGGGGTGTGCTGAGCCCGTCCGCGGGTGAAACCCTGGGTATCAATCATTTTGGGGAGGGAATCACACCAGGGCTGTGGCCGCCTGTCGCTAGCTCGTGGTGGTTTCATGCCTCGCGCGTCATTCCGAACCTGAAGCCAGACGGCATCGACGAGTTCCCGTTTTTTTCTGCGCTGCTCAGCGATCTGCACCCACACTTCGTGGCTCTACCTTTCGAGCTGCTGGTGCTGAGCGTCGCGGCCGCGCACGTATTGTCGCGAGGCGCGACGTTACGGTCCATCTGGACGCAGGCTCTCGGCGCTCTCGCACTCGGCGGACTCCTGGTCATCAATACGTGGGACATTGCGCCGTTCTGGCTGCTGTATAGCGGTTTGAGCCTGTATGCAGCCTCTCTGAGCACTCTGCCCTGGCGTTGGCGGTGGGCCGCCGCCGTGCTGGCGCCCGTTGCGGGCGCGGTGCTGTTCGGACCCTACTTTGTCGGCTACACCGCGCCACCGCTGGGACTGGGCATCGTTGCCGACCGCACTCCGCTCGGCTCGCTATTGGTGCTGTTTGGATGGGCGATCGGGCTCCTGGCGGCTCTGGGTGTGTTTGCCCGCTGGTGCGTCGGCGACCGGCGCGGCTGGGTCGTCACGTGCGTCGGCGCCGCGGCCGGGCTCACCCTGGCGGTGTTTGGCCAACCCGGCCTGGGTGTCCTGGTAGCGCTCCTGGCTGCACTGGTGCCATGGCCGGGGGTGATCGAAAGCTTCGATCCGGCCGCGGCCATGGTCGTCGGGGTCGGCGCGTTCACCGCGGCCATCCTGCTTGGAATCGAGCTCGTTTTTCTGGACGACGTGTTCCACTCGCGGATGAACACGGTGTTCAAGTTTCACGAAAACGCGTGGCTCCTGTCTGGACTGGCGGGCGGCGTGGGCGTGGCGCTGCTTGGGCGTTTCACGCGTCGGGCGCGCTGGATCGTCGCAGGGTGTGCTGGAGTGTTCGTGGTGGTCGGGCTGGTGTATCCCGTGTCGGCTGTCGTGAGTCGGCTGAATGAGCGGCCGGCGAGCGGCCCTACCCTGGACGGTCTGGCGTTTTTGAGTCCAGACGAGCGAGCGGCCGTGCGCTGGCTGTCCAACCAGAACGCGCCGAACGCCCGCGCGGTGGTAGCCGAGGGACTCGGCGACGAATACTCCTTCGCGTCGGCTGGCATGGCGACCTACTCAGGTGCGGCGACAGTTCTCGGGTGGGCCGGTCACGAGCTGCAGTGGCGTGGGCCGGTGCCGGAGTTAGCCAGCCGCACCGCCGACCTGGCTGGCCTGTACCGGGACGCGCCACTCGATACGATCCGCACCATCCTCGACCGCTATGGCGTGCAGTTCGTGGTCGTAGGCGACGTCGAGCGCAAGAGCTACGGTGAGGCCGTCACCACCCGCTTCGAACGCGCGCTCCCCGTCGCCTTCCGCTCGGGCAGCACCGTCATCTACCGCACCCACTAAGCCACCTCGGGCAGCACCGTCATCTACCGCGCTCATTAGCCACCTCGCGCAGCGTCATCTACGCCCCCACTGAGCCACGTCACGCCTCGCGCTTCCCGATCGCTTTCCAGCCGGGCGGCACCGGCAAGCTGCGCTCGCTAAGCCAAGCCGGCATGCACTGCCCTCCCCGGTCGCTTCACGCGGGCAGCGTCGCCGGCTACCGAGCCGCTTAGCAATTCAGGACGCACGCTTCGGTCGATGGATGAGCTTCGCCCCGCCACTGCGCGGCTCCCTCGAGGTGTACGCGGAGCCACCCACGCCCACGTCCCGCAAAGTCCGCTTTTATTCCCATCGGGCCCGCACGGAGCCGCGCAGCGGCGGGCGAGCTGTACCCGGGTACTGAGCGATTTGACGTAAGACCAATAACCTGCGTTAGTTTAGTTTCGAGTTGGCCGTGGCGTCTGGGCTATACTCGGACAAGACTCGGAGGTCGAGCCAAGCTATGGTCCAGGTGGGGCCGCGCGCCGCCACGTCCGCCGCGACTCAGACTCCACAAGCCCCGCCAGACGCGAGACGCCCCGAGCAGGGCTACCCGCCTGTCGAGCTCGAGTCTGAGGCTCCAGGCAAGGGCACCCTAGAGACACCCGCCCCACACAAGCGGCGCCGCTATTCGGTCGAGATTCCGATCGACCCGGAGTATTTGCCGTTCCTCGGGCTGATGCTGGTCGGTCTGATCCTGCGCTTCGTCGACCTGGGCGCCAAAGCATTCCACCACGACGAAAGCCTGCACGCCTTTTACTCGTGGCGTCTGTTCGACGGCCAGGGCTACGTCCACGACCCGATGATGCACGGGCCGCTGCTGTTCGAATTGAACGCGCTGGTCTTTCTGCTCTTCGGCGCCAGTGACTTCACCGCCCGCCTGGTGCCGGCCCTATTTGGCGTAGGACTGATTGGCTTACCGTTTCTGCTGCGCCATGAACTGGGCCGCTACGGCGCCATTGCTGCCGCGGCCCTGTTCACCGTGTCGCCTTCCTTTTTGTACTTCTCGCGTTTCATTCGGCACGACATCTACGTCGACGTCTTCACCCTGCTACTGGTCATCGGCGTGTTCCGGTACCTGGCGACGGGCCAACGCAACTGGTTCTACACCGCGTGCGTGGCAGCCGCGCTGTTGTTCGCGACCAAAGAAGACTTCTTCATTAGCGGCTTCATCCCGTTCCTGTTCCTGGTCGGAAGCTGGTTCGTCCTGAAAGGCGAACACCGTCGGCAATTCCATGCTCGCGTCGGAGCGCTCGGCGGACGCGCCTGGGCCATCGGGATCGGCGTGTTCGCGGTCGTCAATGTGCTCCTGTACACGACGTTCCTGACGAACCTGCAAGGCATGTGCACTGCGGTCGTGACGCTAAGTACACCGGCCTGCGCTGGCTCGACTGGCGCCCTCAGCTACTGGCTCCAACAGCAAGACTTCGCGCGTGGTGGACAGCCCTGGTTCTACTACCTGATGTTGCTGCCGTTGTACGAGCTCACGCCGCTGGTACTGGGCCTGCTGGCGATTGTGGTAGTTCGGCCACGGCAGCTCTTCTTCTGGTTTTGCGCATTCTGGTTCGCGGCGGCGCTCCTGATCTACAGCTGG
Source organism: Chloroflexota bacterium (assembly GCA_051006215.1). Lineage (GTDB taxonomy): Bacteria > Chloroflexota > UBA6077 > UBA6077 > CF-72 > CF-72. Next base: position 43,535 of record JBPCIO010000287.1, read on the forward strand.
GCTGGCGAAAAAATGCCGTGGATGCTGCCCCAGATCACGCTGCCACTGGTGCTTCTGGCTGGCCGATTGCTCGGCCAGTGGGCCGACGCGGGGTGGGGTCGGCGGGCGCTCACGACCCGCGGGCTCGCCACCGGTGGGCTCGTCCTGTTGGCTATGTTCGCTGTCCTGGCCTGGCTCGGACTGGGGGTGGCGCCTGCGGCCTCAGCGGTTGCGCTGCAAAGTATGACGCTGCAGCGCCTGGCGCTGGCGGCGCTGATAGCGGCTGTTGCGGGAGGGCTCGTCTACCTGGGCCCACGTTGGGGGCGGACGACCGTTCTGCCGGGCATTGCGCTTGGCGGCTTGGCGATTCTGACGGCGGGCTCCGTTCGCACCGCGTTGATGGTTACGTATGACCACCCTGATGTGCCGGTCGAGCCGCTGATCTATGTGCAGTCCACGCCCGACGTGCCGTTCATTGCAAGCGAGATCGCACGCATCGCCGCCCAGACCGGGCAGGGCAAGGATCTGAAGATCCTGCTGGACAACGGCTGGGGCGACGGGGATCACGAAGCCGTGTCGTGGCCGTTCGAGTGGTACCTGCGCGACTACGCCAATCGCCGGTACTACACCAAGACGATCGACCCAACACTCAACCTGGCCGACTACCCGGTTCTTCTGGCGCGTTCGACGAATGTCGACCCGATCCAGAACGAGCTCGCCCAGTACACCTGCCAGACATACAAGTTGAACGCTTGGTTTCCAGAGGACTACAAGGCTTTCGCCGGTACCGACGGCCCAGGGTTGCAGATCGGCAGCAAGCGCGTCGAACTGCCCACCTTGAAGTTCGACCTCATCGGGCAGACGTTGTCCAGTCCCGACAATCGCCTGAAGCTGTTGAAGTTCCTGTTGTATCGCCAGGTACCTGGCGAGACCGGCGCGCGTGAGATGCAGTTCTGCGTTCAAAAGGAAATCCCGGCGCTCGGGCCGGCGCCGCTCGGCGGAGTGGCCTCTGGCGCGCAAGTCGGACTCGCTCCGGCCGTTCCACAGGCACCGCTGACGGGTGTGCGGGAGGCGGTGCTACAAACGCAGCCCGACGGCTCCAGCGTGTACGGCAAAACGGCTGACGGCCGATCCATACTCGTGGATCCGAAGAACGTGGCCCTGGCGCCGGATGGCAAGCTGTACGTGGTCGAAGGGCGCGGCGCGCGCGTTACGGCATTCAATCCGGACGGCAGCGTGGCCACGGCGTGGGGCGGCTCAGGCCAGGCTGATGGCCAGTTCCAGGAGCCGTGGGGCATAGCTGTGGCTCCCAACGGCAACGTCTATGTCGCCGATACCTGGAACCACCGCGTCCAGTTCTTTGACCCGACCGGGGAATTCCTGGGCAAGTGGGGCCGCCTGGGCGATGCGAAGGGTCGCACGGATGCCGACCCGGGCGTGTTCTGGGGCCCGCGCTCGATCGCCATCAATCCAGACGGCGATGTGTATGTCACCGACACCGGCAACAAGCGGGTCCAGGTCTTTGGGCTGGACGGCTCCTTCAAACGCATGTTCGGCGGACAGGGCAGTGCGCCTGGCCAATTCAGAGAGCAGGTCGGCGTGGCACTTGACAGCGAGGACAATGTCTGGATTGCCGACACCTGGAACGCTCGCATCCAGAAGCTGAGTCCGACCGGCGAAGCGCTCGCTCAGATCGCGGTGAGCGGTTGGGAGAGCCAGAGCGTCACCAACAAGCCGTACATCGCCGTCGACGCCCAGGGACGCATCGTTGCCAGCTTTCCCGAGCAGGCGCGCCTGGTCGTGTACGGCGCGAACGGTGAACAACTCAAAGAGATTCCCCTTCAGGGCAGCTCACCGATTGGCGTGGGCGTGAGCCCTGACGGTCGGATCCTGGTGGCGGACGCGCGCGGCAACGTCGTCGACGCGCTGCCCAGTCCGTGAAAGCCCGCCTGGCGAGCCTGAGGCCAGTTATTGGCCTCGCCTTGACGGTGATGTTTCTGATGCTCGCGCTGCAGCGGGTTGACCTGGCCGGCTTTGCCGACGAGCTGCGTGGCGTCAACTACGTCTGGCTGCTCCCATCGGCCGTGTGTACCCTGCTCGGCTACCTGCTGCGGGCCGCGCGGTGGCGCATCATCCTGAGTGGCGCCGCGCGGGCGCCGCTGAGCACGTTATTTCCCATCTTGATCATGGGCTTCGCCACCAACAACCTCCTGCCGGGCCGTCTGGGCGAGTTCTGGCGGGCGTATCTGTTAGGCCGCAAGCGAAACGTGCCCAAGACATTTGCGCTTGCCTCGGTGGTAGTCGAGCGCGTATTCGACGGCCTCACCCTGATCGCACTACTCGGAGTCGTGTCTACGATCATCCAACTGCCGGAGCGGGGCCGCGAAGTCGAGTTGCTCGCGGGGCTGGTGTTTTCAGCCGCGACGCTGGTCGTGATTGTCTTGCTGCGGAAGCCCAGCGTCGTGCAGGTGCCTTTGCGGCGCGTACTGCAGCCGTTTCACGGCCGCCTCGCGGCGTGGATCGAGATGCGGTTCGAAGCCTTCGTCGACGGCCTGGCCCCGTTGCGCCGCCCACCCATCCTCGTCCTGGCCGCGACTCTGTCAGCCGGCGTCTGGACGGCCGAGGCCAGCTCGTACCTGTTCCTGAGTCGGGGCGTGAACCTCGGCCTAGCCAGCGGACTCGAAGTGCCGGGCATCCTGCTGGCGGTCGTGATCGTCAATCTCGGAATCATGATCCCGTCTGGGCCCGGGTATGTCGGCACCCAGGAGTTTTTTGGCACCGCGGCGCTAGCAGTGGTGGGCGCCAACCCGCAGGGCGCTCTGGCGCTGATCGTGGTCTCGCACGTGGTGCAATACGCGCTTGTGACCGGGCTCGGCCTCGTGTTCTTCGCACGCGAGCAGCTATCACCCGCCGACCTGCGCCCAAAGATGGCAGAGCAAGCCTCCTCTTGAATACACGCAAGCTGGTGCGTGTGCTTGCCCCATTTGCCCTGAGCGCCGGGCTGCTGCTCCTGCTGTTCAACAGCGTGCGCGGCGAAGCCAGCCAGATCCTGGACGCGCTCCGCGACGCGGATTGGCGGCTGATTCCGGTGGCGGTTGGGCTGTACTTCGTGGCCGTGTGGCTACGGAGCGTGCGCTGGGGCCTGCTGCTGCCCGAGCACGCGGTGAAGACGCGCGTGTTGTTCCGGGCACTGGTGGTCGGGTTCACCGTCAACGATCTGCTGCCTCTGCGTGTGGGCGAGGTGGCGCGCGCGTATTTGCTGGGTCGCTGGTGCGGCATTCCGTACGGATCGACCGTGGCCAGCCTGGTCGTGGAGCGCGTCCTTGATGGATTGTCGCTGGCGATGCTGTTACTGGTTGCGCTGACCCTTGTGCCATCTGCGCCCGGCTATCTGCTCGTGGTCGGCATGCTTGCGGCCGGACTGTTCCTGACCGCGGCCGGGCTGTTGGCGCTGGCGGCCTGGCGCGCGTCCGCGATCAAGGCCGTCGCGCGGATTGTGGCTCGGTTCGCTCCACGGCGACTCGGTGGCTTGATCGAGCGGCTGGCCGAGAACTTTGCGCGCTGCCTGGCGCTGGTTCACTCGCCTGAACGGCTCGCGCGGTTGCTCGGCTTGTCACTGCTGGCGTGGAGTTTGGAGCTGGGTCTGTTTTTCGTCCTGCTACTTGCGTTCAAACTGCCGGCGACGTATCCACTGGCGCTACTGGTCGGTTCGGCTGCAAACTTCGCAACGCTGGTGCCATCCTCGCCCGGGTATGCAGGCACGTTCGACGCCGTGCTCGTCAAAGTGCTCCAGGACGTCGCCGGCATCGGTGCCGTCCCGGCGTTCTCTTACGATGTCGTCGTGCACTGGGTCGTTCTGTACATTCCAGTAGTTGTGGTTGGCACGCTGGTGCTGTGGCGCTCGCACGTGAGCTTTGGAGAGATCACCCACGCTCCCGATCGCTTGACGCCAGGGGTGCCGAGAGGCGAGCGGCAGGCTGCCTGAGGCATGCGGCAGACGCCTCTGGCAGGCACGCTGACGCTGCCTGGCATGGAAGACGTTGGCCTGTCCCCGATTCGCCGTCAATACCTGGAACTGAAGCGCCGCCAGCCGGACGCACTGCTGCTATTTCGGCTGGGCGACTTCTACGAAACGTTTGAAGACGACGCCCACCTGGCCGCCCGCGTTCTCGACATAACGTTGACCTCGCGCGAGATGGGCCGCGGCGAGCGCGTGGCAATGGCCGGCATTCCAGCCCATGCTGCCGACGCCTACATTGCTCGGCTTATCGGGCATGGCATTGCCGTGGCCATAGCCGACCAGATCGGCAGTGTCAGCCGCAATGGTCTGGTGCCTCGAGAGATCACCCGCGTGCTCACGCCGGGCATGTTGCTCGAAAGCGACCTGCTCACCGGGTCTCGAAGCAATTTTTTGCTCAGCCTGCTCAAGGACGGCCGGCATTTCGGGCTGGCGTATGTCGACGTGAGCACCGGGGAGCTGCTGGTCACAAGTATCAGCGGACCCAACGCGGACGAGTTCGTCGCTGCCGAACTGGTGCGCATTGGACCTGCTGAGGTCCTGCGCGATTCGGACTCGAGCACCGACGACCTCCTGCCACCTGGTGCGATTACGACGCGCCGCGGCGCGGAGGTGTTCGCCTCGCTGGCCGCGGCGCGAACGGTCACGCGTTGCTTCAGCGGCGTCGCCGAGGCCACGGGTCTGACCGATCACCCGCTCGCGCTGCGGGCGCTTGGCGGACTGCTGGCCTACGTCGGCGAAGCCCGCCCAGGTGTCGAGCGGACGCTGCAGCACCCGCGCCTGTATGCCGTCGGCGGCTCGATGGTGCTCGACCGCGCCAGTCGGCTGAACCTGGATCTCCTCGAAACGTCCGGTACCGAAGGTGGCCCCACGCTGCTTCGCGTCCTGGACCGTACCAGTACCCCGATGGGCGCGCGTTTGTTGCGAGGTGTCCTCGGTCAGCCGCTGCTCGAGGCCGCCCGCATCAACCAGCGACTGGACGCGGTCGAGCGCCTGGTCGCCGACACGCCGCTCCGGGCACGCCTGGTCGAGGCGCTGCGCGGCCTGCCAGACCTGGAGCGGTTGGCTGTTCGAGCAGGTCAGCGGCTACTCATGCCCCGCGAGTGCCTGGCTGTCGCGGCTGGCCTGGAGCGGCTGCCACGCATACAGCGCGCCTTGGAAGCGCAGTCGAACGAACTTCCGACGCTGTTGAAGCACACCTGGCCCGACGCTCTGCCCGAAATTGCGGAGGATGTGCGTGCCACGCTGCGCCAGGGCGCCACCCTCTTCGACGAGGGTGTCATCAAGCCCGGCGTCTCGGCCGACCTGGACCAGCACCGCGCCCTGACCGGCGATGCGCGCCAGTGGATCGCCGCGCTCGAATTGCGCGAGCGCGAGCGAACTGGTGTGCGCGGCGCCAGGGTTGGCTACAACAAAATCTTCGGCTATTACCTCGAAGTCACATCGGCTCAGTGCGGGCAGTCGACGGACTACTACCAGCGTCAGGCTAGTGGCGCGGAGGGCGTGGGCGAGCATCTCGAACGCCTGGGCTGGATTCGCAAACAAACCCTAGCCAATGCCGAGCGCTTCGTCACTCCCGAGTTGAAGGAGATGGAAGCTCGAGTCGCCCGCTCGCACGACGACGCGTTGCAGCTGGAACGCGAACTGTATAACGCACTCCTCGAACGCCTGGCGGACCGCGCTCAGCGGCTTGCCGACATCGCTCGGGCGGTAGCCGTGCTGGACTTGCTGGTCGCGCTGGCCGAGAGTGCGTGTGCGAATAGCTACAGCCGTCCGCTCGTGGACGAGGGCGATGTCGTGGAGATTCTCGGTGGTCGCCACCCGGTTGTCGAACACAGCCTGCCGCCAGGTCAATTTGTCGCCAACGACACTGCCCTCGGACCGGATACTCGCATCATGCTGTTGACGGGCCCCAACATGGCTGGCAA
>JBPCIO010000288.1:0-24894 GCA_051006215.1 Chloroflexota bacterium
CGAGGTCTCTGACCCGCATGATCGGCAGGAGTGGACCGAAGGTCTCCTCGGTCCACACGCGCGCACCCTCAGGCACATCGACCACCAAGGTCGGCTCGAAATAGAAGCCGTGGCTGAACTGCTCGCCGGCCGGCCGGCGGCCGCCAGCAACGACCTTGCCACCCCGGTCGATGGCGTCGGCAAGCTGCGATTCGAGCTCGTCGCGCTGCTTGGCCGTGTGCAGCGGTCCCATCTGGGCGGACGCATCCGTGCCGCTGCCAAGCTTCAAGCGTTGTGCGCGCGCCGCGATCTTGTCGACGAAGGCGTCTGCAACGCTGTCGAAGACGTAGACGCGCTTAACCGCTAGACACGCCTGCCCGGCGTTGAAGAAGCGCCCGATGGCTACGCTGCGGGCGGACAGGTCGAGGTCAGCGTCGTCACACACGATGGCAGCATCCGAGCCGCCGAGCTCGAGGGTGACGTGCTTGAGCTCGTCGGCGGCGCTTCTGGCAACCTGCTTGCCGGTGCTGGTTTGCCCGGTGAAGCCAATCTTACGCACGAGTGGGTGGCGGATAATCTCCTCACCCACGACGCTGCCGGGGCCGGTCACGACGTTCAACACGCCCGCCGGCAGGCCGCCCGCGTGCATCAGCTCCGCCAGCCGCAGGCTAGCCAGGGGAGTAGTGCTGGCTGGCTTGACGACGACACTATTGCCAACAGCCATCGCGGGCGCGATCTTGTTGGCCATTAGCGTGAGCGGGAAGTTCCACGGGATGATCGCGCCGACGACGCCAATCGGCCGTCTGACCACCAGGCCCATGGCCTTTTGCGAGGGCAACGCGACGTGCTTTCCGGATGGGGCACCGGAGGCGATCAGGCCGGCGTAGATCTCGATGTTGTCGGCGAACCGTTTGGTCTCAATTTTCGCGTCGCGAATGGGCTTGCCCTGCTCGCTGGTGAGAAGTCGCGCGACCTCGTCCAGTCGTTCGCGGACGTGGGTCGATGCATGCATCAGGATCTGGGCGCGCTGGTGGGCAGGCGTCTTGCTCCAGATGGGAAAAGCGGCGCCGGCTGCCTCGATCGCCCGTCGGGTGTCGCTTGCGTCAGCCATGGGCACACGGTCGACCAGCTCTCCGGTGGCTGGATTGCACACCTCCATCGTCGCGCCGCTGGCGGCGTCGATGCGCTCGCCGTTGATGAACATCTGAGCCATGAAGGTCTCCTGCACCGAGGGCTGAGTGCTGATGGTACCGTCAGGTTTATGGTCGAAACGGCTGCCGCTCAGTCATTCGTGAACGTGTCCCGCCAGCGCGACGGCGTTGCACTCATTCATCTCAACCGCCCGCCCGCAAACTCCTACAACCGGGTGTTCTTGGACCAGCTGAACGCCGCCGTCGACGAGATCCGCTGGGACGGCGACATGCACGGCGCGGTGCTCTTGAGCGACCTGGCGCCACGGTTTTTCTCGGCCGGCGCCGACATCGCCAACTTCAAGAGCAGCACCCAGGCGCAGCGAGTCATGACCGTGCTGCACGCGCAGGAGATTCTCCTCAAGATCGAGCGCACGCCGAAGGTGTTCGTGGCGGCCATTAGCGGCCATGCCCTGGGCGGAGGCCTGGAGATCGCGCTCGCGTGCGACCTGCGTTTCGCCGCCGACGGCGACTATCGAATCGGTCTGCCCGAGGTCACGCTCGGCCTGTTGCCTGGCAATGGTGGAACCCAGCGCCTAACGCGCCTGGTCGGCCGCACGCGTGCTCTGGACATGATGATCGCCAATCAGCAGGTCAAAGCGGCGCGCGCGCTCGAGATCGGCCTGGTGGACCGGCTCTTCCCGGCCGACGTGCTCGTCGACCAGGCCGTCGAGTACGTCGCCAGGCTTGCCAAGGGACCGACGCTCGCGATTGGCAATATCAAGATTGCCACCCGGCTCGGCGCCGACTTGCCGCTGGAAGGGGCGCTCGCACTGGAGCGTGAGGCAGTGTGGCGGCTGTTTATGAGCGACGACGCTGCCGAGGGTCTAGCAGCCTTTACCGAAAAACGCGACCCCATTTGGAAGGGTCGCTAGCATCATCGAGTCCAGCACGCGTCGCGTGATTTCGGCCCCCGGTAGGAAGTTACTGGGTCTTGCGCGGATCCAGGGCGTCACGCAGACCGTCGCCAATGTAGTTGATCGACAGAACCGTCAGGAAGATCAGCATGCCAGGGAAGATCGCCCAGTGGGGCGCCAGATCCAGGAAGTTCTGAGCGTCGTACAGCAGGCGTCCCCAGGTGGGTACGTCCGGCGGGAACCCCAGCCCAAGGAACGACAACGCCGACTCGGTAATGATCGCCTGGCCGATGCCGACCGTTGCCGCGACGATCACCGCGCTGAGCGTGTTTGGCAGGATATGCACTGCCATGAGTCGTCCGTTGCTGGCCCCGACGCAGCGCGCCGCCTCGACGAACTCTTTCTGCTTGAGGGTCAAGAATCCGGCCCGCACCAACCGGGCTAAGGCCATCCAGTTCAGGACGCCGATCACGCCCACAATGAGCAAGAAGATACCCACCTCAGGTCCGAACACCCTTCTCAATGGGTCACGGAACAGGTAGGTGACCATCAGCAGCAGCGGCAATTGCGGAAGAGCCAGGAACAGGTCTGTCAAGCGCATGAGCAAGCTGTCGACCCGCCCACCAAAGAATCCAGCCAGCGCACCAACCGTCGTGCCGAGCGGGATCGCGATCACGACCGCCACCACGCCCACCGCCATCGATACACGGCCGCCAAGCAATGCCCGAGCAAAAAGGTCCCGACCCAGATCGTCTGTCCCGAACGGGTGTTGCAGGGAGGGTGCGAGCAGACCAGCTGCGTAGTCGATGGTCTCGCCGGAGGTGCGCCACAGGAGCGGCCCGATGAGCGTCAGCAGCAGCAGCACCACGAACACCACCACGCCGGCCATAGCCAGGTGGTGGCGCCGGAACTGACGCCAAGCGTCGGACCACAGCGAGCGGGCGGGCCGCCGCAGCGCCTTCTCCGTGAGGGTTGGGAGGCGCACGACATCCTGGGCAGTGACGGTGGTGGTCGCCATCAAACTCCCTTAGTCATAGCGTATGCGTGGGTCGAGCACGCCGTACAGTACGTCGGCGACCACGTTGAACACGACTACCAGGAACGAAAACGTGAACGTGATGGCCATGATGACAGGGATATCGTTGTTCTGGATGGAGGTGATCAGCAACGCCCCAATCCCGGGCACACGAAAGATTTGCTCGGTGATCAGCGCGCCGGAAAAGATGGTTGGCGCACTCAGCGCAATCAGCGTGACCACCGGAATGAGGCTGTTCCGGACCACGTGGCGGTTGATGACGTTGGTTTCAGCCAATCCCTTTGCGCGCGCCGTGCGTACATAGTCCTGGGGCAGGTTCTCGAGCATGGATGCGCGCGTATAGCGCACGAAGGTCGCAGCTTGAAATAGGCTAAGCACCACGATTGGCATGATCGATTGTTTGATCTGGATGCCAAGTGAGTTGAGGTCACGTACCTGCAACGTCGAATCGTAGATAAATGGCAGCCACTGCAGTTTGACGCTGAGGATGATGATCAGCAGCAGACCAGTGAAGAATGTCGGAACCGAAAAGCCAATGAAGGCAAACGTGGTCGAGAGGTGGTCGAACGCCGAATATTGCTTGATCGCTGACAGGATGCCAATCGGCAGGGCAATGACCAGGCTGACCAGGTAGGCGATGCCGACCACCGCGAGCGTGCTCGGGATGCGCAGTTTGATCAAATCCCAGACCGGCATGCGGCTGCCGAATGAGAAACCCCAGTTGCCCTGGGACAACGAGAACAGCCACTTGACGTAGCGCACTGGCCAGGGATCGTCCAGGCCGAGCGAGCGGCGTATGTTGTCGCGCACTTCGGGCGGAACGGCTGGATTCGCGGCAAACTGCGAGAGGGGATCCCCAGGCGCCAGGGACAGAATGGCGTACAGCACAAAGCTGATCAGCAGCAACGTCGGGATAGCCGTGAGAACTCGGCGAATGAGGTAGCGGCTCACGCCAAGCTACCCGACATTCGAGTCATCCTCACGGGACCGTCCAGACACGCCTGCTGAGCCTCGACCGAGAGTCTTTAGCCGCCCGTCTTCGTCCAGTCGGCTACGTTCCAGAGAACCCCATCCCACGGGTTCGGAATATCACCCTTGAGCTGCTTGCTGACACCGTCAGTCGGCTGCGTGCGCGCGACCATCGGAATGACGACGACCTGACTGACCAGGAGGTCGTTCATTTTGACAATGAGCTCGGTGCGTTTGGCGGGATCCGTTTCAGTCTGCAGCTGCGTATAGAGCGCGTCGTAGTCAGGATTGGACCACCGGTGATAGTTGTTGCCATGCCAACTGTTGGCTTTCGAGGCGATTTGGGCTGTTGTCCAAAGAGCCAGGTACTGCGTCATGTCGGGGAATTGCGCACCATTGGTGTACATCTCGACATCGGTGTAGAAGTGGGCAGCCGTATCAGGGTTGCCGGCGTCGCTAGAAAAGAAGACTGCCGCGTCGACCGACTTCAGCTCGACCTCCACGCCAAGCTGCTCCCAACCCGACTTGACGATGGCCTGTTCCTTCTGGCGTAGCGGGTTGACCGTCGTCTGATAGAGCACATGCATCCTCACGCCATTCTTGGCGCGAATCCCTTCGGAGCCCTTGGTCCAGCCCGCCTGATCGAGCAGCTGGTTAGCTGCCGCGATGTCGTACTTGCACACGTCCAGGCTGTCGGTGTTCTTCGAAACCAGCGGGGTAGGCGAAGTGATCATGTTGCAGCTAGGCACGCCGGCCGGTCCGTACAACTGATCGGCTATCGATTTGCGATCGACAGCCATCGCGAAGGCCTTACGCACATTCAGGTCTGAAAAGAAGGGGTGCTTCGTATCAGGCTCGGCCCTTGCGCCGCCTTCGTCTGTATTCGGATCGGCGAAGTTGAGCAGCAGCCGCTCGACGTTCGGACTCGGCGCCGTGACGAGATCGCCCTTGCCCCCTTGCATGAGCTGATTGAGCACTTGCGACTCGACCTGCAGGTTCCACGCATAGTCGACATCGCCGGTCTGGAAGACGGCACGCGCAGCCGAGGTCGCGTCCCCACCGCCCTTGAGCTGGACTTCCTTGAAGAACGGTTTGTTCGGATCCCGATATTGGTCGTTGATCACGTAACTGACGACGTCGCCTGGTTTGAAGTCGGCGACTTTGTAGGGGCCGGTGCCGATGGGGGCCAGGTTGCCCGGCGCGTCCTTGGACTTTTCGCCCATGAAATCCTGGAACTGCTTCTTCTGGAGAATGTGGCCAAGGTACGAAACAAAAATCTGGTAGGGCCAGGGGTTGGGGTCTTTGAAGGTCACCACCACCGTCAGTGGATCTTTCGCTTCGACACTCACCACGCCGTCGGCGGTTTGGCTGTCGCTCGCGGCGGTCTTAGGGTCGGCCACGTACTGCCAGGTGAACACCACATCGTCGGCCGTGAACGGCGTTCCATCTGACCACTTGACGCCTGGCTTCAGTTTCCAGGTGATCGACTTCTGATCTTTGGAGATGCCACCGTTCGCAAGCGTGGGGACCTCGGCGGCGAGCTTCGCCACTGGGTTGCCGTCTGGGCCCGACGCGGCCAGAGGCTCTAGAACGAGGCTGCCCGCGTCGTCGTCCTTAGTGCCTTGAGCCAGATGGGTGTTCAGGATGGTGGGCGCCTGCCAATACAGGATTTTCAGAGTGCCGCCCGCGCCTCGGGAACCTGTGGCAGCCGGAGCCGCTGTTGGCGCGGCCGCGGCTGCGGTCGCCGATGCTGGCGGGGCTGCCGCTGGCGCAGTGGTCGGTGCTGGCACGGCTGCCACTGGGGCAGTGGTTGGTGCTGCGGCAGGAGCAGTCGTCGGCTTGGCAGCGGCCGGCGCGGTTGTTGGTTGCGCCGCCGCCGGGGCGGTAGTCGGTTGCGCAGCGGCCGGAGCAGTCGTGGGGGCCGGCGATGCGGCTGGCCCGCAAGCTGCCGCGAGCAGCAGGGTCCAGGCGGACACTAGATACGCGGTACGCCTCATTGATCATCTCCCTCCCAGGCTCGAATGGCGAAGTAGGCTTGGCTACAGTAGCCGGGTCGACGCGGTCTCCCCTGCGTGACGGAAGCTCCATTTGTCAAATGCAGCCGCAGCCGACGGTAGCTCCATTGTTCGAGCCAGTCTGGCAAATGTCAACGAACGCGGTAACCAAGAAAAAAGGGGCACGCTTGTGCCCTCTGACTAGTCAGCCTGCAGCCCGACTTACACGCCTCGGCGGCGGCTGCTGAGCAACTGGGCTGCACCAGCTATCACTACCGCTCCGACAAACGCTGGGATGAGATCGACTCGAAACAAGGTGAAACCGGGATCATGAATTCCCAGTAGCCGGAAGAGCCACGTACCGATAAACCCGCCGACGATGCCGGATAGGACCGCCCCGAACCAGCCGCCCGGCAACCGTCCGGGCACGACCAGATCGGCCGCCCAGCCCACCAGGCCAGCCACGACCAGGGTAAAGAGCAGTCCAATAGTGAATCCGACAGCGATGATCGAGCCGACCCCGAGCACAATTGCCAGCACGACCAGTAGCACCAAACATCCCATGCCGACCAGACGCCCGCGTGGGGTGAATTGTTGCGTTCACGTGCGCCGCCGACGCGCGTGGACAACCACGTTGCCGCCGACGCCGATCTGATCGCGAATCTCGAACAAGCTTGCAATGCGCTCGATGCGTTCGGGTGCGCGATAGTCACCGAACAGGTTGACCACCAGCCGTCCACGCGGTGCGAGCAGGTCGCGCACGTTGCGCAGGAAGGGCTTGCCGAACGCCCGCCGCGCCAGCCGCTCGCCGCGGAACAGATCGACCGCGACATAGTCGAAGCGCTCCGCGCACGACTGGACGTAGCCGAACGCGTCTGCTACGACAATTTCGAGCCCACACACAGGTAGCCACCCTACTGACGTCGCGGTTTCCAGGATGGACACGTCGTCGTCGACGCCGATGATCCGCAGATCGCGCCAGCGCGCCAGCAGAAGTCGGGCGACGGTGCCGCCGCCCAGGCCCAGGATCAGCGCAGCGCGTGGCCGCTCGTCGGGCACCATCGCTGCCCAGTAGCCGCCATCGCTCAGGCCGTCAGAGGGTGAGATGGACTGGACGACGCCGTCCACCAATAAGGCAGCCCGGCCGCCATCCTCGCCGATACGAATAGTGGTCAGTCGTCAGTGGTCAGTGGTCGCCAAAGCGACCGCTGAGTCCCCCAGAGCCTTCACTGTACGAGGACCGTGTGGGCTTGAGAAGCCCACCAGCGAAGCCCGGCCGTGCCGCACGGGTATTCGGTCCGGTACAGAACGTGCCCTAGCTAACGGTACCCAATGGCCACCATTCCTCCGCCACCCCCGCCTCGGCGGACTGTGCCGATGGAGCCAGGCGAGCCTTCCAACCGGTGGCCGTGGCTGGCTCTCGGGCTTGGCGTGCTGATTATCGGTGCGGCCGTAGCCTTCTTCTTGCTCAACCGGCAAAGCACGGTCAACGTCTCGGTCGCCGGCGCCCCGACCCAGAGTGCTGTTGCTGCGGCCGCCGCAACGCCCACATTCGGCGCATCGCCGACCTCCGTGCCGCCAACGGTACCGCCGTCGCCCACTCTTGCACCCACCGCCACGCTGGCACCGTCTCCAACGCAGGTGGCTACGCCAACCGCGTTGCCGGCGCCGACGTCACCGCCACCGGCCGCGGCAGTACCGCCGACCGAGCCGCCGGCGCCAACTCAGGTGGCCCAACCCGCGCAGGCCGCCGCGACGGAGCCTTCGGCGCCAGCCCAGCCGCCCCAACCCACCGCCAGTGCGCCGGCAACTCCACCGCCAGCCGCGCCAACGCCCCCGGCCTCAGCGCCCACGCCAACCTCAGCTCCCACGGCGTTTGCGGGCCAGGTCGCCGGCGCAGGGGGAAGCGGTAACACGCGCGCCGATTTGGACGCCGCCTACGGTCCACCCGCCGGCGAGACCCCCGACCGCCTGGCTGTCTATCGCAAGGGCAATTTCGAATACCACGCCGGGTTCGTCCCTGACCCAAGCGGCCGGGCTGCCGTACTTGTCGGGATCAGTCAAGCCGGACAGGCACCTCAGCCATTGACGCTGGAGCAGGCGACGGCTGAGGCGCACAGGCTGTTGCCCAGGGACGCTCAACCCCAGAACCCGCAGCAGGAAGGCAATCCGCAGTTCGTGGTAGAGCGTTACACCAGCCAGATGCTGGCCCAGGCACTGCCAGCGAGCGTGTTCGCGTCGAACAAGGGGCAGCCTGGTCAATTCCTGGTGGTTTACGTGCGAGATGCGGCCCAATCCACGCGCATCAGCCGGTTCATCATCGGTCCAGGCACCGATCCAAACGCGCTCGCCGCCCAGGCGCGCTAGGTCCGCCAGCCGCTGGTTCTGAGGCGTTCTGGGCGGCGCCGGGTGGCCGGCCCGTAGAATCGGCCCCGGTGCTCCCGCAACACCGGCTGGGACGAGTCCTCATCGCCCTTACCTTCGGCGCGTTCGTCGCGCTCGCCGCTCTGATCAGCATGGCGCCCTCGAAGTACTCGGAGGACGACCTGGTGGCGCTGGCACCCTTGCCCCTGGCTACGCCGCCGGCCCTGGCCTCGGCGGTTGCCGTGGCCGAGGCCACCCCAGCCCCGGCACAGCCCCGGTCGGCCTCGACCGACACCCAGTTCGAGCGGGTCCTGCATCCGCTGCTCCTGGAGGCGAAACGCCATCGCCAGGCGAACGCGGCTGAGGACCCGAGCTACTGGAAGCGCATTGACCCGCGCTTGAATGCGACGCGTCTGAACTTCCTGCTGTTCGGCTACGGCGAGACGCACGAGCCGCCGCTCACCGAGCGCGCTTTCATCGGCTCGTTGACGATCTTTTCGTATGACTATGCCACCCGCCAGATCGACCTCGTCTCGCTCACGCACGACATTCGAGCGCCCGAGATCGAGCGCTTTCTGCAAGCGCGGGGCGAATCGCAGGTTGGGCCGATAAAGATCGATCGCGCGTACGCCATCGGTGGCTTCGATCTCATGCGCCGCACCCTCGAGGACGCTTCGGGATTGGCGATCGACTTTCAGCTGGCATTCAAAGAGTCGGCCATTGCCGGCGCCACCGACAGCGTCTTTGGTGGCCTGGACGTCGACGTGCCGCTGGCGTTCAAGGTCAATGCCTATTATCTGGACGGGGCCAAGTTTCCGGCTGGAGAGTTCCAGAAAGGGCCCCAACGGCTCAACGGAACACAGGTCATCCAGTTCATCAAGACCGTGCCTGTCGAAGAGCACTACGACCCCGCGCTCGAGCACAATGCTCGCAAGCACCTGGTCTTTCGCTCGCTCATGCAGGCGATGAGCGAGCGTTCCGGCGATGTCGGGTTTCTTGGGCGGGCGGCGCTCTTCTTCAGCGGGCAGGTGGCCCAGGACTCGATGGCCTACGACTTCGACTTGCGCAGCCTGATCGTCGAGAACTTGCGTTCGTTGATGATCGACGTCGCCCGGCCAGGCGCTACTGGCCCGCTCGACGACGCTGTACCGAGCGTCGCTCGCACACTCTACGTAGTCGATCCCGCGAGTGGCGACGGCAGCGTGCAGTGGGTGCAGGCCAACGCCCACACCAACCCGAACACGCAGCGCGACATCGCTCAGCATCGATACACCGAGCTGGCGATGGAGGTGCCCTATGGCGGGGATCCGTACGCCGGCGATCTAGTCGCCGCCTACTGGCCTGATGTACGCAAGCTGATCTCCACCCGTCTCGAAGACTGAGAAGCACCCCAGATTCTCGGATTCGGGTACAAACAGAGTGTCAGATTCAGCCTAAGGAGTCTTTGGTGCCAATTCTGCTCATCATCGCCGTGCTCTGCCTGATCATTTGGGGTGGCGGATTTTTCTTTTTCGCGCTCGGCAGCATCGTTCACATCTTGCTGGTGATTGCGATCATCCTGATCATCGCGCACTTCGTAATGGGGAGCCGCAGGGCGATTTAGCGTCCGCGCAAGGGCTCCAGCGGCCTCAACGAGCGCGCATACGGTTGTTCTTGGGGTTGCGCTCGACCTCCGCCAGGCCGAGTGCCTCCATCATGGGCGGCATATACATTCAAACTCCTCAATGCAGCGCAGGCGATAACGCAGCTCGGTCTTACCCGTCGTGCACACCAGGACCTGCGGATCAACGGACTCGTCACGGAACATCTGGAACTCTGAGGTTCCAGGCGGTGTCTTCAAGATCCAGGGCCGAGCGCGCGTGCCACTCCCGCCGGCTTCGGCTGGTGTCCTAGCCTTTGCCGTGACACGGGCTTCGTCAGCCTAGGCTGCCCCGGGCGTCTTGGCCTCGCGCGTGCCGAAGCGTGCCTCTAAAAACCGTCGGTTAGCTAACAGGCGGTCGGTGTCCTGGCGCTGCAGGTCAGTGGCAATGTCGTCCAGCTTGCCATCCAGCAACTCGAGCTGCGCCTTGAGCTCCTGATACGCAGTGTTGCCATCCATGCTAAGCGGCGTTTGGGTGGCGACCTGTTTCGGCAAAGCGAGGTAGGCGCCGATCGTGCGGGGCAGATACTCGCTGGCGGTCTGGCGCACCAGATACAGGTCATGCGAGAAAGGTGGGAAGCGACCTGCGTAGCTCAGCAGCACGTCCACTTTGCGTCGGATCTGCTCGACCTTGACCTGTACCTCGACGGGAAGCTCGGGTGCGCCTAGCGGATCGGCAGCGTTGGTCACGGACGAGCGCTTGTCCCTGGGCTGCCGAGTTGATGACCGACTTGCGGCCGGCTGCACGTGCAGCCGACGGAGATCACTTCCACAGCGGTCTCGACGGGCGGGCCGCCGGTCACCGTGCAAGAACAACCAGAGTCCGAGGCCGATAAGCAGCAGCGGCCAGCCCGTACTCAGCACCCAGAACAGGCCGGCCACGATCGCGCCAAGCGAAAGCACCAGCGCGAGCATGATCAAAATCGGGATGAACAGCAGCCACATGGCTTCACACTCCCTGACTGCTGGCCGGCAGTGTGAGCTCGGACACAAGCCCATTTGCGCCGGCTTGGGCCAGCTCTGCCGAACGAGCGCGTTCGACATAGCGCTGGGCTTTGGCGACCTCAGAGGACAACGAGTCTATGGTCTTGCGCATGTTGTCGAGCGCGGCGAGCTTGAATGTGTCAATGGTATCAATGGTGGCGTAGATATTGTTGAATGCCGCCTGCAGTTTTTCAATGCTGATGGTCGAGTTGGCGGCCTGGCCGGCGATCTCCAGGGTTTGCTGACGCAGCATCTGCGAGGTGGACTCGATGATGTTGCCAGTGGTCGTGTTCAGCGCGGTGACCTGATCCAGCACGAGCTTCTGATTGCCAAGCGCTAACGCAGCGATAACCGCGGTCCGCAGGGCTGAGACGGTAGTCGTGGTCGCGCGTTCGACACCCTTGACGAGCTCCAGGTTGTTCTTGCGTATCAGATCCAGGGCCAAGTAACCCTGCACCACGACCGACAGCTGGGTCAACAAGTCCTGGCGTTTCTGGCGTACGTAGAACAGAGCATCTTCCTTGAGGCCACGCGCTTTTTCGGGCTCATTGGATTCGTACGCAGCGATTTTGCGGGTGAGGGCGTCGTCCAGGGCAGCAGCCATGTGCGCGTACTGCTCCAGGCGTGTCTTGATCGCCCACAGGTGCACTCGCTCCTGTTCCAGCGCGGCGTTGTCGCGCAGCAGTTCGTCCTGGCCGCGGTACAGTCCGCTGACGATGGCTTCGATGTGCTGCTGCGACGACTGATAGCGGCGGAAGTAGTCATTCACTTGTGAGCCGAACGGCACGCGCTTGAAAATGCCACGGCGCTGCTGGAGGTGCCGCGAAGGATCGAGGTCCTCGACCTGCTGGCGAAGTGCGACCAGGGCGCTGGAGACCTGCGAGCCCTCGGTCATCGGACCTTGCTTGAGGGCCGCGGTTGGTCGATCGAGGAAGCGGCTTGACGCCTCGGCTGAGCGACGAATCTCGTCGCGGCCCATGCGGGTGATCGCTTCGACCTTGCGCTCGAACTCGGGCGACTGCGCCTCCAGGTTCGTCAGCGACTCGACGTACGCGCTCACGGCGTCGCTGATGCGAGCGGCGGTGGCGTCGTCGACCTTGATCGTGGCGGCTGCGTGAGCCGCAGTCACAGACGGGACGGACGCAGGCGGCTCCAGGACCAACTCGTCAGCACTCGTGTCCGCCTCGATGGCGACAGTCATTCGCCGTAAACCTCCTGTATTCCGCCATACGACGAATGCAGGCGCCCTTCGGTTGCACCCTGTGCTACTTGAGGGAGAAATACACGCGGTCGGCTTCTGTGGACTGGTTGTCGAACATGATCAGCGTCCCGATGTCGGAGGCACGGACGGTGAAGCAGAGGTTCCCGCGGACGCCGCTGCCGGTAGTGACCAGGTTTGGCGGAAGCATGTCGGGAATCGTGCCGCAGGAGTTGTGCAACTGGTCGTAGGTGGTCTGGACGCCGCTGAGCAGGGCCAGCCGCATCCCGCTGAAGACCCCGGTGCCCTGGCTCAGGAATGTGGCCTGCACGCGAACCACGAAGTCACGCTGGTCCGACGCGGGTGCGATTGTCGAAGGCACGGCGCTGTGAATGCCAGCCCAGGCGTCTGGCGTTACGCCGGTAACGACAAGCTGCCAGCCATCGGCCAGGGTCCCGGGTGCGCCGACCCCAAACGGCTGCGACAGCGAGCCGGGCCCGGTGCGTGGCCCGGCCGTCGGCGTGGGCGCGACCGCCGCTGAAGAAGTTGCGCCGCCCGGAATGGTGACCTGCGGTAGTGGCGTCGGTGTGGGTTGCGGGCCAATGTTGGGCAGGACGTACGGAATCGTGGTGGACGCGGGTGTGGGACTCGCCGCCGCCGTTGCGGGCGGCATGCTCTCCGGCTCGTCACCCTCGGCGGGCGGTCCGGGTGGCGGTGACAACGCAATGCTGGTGGCGGCGATAGCCCTGCCTGATCCAGACCCGACCACCACCGTATAGTCTCCCGCCCGAAGCGCCGGTCGGTTGCGGAACGGATCGGCGCACACGTTGACCTCCAATGTCAGGGCGCCCTCGGGTGAGACCCATACACTGCCCCACTGCATCTGGGACACGCCATTGCCGTCAACCACGTTGCCAACCAATCGCTGGGTGGCCCAGGCCTCGAAGCCGGTGCCGCGCACTTCCACGTACCGAAAACCAGCCGCACCCGGATCGCAAACGACCGGCGTGTAGTCCGAGGGCTGAAGGATGGGTCCGGCCGGGGCTTGCGGCGCCTCGACAGCCGGCGTGCTGTCCGCATCTGGTGCGGCGGCCTGGGGTCCCGGCTCGTCACTCTGCGCAAACGATGGCACATTCGCGCCAGCGGTCCCGGCCAGGCATAACCAGGCGACAACAACAAGTCGAGAAATTGAACGCGGCATTATCGGCCTCCAGATCACGCGAGCGGCAACCTATTGTGTGGCCTCAGGCGCTCCGCAGGCTACAAACGGGTCAGCTCAACGACGTACCTTCATCTATCAGACGGCAACCTTGCATCTCGGCGCAAAGGTCCAGCGTGCCCCCCTGGCGCACAAAGACCTGCTCACGGTCACCGCCGAGGTACGCTCGTAAGACGCCATCGTCCATCTGCCGGTAGTTGTCGGCCAGAAGCTGCTGCAGCTCAGGGAAGTACCCGACGTTGAGCTGCAGGCGCCCGTCAGGGTCATCTGTCCCGATCCGACGGTCCACCACGAGTACGGCCGGCGGAGCCTGCGTCAGGCTGATTATCATCTCGCTTCTGCGTGCTTTCACTGATGGATCAGCGTTCGCCGCCAGGCCGGCCGTGTTGAGGAACCGCGTTGTCGGGAGCCGACCTGACAACGGGTACAGCTCGGCTTCGTCGCCCCAGACGAACAGGCTTTCGCGGGCTGGTAACGCCGCCACCATGGCCGCCAGTCGCTCGGCGCTGGTGGTGGTCCAGCCATTGGCGATGTACTCGTTCCATGCCCGCAGCGTGAAGCCGGCCTGGAACGCACCGGAAAGCAGACTGATCGCGGCCAGGCTCAGTAGCAGCCAGGCCCGGGCTAGTCGGTCGCGGGCCTGCCCAACCCAGAGCGTCTGCAGGCCCACAACGGCCAACAACGAAAAACTCGGCACCAGCTGCAAGAAGTATTCGCGCGTGAACTTGGTGCCGCCGAGGAACAACGCCAGGACGTCGAGCGCTGCCCAGAGCAGCAACACGCGCCAGCGCTGCGCATGCCAGGCAGCCGCCGCCCCGATGAGCGTGGGCAGCCACAGAAGTGCGAGCCCATCGCGAAACACCTGCCAGCCGGAGACCAGCGCGGCATACGCAATCCGCTCAGATTGGAAGCTGACGCGGCCAAAATTGTACAGAAGGGTAGCTTCGAGGAATGGTCCGCCCGCGCCCATTTCCACGAACACGGCTGTGACCCCGCCCAGGACGCCCAGACAGGCCCCCCACAGCCACACGAGATCGCGCCCACGCCGAAGCGAGACGAGCACCAGGCTGAGCGCCCCGAAGCTGGCCAGGTCGGGAAGCTTGAACAACGCTGCCGCGGCCCCCAATACACCAGCCAGAACGAGCCAGCGGCGCTGCCGGGTTCGCACACCCGCCAGCCCGGCCAGTACGACCCCCACGGCCGGCCCGAGCGCATACTTTTCGGGCGTGCTACCTTCCGCGTCCAACACGGCGAGGTTGGTAAAGATGACCGTGAGTCCGAACGCGAGCGCTTCACCTGAGCGCCCGAAGTCCAGGCGACGCGCGACCAGCAGCACCAGCCCGCCCACGCCCAGCGAATACGCAAAGTCGACCGCTTGGAACAGCAGCGTCCCGCATCGGGGCTGCAGGTTCGAATGGCTGAGGCCGGGCAGCGAGCCGAGCTGACACACCCGCCAGGGGTCAGACATCAGCGACAGCAGCGCAGCATGGGTGTAGAAGACCCCGGGCGGCTTGGGATCCCAGGCATCCCGATACGGCACACTGCCACGCAGAATTTCCTCGGCCACCGCATGGTAGAGGCCCTGGTCCTGACCCATCGGCGCGACGAACTGGGGCGCCTTTACAAGCAAGGCCAGGAGTACGAAGCCACTGATCGCGAGCCAGTGCGTCCGCCCGCGCGAAGACCGTGCCGCGCCTCGGGGCGACGTTCGCACCGCCTGCCCCTTCGCGACGGCCACATCCACAACCGACCATAGTATGTCTGGACTGCCGGGCTACCTTGTCCAGTTGACGCCGTGCCACAAGATGTTGGCGCACTGCGGCGACTGCGCAGCGGCACCATGGCCTACCGTGACGTGCCAGGCACTGGCAACAACACTAGCGCACGCTAGACAGGGTCGAACCTGACCACGGCGTGGCTGGAGCGAGGCGGCCACAATCGCCCACTCCGCACTGGCTGCCTCTCGGCCTCGATGCACGCCATGGTGGCTGATCCACCAATCTCCGCCGGAGCGGCGCTCGCGCTGCTCTGGTGAAGGCCGCTGGCATGTGCTTGCGACCGCCAAAGGCAGGGCTTCAGGCCATCTTGGCTTCGATTGTGCTGCGGGGCGCCAGGCTCGGGGCGGCTGGGGGTGCTATGGGCGGGTACGAGCTCCTGTGACGAAAAGGGAGAGCGTCCGCGAGCCATAGTGGCATACCTTGTACTGTGCCCCGTACCCGGCCCTCGGCGCCTGTCTTGCATGGAGGCTGGGTCCTGGCCAGTGGAGATTCGCCCGCCGGGTTCGCCATCTGGGGCGAACAATCGCCGGCCGTGCGACTGAGGCCCCGCCTTCAGCGACGGCGCCCGGCAGTCGAAACGCGAGGCATCCTCGGCTCGCGGACCAGCGCAACCCAGGCGGTGGTGGTTCCGTCTCACCCGTTCGCACTGTCCGACGACGGCGTTCGACACGCCCTGTCGACTATGGGGCTTACACGCTGGGCGACCCAGACCAACGTGCGCCAGGTGTTCGCGTGTTTGCCGTCGTCCCCGGAACTCGAACTGCAGAGTGAGCCGCATCGGTCGACCGAACCGGTCGACACAGTGTCCAGCTTGCGGTTGGGGCTCTGGGGCGTGCCAGCGGTGGTGCTGGACGAAGTAGCTACCGTCAGCCTGCTGCCGCGCATTGCCGCCGCCTCGGCGCCCAACCCCGTAGTCATGGGAGAGGACTTGCGCGCCTGGATCGTGGCCGCGCGGTTCGCTCTTTCTCTGCTGGCTCGGCAACGATTTCTGCCGCGCGTGTATTCACGCGAGGAGGATTTGCTGAGTCGTTGGTCACCTGTCGTGGACGACCCCGGCGATCGGGCCACGCTGCGCGCCATCGAGCGCTCGATGCCCGCCGCCGCGCTGGCCCTCACCTGGGACGCGGCTGCTCAGCGCGGGACAGCTCGCGAGACGCTGGCCGATTATCTGGCCGCCACCATCGACCGTGTTGCGCGCCGCGCGCGACCCCAGCCAGGCGACTGGGGGCGGCTGCCGGCAGCCGTGAGCGCCTGGCTAGCCACCCTGTCCCGCGAGAACGCGATCGTTCATCTACAAGGTGACGCCGCCCACACGTTGCGCCGTCAGGTCGGCGCCTGGACGGATCTGGCTGCGGACGCCGAAGCAGACGATGCCTTTCGACTCTGCTTTCGGCTCGTGCCACCAGCTGAGGCGAACTCCATCGACACTCGCCCGTGGCGCCTGGAGTACATGCTGCAGGCGACCGATGATCCGAGCCTGCTCGTGCCCGTCGAAGACGTGTGGCGCCACCGCGGCCAGACCGCGCGCTTTCTGACCCGCCGCTTCGACCAGCCGCAGGAGCGCGTGCTGGCTGCGCTGGGTCGAGCTTCCCGCGTATTTCCCCCGATCGAGGCTAGCCTGCGAACGGCTCGGCCTGACGCGTGCACGCTTTCGACGCGCGAGGCGGCCGACCTCGTGCGCGACAAAGCCCTGCTCCTCAAAGCCAGTGGCTACGGCGTGCTGCTGCCCGGGCTCGACACGCGGCTGAATGTCCGTCTGCGACTGCGCGGCGCTCGCGAGCCAGATCCGTCGCGGACCGATGGCCTCGGCCTGCTCAGCTTCCACAGTCTGGTCAGCTACGACTGGCAGCTGTCGCTGGG
Source organism: Chloroflexota bacterium (assembly GCA_051006215.1). GTDB lineage: Bacteria > Chloroflexota > UBA6077 > UBA6077 > CF-72 > CF-72. The sequence continues at coordinate 17,068 of JBPCIO010000288.1, forward strand.
CGACCAGCCGCTGACGCGAGAGGAATTCGAGATGCTATCGCGGCTCAAGGAGCCCCTGGTTCAGCTGCGCGGTCGCTGGGTGGACGTCCGACCCGATCAGATCGAACGCGCTTTGGCCTTCATCCAGAGCCACCAGAGCGGCCAGATGCAACTGGCCGAAGCCCTCTCGACTGCTCTCGCGCCGACCAGCATCGATGGTGTGGCGGTCGGCGCGGTCGAGGCCAGCGGCTGGATCGAAGCACTGCTCGAGGATGTTCGCACGGGCGTTAAGGTCGACGTAGCCCAAGAGCCAAACGGGTTTCAAGGCACCCTTCGCCCGTATCAGAAGCGCGGCGTAGCCTGGCTCTCCACGCTTCAGCAATACGGCCTGGGCGCGCTCCTGGCCGACGATATGGGGCTTGGAAAAACTCCCCAGCTGATCGCGCTGCTTCTGCGCCGGCCGTCTCAGCCGACGCTGGTCATCTGTCCTACATCGGTGGTTGGCAATTGGCGGCATGAGCTGACGCGGTTCGCGCCTGGGGTGCGGGTGCTGGTGCATCATGGGTCGGCCAGGGCATCAGGCGATGACTTCGCGCTTGCTGCAGCGCAGCATGACGTGGTGCTGAGCACCTATTCACTCCTGCACCGCGACGAAGCAGTTCTCGCGCGCGTCAGCTGGGAAGGGGTGGTGTTGGATGAAGCGCAGAACATCAAGAATGCCTCGACTCGGGCGGCCAAGGCAGCCCAGGCGATTGGCGCCCGCTGGCGCGTGGCCATGACCGGCACGCCAGTCGAGAACCGACTCGCCGATCTGTGGAGCATCTTTCAGGTCATCAACCCTGGCTACCTCGGTTCGGCCGATCAGTTTCGGCGTGAGTTCGCCCTGCCCATCGAGCGCGCATCTGACGCCGACGCTACAGCGCGGCTGAAGGCGCTCACGGCGCCGTTCATCTTGCGTCGTGTGAAAACCGACCGTTCGGTTATTTCAGACCTGCCCGACAAACAAGAGATGAAGGTGTACTGCTCGCTCACCCGCGAACAGGCCACGCTCTACGAAGCCGTGGTCCAGGACACCATGCGCCAGATCACCGACTCGGACGGCATCCAGCGCCGCGGGCTGATTCTGGCGCTACTGACACGCCTCAAACAGGTGTGCAATCATCCGGCCCTTCTGCTTCACGACGGGAGTGGCCTGCAAGGTCGCTCAGGCAAGCTGGCGCGGCTGGGCGAGATGCTCGAAGAGGTCGTCGCCACCGGCGAGCGGGCGCTTGTCTTCACGCAGTACGCCGAGATGGGCCGCATGCTCCAGAACTACTTGCGCGAGGAGCTCGACCGGGAAGTGCACTTCTTGCACGGGGGTACCCAAATGGCAGACCGTGATCGGCTGGTGGCCGAGTTCCAGACCGATGCTCACGGGCCACCGGTGTTCGTGTTGTCGCTCAAGGCGGGCGGCACCGGTCTCAACCTTACGCGCGCCAACCACGTTTTCCATTTCGACCGCTGGTGGAACCCGGCTGTCGAGAACCAGGCTACCGATCGGGCCTTTCGAATCGGCCAGACCCGCAACGTGCAAGTCCACAAGTATGTGTGCGCGGGCACGTTCGAAGAGACGTTGGACGATCTCATCGAACGCAAGGTAGCGCTGGCCGAGTCGATCGTCGGAACCAGCGAGTCCTGGATCACGGAGATGAGCACCGACGACCTGCGCCAGCTCTTCCGCCTGCGGCGGGAGGAAGCCATCGCCGAAGATGACACGTGACCGCATCCGACTACGCGTGGTGGGAGCGCCACGGCCCGAGCTTGCCCTCGCACGGTATCAAAGCTCGTACGCGTCGCGGCGCATTCGGCAAGTCGTGGTGGGCCAGCCGCTGGATCGATGCGCTCGAGCAGCTTGTCAATCCCGGCCGCCTAGCCAGAGGCCGTACCTACGCCCGCACTGGCCGCGTGGTGTCGCTGGACGTGGACCCGGATGGTGTCAGGGCCATCGTCAACGGCAGCCGTCCGCAACCCTATCAGGTCTCCATCCAGTTCAAGCGGCTGAGTAACGCCGAGTGGCAACGGGTCATCGACGCCATGGCGGCCGAGGCGCTGTACGCGGCGCGACTGCTCAGTGGCGAGATGCCCGAGGAGATCGAGGAGTTATTTTCGAGCTCTGAGGTCGGGTGTAGTCTGTTTCCGGCTCACGCGGGTGACCTGGTGGCCGATTGTTCATGTCCGGATCCGGCCAACCCGTGCAAGCACATTGCAGCTGTCCACTACTTGCTCGGCGAGCGCTTCGACGAGGACCCGTTTGTCATGTTCCTGCTGCGTGGCCGGAGCCGGGAAGAGATCATTGCCGAGCTTCGGGCGCGCCGCGGCGGCCCCGAGCAGGAAGCCGGCCCTGAGGTCGAGCAAGCCGCCGAAGTAGACGTATCGAGCTTCTGGAGCGCGCCGCCGCAGACCGAAGAGGTTGCGCTTCACTTCGCGCTGCCGGAATCCGATGCGCTGGCGGTCAAACGACTCGGGCCGCCGCCGTTCGTGCGGGACCAGGCCGCGTATACGGCGGCCATGGAACGTCTGTACCGCCAGATCGGCGAATACGCACTGCTGCTGGCGCTGGACGACGGCGATTCCGAGCTCGCCTAGAATTGGCCAGTGACTCAACCTGGCACACGCGCCGACGGGCGCTCGGCCGACCAACTCCGGCCCGTGAGTATCGAGCCGCGCTTCTTGAAGTCGACGCCGGCCTCGTGCCTCATCCGTATGGGCGACACCTGGGTGGTGTGCAGCGCCGCGGTCGAGGAACAGGTGCCTGGTTTCCTGAAGGGCAAGGGCCAGGGCTGGGTCACCAGCGACTACGCCATGATTCCGCCGTCGAGCCCGCAACGCATTCCGTGGAATCGGGGCATCAGCGGCGGTCGGCAGCAGGAGATCAGCCGCATGATCGGGCGAGGCTTGCGTGCAGCCATCGACATGAAGAAACTGGGCGAGCGTCAGATTCTGCTCGACTGCATTGTGATTCAGGCTGACGGCGGCACGCGAACGGCAGGCGTGACCGGGGCGTACGTCGCGCTGGCGCTGGCAATTCACGATCTGTTGACGTCTGGAAAACTTACCCACACCCCGCTCGTCACAGCTGTGGCGGCAGTCAGCGTCGGGCTGGTAGGTGGTCAGGCGCTCCTTGATCTGGCCTATATCGAGGATTCGACTGCCGACGCGGACGTGAACGTGGTCATGACCCACGGCGGTCAGCTGGTCGAGGTCCAGGGTACCGCCGAGGGGGCCGCGTTTCCGCGCCAGCAGCTCGACCGATTGTTGGATCTGGCCGCCCTGGGCAACTCGCGCCTGTTCGAAGCGCAACATGCGGCCCTGGCTCAGGTGGTCTCGGAACGCGCGTTAGCCGCCTTGGTGGCTAGCCCGGACTGACACGCAAGACAGGAGACGAGGAGCGCATCGATGCAGATAGGCGTTGTATTTCCACAGACCGAAATTGGCCCCGATCCAGCTGGCGTGCGTGCGTACGCGCAGGCGGTGCAGCAGATCGGCTTCAAGCACCTGGTGGTGTACGACCACGTGGTCGGGGCCGACCCCGCCAGCTACCCGGGTTGGTCTGGGCCGTACACCGACAAGAGCCAGTTCCATGAGCCGTTCGCCGTCTTTGGCTTCTTGGCCGCAATCGCCCCCAACCTCGAGCTGGTGACCGGTGTCATCATCCTTCCGCAGCGGCAAACCGTGCTCGTCGCCAAGCAAGCCGCCGAAGTGGACGTGTTGACTGGCGGGAAGCTGCGCCTCGGCGTCGGAATCGGCTGGAACACCGTCGAGTACGAGGCCCTGGGCATGGACTTTCACAACCGTGGCCGACGCTTCCAGGAGCAAATCGAGCTCATGCGGCGCTTGTGGACCGAGCCGGTCGTCACGTTCGAAGGTCGCTACCACACCGTAACCGCGGCTGGAATCAACCCGCTGCCCGTCCAGCGGCCTATCCCAGTCTGGATCGGCGGTTCGGCCGAGTCGGCGCTCAGACGGGCAGCCGAGCTAGCCGACGGCTTCTTCCCACAGCGACCGCTTGAGGGCGGATGGCCAGCCACGCTCGAGAAAATGCGGGGTTGGAGGAAAGACGCCGGCAAAGATCCGGCTGACTTCGGCATCGAGGCCCGTTTGAACGCGAACAGCGGCAGCCCGGATGACTGGCACGCCGCCGTCGAGGAATGGCGGCACCTGGGCGCGACACACCTGTCGATCAATACGATGGGTGCTGGTCTGCAGTCACCTGACGCACACGTCGAGCGCCTGCGGCAGGCACTTCAGGCCGTCCAACCGTAGGCCGACAGGCAGGGGCTGAAGACTGATTGGTTGAATCGTCGACGCTGGTGTCGCCGTCATGGCCGGTTCGGGTGATTTCTCATGAACACCTGGCGGACAACCCCTGCCAGGACGTAGATGGCCAGGATGGCGGCCAGAGTGTAGGTTTCAAGTACGCCGCCGAGGATGCGTACGGTCGGCAAAAGCTCCTGAAGCGGCGCCACGACGGGCTGCGTCACGGCCACCACCGGAACGGAAAATGCCGCCAGCGGTGGACGCGCCGGCAGCTGTCCAAAAAAGCGCAGGAGCAACCGCGCTGCGAGCAAGAGCGCCGCCAGGTTGGCCAGCGACCAGACGAGTCGAGCTGGCCCGGGTGCGTTGTTTGCGGGGCTCAGGCGGGGCGGGCCAACACCCGGGCGGGGCATCTGGTGCGTGCGCGGCAGGAATCGAGCGCTGGCCGCGCCGAGAACGAACCCGGCCACATGCGCCCAGACCGCCACACCGCCACTGGCTTGGCTGGTGTGAGTGATGGCCGTGATCCCGTTGAAGAACTGGCTTCCGAACCACAACGCGAGCACCAGGACCGCCGGTAAGTCGAAAGTCCAGAAGAAGAACAGCACGGGCATCAGCACGCGCACCCATGCGCTCGGGTACCAGATGAAGTACAGGCCGAGCACCACGGCGATGGAGCCGCTGGCGCCAATCAGCGGCGCGTTGTTTCCAGTCGAGATCAAGCACTGCGCCAGGCCGGCCATGGCACCGGCCAGTAGGTACACGACCAGGAAGACGCTTGGGCCGACGCGGTCCTCGACGGCTCGCCCGAAGACCCACAGGAAGAGCATGTTGCCGCCCAGGTGCAGGAAGCCCGCGTGAAGGAACTGGCTCGTAAACAGGCTCAGCAGGTCCTGCCGGGGCACGCGCGGATCGCCGCCCAGCGCAGCCAGTACCAGCCGCGGCACCGCTCCCCAGCGCTGGACGAACACGTCGAGCTCCGCCCCCTGCAGCGCGAGCTCATACCCGAACACTAGCCCACACACAACGATCAGCGCGACAGTCGCTACCGGCCGCCGCCCGGCCCCAACGCTGTCGCTCAGCGGAATCACGACCGGAAGTATTGCTTACGGCGAAATCCGTTCGGCTGGCTGATTCGGCCCGATGCGGTGGGCGTGGAGCAGTCCACATCCTCGAATGCGTGGGTGCCTATACTGCAGCTGTGCCGGGTAGTGGGCTAGCGGACCTGCACCTGCACACCCTGGCCTCTGACGGCCTCATGTCTGCGCGTGCGCTGGTCGACTATGTCGAGCGGCATACTGATCTCGACGTGGTCGCGGTAACGGATCACGACGAGACGTCGGCTTCGCTGGAAGCACGCGAGTGGGCAGCGCAGCACGAGTATCGCGTGCAAGTCGTGCCGGGGGTCGAGGTGACTACCCGCGAGGGGCACCTGTTGGCACTCTTCGTAGAAGACCGTCCGCCTGCATTGCGCGCGCTGCAGCCCACGGCGGAATGGGTGCTGGCGCACGGCGGTTTGTGCGTGGCGCCGCACCCGTTCAGCCGTTGGACGCACAGCCTCAATCAGGGCGCGCTACGCCTGGCAGTGAAGCACGGGTTGCTAGCCGGGGTAGAAGTGCTGAACGCTAGCCTGGCCGGCCGCGCCTCGCGCGCCCCTGCCCAGCGATTCGCGGAGCAGTACGGCCTGGCTGGCCTGGGCTCGTCCGACGCCCACATGGTCTGCATGGTCGGCCTGGCCCGCACGCACTTCGCCGGCCGAACCCCCCAGGATCTCCGGACGGCCATCGAATTGGCAACCACGTCGGCCGAGGGCCGCTTCGCCACGCCTCGCGAAATGGCGTCCGAGGCAATCCCGCAACTGGCGCGCTCGATGGTGCAGCTCCCGCTGCGACGGATTGTGCGCTACGCCCGCGACAGGCGCCTGGCAGGCGCGCGAGCGAAGTGAGACTGGTTCCGTGGCCCGCGTGTGGGCAAGTCCTAAGATCGAGGTAGGCCTTGCGCTAAGATCGGTCGACATGACTGACGCTCCCGGCGGGAGTGCGGGATTTGGCCACGGCTCGGATCCCGAAGAACACGAGGCGCTCCTGCGCCGTATCCGTGAGTTTCTGAGGCACGGCGCTGCCGCCGAGGCGGGCGTCGAGGAGTGGGGTGAGTTTGCCGCGCAGCTACGGTTTCTGCGCGAGGAGCTTCCGCCCGAAGAGCGGAGCGCCTTGCTCGAACGCTGGGATCGCGTGCTCTTGCGCGCGCTGCCGGATCTGCAACTTCCAACCGACCAGCGCGAGAACCTGTTGCTCGCGCTCGAGGCCGCCGCGGCGGAAGGCGCCGCCTGGGCAGCGCTCGAGGACCGCGCTCCGCCTGAGCAACCCTCGGGGGTCGCGCCCGTGCTACGGCCGTCGGTCTGGACGCTCGACTGGGAGTCGGCCGGCGGGCCGGACGAAGAAGCCGAGCACCGCGAGGACGAGGCGCTGGTCCTGACTGCAGCCGACGCGCGCACCGAAGCCCGCTTCGTGCTAGCCGACCGTCTGGTACTGGCGCATCTTGCAGCGGACGTGCGCGGGCTGCTGGCTGAAGGTCAGCCGGTGCCCACCTTTCCAGAGGCGGACCAGCCGACCGGCCTGCCGTCGTTGCGCGTCGATGCTGAGGCGGGCTTCGCGTGCACCGGGTTTTCGATTCGCGGCTTGCCCGCCATCGGCATCCAGTCGTCGCGCAACGAGCCGCCACTGGCCTTTTTGGTGCTCGACATTGAGCAGCTTGGCGAGCTGCTCGAGCGTGCCCGCGAGCTTCTGGGTACGAACGCGTAGCGGCCTGACTTGCATTTCTTGGCCCGTGTCCCACGCCGTGTATACTTGCGGCTGAACATTCCACCGCGCCTGGTGCGTGCCTGAATAAGCAGGCATTTGCCAAGCGTGCGATACCCAGCCCCGAGGGGCGTGGGAGTCGAATTGGGGGACCGTGCCACCCGACCGTCGCCGACGACGGTTCAGACGGCCCGACACCGGACGCTGGCTCACCGAAACACTCTCGTCGCTTCGGATCGAGCTAGCGTCGACAGTTCGCACGACGTTGACCGCCTGGATGCGGCTCTACGGCGAGGCGAACGACGTGCGGGGCTTAGCAACTGGACCGATCGAAACCCGCTTCGCCCGTCTGCGTGAGAACACTGCAGCCGATACGCTGATCGTCTGGACCACGCCCGGCCGATGGGCGACCGGCGAGGGCTTGTCGCTGCGCTTTCCGCAGCTGCATCTCGAGTTCACGTGTGCGCTGGGTGAGGGACACCTCGTAGCGAACAAGGTCGCCCAGGTTACCGATGACGCGCGGCCGCCGGATCGTGAGCCTGGCGCAGTTGGGGTAGTCGTCCGCGCCGAGCGTATCCCGTTGCCGCCCGAGGATGCTGACGCCTCAGAACCGGACTCAGGTGTCGATACGCTGGAACAGCACTTCGCGCATCTGGCAGGCCGACGCTGGGGCGGGTTCGCTGCCCCTCTGAGCGCTGCCCTTGAGGCGGAAGCTCGCGAAGACGAAACCCGAACTCAGCGCTTGACGGTGCCGTTC
>JBPCIO010000289.1:0-17601 GCA_051006215.1 Chloroflexota bacterium
CCTGAGTACCCACAGACCGACCCCGAGCACTGCGTAGTTGCGCACCGGGCGGGCGGATTGGCCCGGTGCGCACCCGTCTTTGTCTCAGTTGGCCTTGTCGACGAATTCCGACGTGTAGGTCTTGCTCAGGTCGATCGGCTTGTCCTTGACGTTGTCGTCGAACTGTTGCAGGACGCTCAGGATGAACTCCGGGCCGCCTTTGACCATTTTTCCGTCTGGCGAATACATGCCCATCTCGCCCTTGAGCGCCGTCAGGTACAGCTCCTTATCGCCAGCGTAGTAGTCCTCGGGCATCATCGCGGTGATCTCTTCGGGCGAATGCGAGGTGATCCACTTGTGCGTCTTGACCAGCGCGTTTACCAGCTTCTGCACGGCTGGCTTGTTATTGTTGACCCAGTTCGTCTCGCCGTAAAAACAGGTGAAGGGGTAGTCGCCACCCAGGGCGGCGCGAGTTGTTTCGGCCGTGCGCAGGTCCACCAACACTTTGCCAGCGCCTGACTTGATCAGCCGTGAAATGGTTGGCTCAGTAGTCATGCCTGCGTCGATTTTGCCCTGCTGCATGGCGGCGATAAATGTGTCGCCGGCGCCGACGGCGACCGGGTGAATCTGGTCAGTGGGCACACCGTTCTTGACTGACAGAAACTGCGTCAACAGGTGCGTTCCAGAGCCAATCGAGGTAACTCCGAGGTTCTTATCCTTGAAGTCCGCGGGCGACTTGAGCGTATCGGCTGCCTTGGTCCCCACCATTTCGGCCTCCCCGGGTGCGATCAAGGCGGTGAACACGTTGACGGCTGACTTCTTCACGCCCTGCAGGTCGATGGTGTGGTCGTATGAGCCGAAGGCGAACTGGACCTCGCCTGACAGCATCGAGGTCTCGGCGCTTGCCCCGGCCGGCTCGTCGAAGAGGGTGACATCCACGCCTTCGGCGTCGTACAGCCCGAGTTGCTTGGCCAGTGTCGCAGTCAGATAAATGTGCTTGTTGAGTCCGCCGACCATAATGCTCATCTTGGGTTTGTCCGTGGTCGCCGCGGGGTTGGCGGCCGGAGCCTGGGTGGCAGCCGCCGGGGCCTGGGTGGCGGCGGCACTTGCCGGTTTGGCTGCCTGAGTTGCCGCGGGGGCGGGCGTGGTCGACGTGGATGGGCTGCAGCCGGCAACCAGAACGTTCAGCGCGGTGAGCGCTATGCCAGCGCGGGTAAAGACGTGCCTGGAAAGCATCAGTGATGTGGTCCTCTCAGTGATCGATGTGTTGCGTTGGTCAGATTCCCCGGACGTCGGTGACGACATTCGGGCGCCAGGTGATGAGTCGGTTTTCGAGTGCGGTCACGCCGGCTTCGGCTAGCAGCGCGACGACCGCCAAAATGGTCATCGCCGCGAACACGCCGTTCGGATTGAAGGTGCCTTGAGCGGTTGCAATCATCAGTCCGAGCCCCTTAATTGCGCCCAGGTACTCGCCCACCACGGCCCCGACCAGGGCGAACCCGAAGCTTGTGTGCAGGCTCGCAATAATCCAGCTCAGCGCGGAGGGGATGACCACTTCGGTCGTTACCGTGCGGGGTGATGCCCCAAGGATGCGGGCGTTGGCGAGCAGGTTGCGGTCGACCTCACGCACTCCCTGGAACGCATTGAAGAACACCACAAAGAAAACGAGCACCACGGCCAGAGCCACCTTGCTCCAGAGCCCCAGGCCGAACCAGATGATGAACAGCGAGCCGAGTACAACGCGCGGCATGGCGTTGGCGCCCTTGATATACGGTCCAAAGATGTCGGCTACGGTGCGATTGCGGCCGAGCAGCACGCCGAAAATCACGCCCAGCACGACGCCAATCAGAAAACCCAGAATGGTCTCCTCCAGCGTGGTCGCGATCTGCTCCCAGAGCGGTCCCTGGGCGGTGCCGCGGGTCAGCCATTTCCAGAGCTGGCTGACGATCCCGGAGGGCTGGCCAAAGAAGAACACGTCGATGATCTCGAATTGCGCCAGCACCTCCCATGTCCCTAGCAGCGCTACAGCCAGGCCCACTCGAAGAACCTGGATGCGCACGCGTCGTCGCCGTGCCGCACGCACCCGATGCTCGACGACCTCACTATCGGGAACACCGGCGGACATCGTCCGCGTCTCGGCGGCGGCCTCAGGCAGCCGCACTTCGCCTGGCGCGCTCGTAGCTCACAAGCACTTCCTCCCGCAAATCATCCCAGATCGTTTGATACACCTCGTTGAACCGAGGTTCGAAGCGGATTTCGGCCACATTCCGCGGGCGGGGCAAATCGACGGTATAGGCGCCTTTGATGGTGCCGGGTCCGGCGGTGATCACAAACACGCGGTCAGCCAGTGCGATGGCTTCCTCCAGATCGTGCGTGACGAAGACCACCGAGGCGCCACTCGCGCCCCACAGCGCCAGAAGCTCATTCTCCATGAGTGAACGCGTCTGCACGTCGAGTGCGCTGAACGGTTCGTCCATCAGGATGATGCGCGGATTGTTGATGAGCGTCTGCGCCAACGCCACACGCTTACGCATGCCCCCGGAGAGCTGGTGCGGGAAGTGCCGCTCGAATCCCTGCAATCCGACCCGACCAATCCAATCACGGGCCTGAGCGTGAGCCTCGGACTTCGCCGCTCCGCGAAACAGGGGCCCGGCCGAGACATTCGCCAGGACATTCTTCCAGGGAAAGACGGCGTCGCTCTGAAAGACGTACCCAATAGCGGGATTGATGTCAGTCACCACCTGGCCCAGCACTCTGACCTCGCCAGCGCTGGGCGCCTCGAGGCCAGAAATGAGCGCCAGAGTGGTCGACTTTCCACACCCGGTTGGACCCACCACTGCGCAAAACTCACCCGATCCGACGGTGAGGTTCAGGTCGCGCAGCGCAGTGTAGGCCTCACCCGTGGGCGAAAGAAAACGCTTGAAGACGCCTTGAAACTCAATGTCGGGCGCTTCTACGGGTGAGCTCATGCGTGCAGGAAACCGCGGTTATACAGTGTAACGCGTACTTGGCACGGAGGACTGCGCATGCCCGGCAGGACAGGATCATGGTGCCGCGGGGCGGTTCGATTAGCAGCGGTTGCCCTACTCCTGGCTGTGGCCATCGCCCCCGCGTCCGTGAGGCTGGTCTTGGCCAGCGGCCAAGACGATCGCTCGCACAAGAGCACGTGTCATCTCCAAACCGGTCACGATGCAGTCCAGCACGTCGTCTATATTCAGTTCGACAACGTCCACTTCAACCGTGACGAGCCGAATGTCCCTTCCGACCTCGAGCAGATGCCGCACCTGCTGCAGTTCATGGAGCGCAATGGCACCCTGCTGACCAATCACCATACGCAGTTGATTGCCCACACCGCCACCGGATTTCTGACCGCCTTCACCGGGGTGTACCCCGACCGGCACGGTGTACCGATCAGCAACAGCTTCCGCTACTTCACGCCGAGTGGTGTGTCTGATCCTGCCAGCTCTTTCGCCTATTGGACTGCGCCGCTGAACGACACGAGCGCTCCTGCGACCTCGCCTGAGGCCCCCTTCAACATGCTCGACGCGAACGGCAACAATGCCCCGGCGCCGTGGGTACCGTACACCCGAGCCGGCTGCAATTTCGGGGCGGTTGGCGGCGCCAACATGGTGCTGGAGAATACCAGCAGCGACATTCAGAGCGTCTTCGGGGCAAACTCGCCTGAGGTAGCCGAGGCCACAGCCGATGCGCGGCAAGCGCAGGCCGACTTCGTGGGTATCGCCGTCCACTGCGCGCGGGGATCCGCGACGTGCGCCACGAGCGGAGCGCGTCCGGATCTGCTGCCACAAGAGACTGGCGGGTACTCGGGCTTCGACGCGCTGTTTGGCCACAAGAACGTCGCGCCGCAGATCAGCCCGGCTGGGCCGGTGCTGGACCTGGCCGGCCAGGCGGTCGGCGACCAGGACGGGCGGCCAGGTTTCCCTGGCTTCGACGGAATGACGGCCGCGGTGTCACTTGCGTATGCGGCTGACATGCAAGAGCACGACATCCCTGTCACCTACGTGTACATTTCGGATGCGCACGATGCGCACCCGCCGACCGAGGCGACCGGATCACTTGGCCCGGGTGAGGCAGGTTACGTGGACCAGCTGCAAGCGTACGACGACGCTTTCGCCACCTTCTTCGACCGCTTGAAAGGCCACGGCATCGACGAACGCAACACGTTGTTTGTATTCACCACAGACGAGGGCGATCATTTCGTCGGCAGTTCGCCCAAGCCCAGCGGCTGCGATGGGCGCGGCACCATCTGCACGTACGACGCCAGGGGAGAGGTGAACGTCAACCTTGCAGGGCTGCTTGCCACTCAGCGGGGCATCGTCACCGACCTCAAGATCCACGCCGACTCCGCTGCCAACATCTACGTCGACGGCAATCCGGCGCCCGAGGCCGCCGTGACCCGGGCGCTGGCGCGCGCGGCCGGCCAGCTAGTCGCGACGAACCCGTACACGAAGGTAACCGAAACAATTACGCAGTACCTGGCTGATCCGGCGGAGATGCAGCTGCTCCACATGCTGACTGCGGACCCGGCCCGGACCCCAACCTTGACCCTGTTTGCGAAGCCCGACTACTTCCTGTTCCTGGGGCCCAAGAACTGCACGGCAGCGTGCGTGACCACGCCCCCAGCGTCCACCTGGAACCACGGCACGGTTGCCCCTGACATCACCACCATCTGGTTGGGAATGGTGGGACCTGGCGTGCGTGCGAATGGAGTCAACAGTCAACTCTGGACCGATCACACAGACATCCGCCCCACAATGATGTCGCTGCTCGGCTTGACCGACGACTACCGTCATGATGGGCGAGTCCTGCTCGAGTCACTGCGCGTTCGCGCCCTGCCCGGCAGTCTGCGCGCGCATCGCGCGGCGGTCGGGGAGCTGGGCCAGATGTACAAGCAGATCAACGCTCCGGTCGGCGAGCTCGGTCTGGCTAGCCTTCGGGCAGCGACCGCGGCGCTGGAGAGCGATGATGATGATCAATATCGGCGGCTCGAGGCGGCGCTGACGGACATCACCGCTCGACGCGATGCTCTAGCCGGGCAGATGCTGGCGATGCTGGACGAGGCCGAGTTTCACGACCACGACATCGATCCCGGAACATCAAACCAGCTGATCCAGCAAGCAGCCTCGATCCTGCACGAAGTCCACGCCTTGGAGGTTGGTGCGAACGGCTAGTTCGGCAGCGGCTGGAACTGGGCCGCGTAAGCGGGCAGCGGCCCGGGTGATGGCTCAGGTGGGATGTGCCGGAGGATTTTGGTCGGGAACCACGACGGGGTCGGGGTTCAAGTCGAGGAGGCCGAGGCCAGAGCACGCCACCTGGTCCACGACGAACCACTCGCTATCGTCGTCGACGTACGGACCGTGGGAGCGGACCGGCCGCATGGGTGGCAGGGGATCGGTCCTGGTCTCGCCACAGTAACAACATACCCTTCCGTCAGGTGTCGGTACGTCGACCGTCTTGATTGGGTCGCCAGGCGGGGGAAACCTCACGTTCGCGTCGTGCCAGCAGTGGTGCAGCATCTTGACACCCACGGGTCTCACTCAATCGTACGCCGCCCTGCTAGCGCAATCTACGTCCAGCGTCCTGGAAGTCCACCTCAGTGACGGCTGTGACGGCGAATACGGCGCTTAGCCTCGGCCAAGCGAGCGTCCGTCTCGCCCGTGGGAAGGTAGCGTGTGCGCCAGCAGCACGACGCCGCGGCCGGTTGCTGGTATTTCGGTACCTACCGAAATATACTGTTCTGTTGTGCTCGCTTCGCCCTCAACTGGTGACGCTGCGCCTCAGCCGCGCACGTACGCCCGGTTCCCCTGGCGGGTCTTCGGCGTGCTCCTGCTCGCCGCCTGCCTGGGCAGCCTGGCCCTGCTGCCGTACCTCGCCACGCTCCTCCAACCAGCCCTCGGCAGCCTCGGCCGCCCCCTTGGCCCCGTACTCGCCGTCTCCCTCATCCAGCCAGTGATCGTGGCGGCACTCGCCAGTGCCGTCGGACTCCGCCTCGGCGACAGCGTCGGCCTCGGCGCACCACTCCTACGCGATTGGCTCGAGGGTGCTCCGACCGCCCGACGGGTCCGCGCCCTCCTCGTTCCATCGATCGGCGCCGGTCTGCTGATCGCGGACGCGGTGCTGCTTCTGGAGTTCGCGGTCTTTGCCCCGAACCTCTCACCGGCCGTCCGCGGCGCCCATACCCCGGCTCCGCCTGCCTGGCAAGGTGTGCTGGCTTCGCTCTACGGCGCCATGAACGAAGAGATCATGCTGCGCCTGGGGCGCATGACACTGTTCGTCTGGATCGGCGCTCGGCTGACGCGCCGCTTCCCACCCCGCGCGGGCATGTTCTGGACAGCCAACCTGCTGGCAGCAGTTCTGTTCGGACTCGGCCACCTGCCGGCCGCCGCCGCGCTCGGGCCGCTGACACCGCTGACCATCGCGCGTGTACTTACCCTCAACAGCCTGGCAGGTGTCGTGTACGGCTGGTTGTACTGGCGCCGCGGTTTGCTCGCGGCGATGGTTGCCCACCTGGCTACCAATCTGGCGATCCACGCCGTCGCCCCGGCGCTGCTTGCCCCTGCCTGAAGGGCTACCCCGCGAGTATGTCCGCCAACCGACTCTTCCGCGCATTGAGCGATCCCACCCGCCGCGACATGCTGGCCTTGTTGCGCAACGGCGACCTGACCGCGGGGCAGCTTGCCGAACATTTCCCGCTAGCTCGCGGCACCGTCTCGGAGCACTGCGCCGTGCTCAAGGGCGCAGGTCTGGTGGTGACCGAACGACAGGGCACGGTCATCGTCTACAGCCTGAATGTCTCAGCGCTCGAAGAAGCGCTCGGGGCAGTTATGGCGCTCCTGCGCATCGGCGAAGAACCGCCCGCAAGCACCGGAAAGGAGTGAAGCGGAGACTATGCGTTTCACCTGGCGAACAGAATGGCCTCACTGGAGCATTCTCATCGTGTTGCTGATCGTGGTGGCCACCAGCAGCAACGTGACCCTCCCGATCCACTGGGATATTGCTGGCCAGGCGGACCGCTATGCCGACAAATGGCTGGCGTTTGCGCTGGTGGTGGGCGTGTACCTGTTGCTGCCGTTCCTGCCGAGGCTGGATCCGGGGCGTGCAAACTATGCCCAGTTTGCGGGTGCGTACGGCATCCTGCGCTTGACCGTCCTGACCGTGCTGTCGGTACTGACCGGCAGCGCCGCCCTGGGCCTACGCAGTGCCGGCCTGGTGCACGTCGTGATCGGCGCCATGCTGATCGTGATCGGTAGTGTGTTGGGCAAACTCCGGCCGAATTGGTTCGCCGGCATCCGCACGCCATGGACCCTCACCAGCAAACGATCCTGGCTGAAGACTCACCGCCTTGGAGGCTGGTTGTTCATCCTGTGGGGCCTGATCGAGGTCCTGGTAGGCCTGGTCGCCCCGGCTGAACGGAGAGTGACGTTGGCTTGCGTGGTAGTGGTGTCGGCAATGTTGATTATCTACTCGTACATTGTGTGGCGCGACGATCCCGACAAACTACCGCCGGCTGGCACCCAGCCCGCCCCCTCAGCGGGTCCGTGAAGTGGTCACCCGAAAACCGCAGCAGACGGAAGCAGACTGCCCGTACTCCAAACAAACAGGCGCTGCTGCACTGGCACTCAGCGCAGTCCGCTCCTCCGTGCCAGGCGCTGCCGGAATTGGGATCACGGCTGTGCAGGACCGGGATCGCGCAGTTCGATGCTCTTGACCGTTGAGACGTAGCGGCCGCCGCGCTTGTCGCGCGGTACGACCAGGCGGGCCATGCCCTGTTTGTCGCCCATCGGCTGGCCATCACTCGAATACGCCAGAAGAATTGGCGCGGCGCCGAACTCGGGATCGAGCTCGCCCCAGCCCAGCGCCACCTGATAACCGTCCGCACCGGTGACCATGACTGTGATGCGCAATTTGGCGTTGTTGGTGTCGGTCGGCAGTTTGGCGCCGCCGGCGGCATCGAAGACGTTCACCAGCCGTGTGCCCGTAAAGTTTGCGCTGGTCGTGGCCTGGCCCGCTTGGAAGGAAACCTGGACAGTCTCGGCGGGCAGCTTCAGCAGGTCGTCGCGGGTGAACGAGCGTGGCGCGCCGACCAGGCCCTTAATCGCGACATCGGGCGAAAACGTCGCAGACGCGACCGCAGGCACGGGCGCAGTCGGTGCTACAGCCACCGGAGCTTGCCCGCCGCTAGGGGCCGACGTGGGCTGCGCACCAGCCGCCGCCCCCGTGGGCGCCAGTAGCAGAAAACCCCATTTGTTGAGCGTCGCCTGGCCGTCTGGCCCCAGCACGTATGCGACGAATGCCTCGCCACCGGCCGAGTTGCTGCCCTTGCCCACAGCGATGGGATAGCTCGCCAGCGTCTGCAGCGGATCCGGCACCTGGATGATCTGCAGTTGGTTACGGACCTGGGGGGTGGCGTCGGTACTGTAGACGACCGCGGCATCAACTTCCCCGAGCTGGACCTTGCTCACTACCTGGCGGACGTTGTCTTCCATCGAGACGGTATTGCTCTCGACTCTGCTCTTGAAATCTGCGCCGTAGCTTGGGTCGGCGCCGGCTCTGTCGAGCATCTGGGCGGTGTACTGACCGATCGGCACACTCGGTTGAGCAGTGACGAACTTGACTCCGTCGCTGGCGAGATCCCTGACCGCGGTGATCTGCTTGGGGTTGTCCTTGGGGGTGATCAGCACCAGTCGGTTGCGCGCAAAGACACGATCCTGACCGCCGATAGAGTCGGACTTTTTCGCGTTGTCCATCTGGGTTTGATCGGCTGAGGCGAATACGTCCGCGCGCGCACCCTGGCCGAGCTGAGTGGCCAACTGGCTGGAGGCACCGAAGTTGAACGTGAGCCTCGCGTCGGGGTTGGCCTGCTGGAAGGCGGTGGCCATGTCCTGGAAGACGTCCGTCAGCGACGAGGCGGCAAAGACAACGATCTCCCCAGAGACGGGCGCGGCCACGGCTGGTGTCGACGTCGGGCGAGCGGTCGGCTGGGCAACCGGCGCCGTCGCTGACGCCGCGATAGGCGCAGCGGTCGGTTGTGTCAAAGCGCCCACGCCCGCAGTCGGAGCGGCGGTTGAAGCGGCCGGTAGCGGAGTGATCGCAGGCTTTTGCGCTGTAGTGAGGGCAGCGACAGGTTGGGCGGCGGGCGGCACGCCTGCCGCATCACTCGGCGTGGCCGGGCCGCGAGTACACCCGACGAGGACAACCAGCGCGATGATGACTGAGATCTGACGTGGCGCAGACGCCATGCGGGCACCTCCTGGGCGACGACGACGGAAGCGAGCTTGACCCAATGTATCAAGGACAAGTCAGGGCTGGCTAGATCGCTCTATGCCCCAGCCGTGTACCCATGTAGGCTGCGTATACGGACACCTCGCACCAGGCAATTGGGAGGTTGAAGCATGCAGCTCAGCGCGCGTAATCAGTTCAAGGGCCGCGTCGTCAGCATTCATCGGGGTGGCGTCGTGGCCGAAGTCACGGTAGACATCGGCAACGGCCAGGAGATCGTTTCGGTGATTACCAATGGGTCCGTGGACCGCTTGCACCTCGAGGTTGGGAGTGAAGTCACTGCCATCGTGAAAGCCACTGAGGTGATGCTGGCCGGGTGAGTCACGCCGCGTCGGAGGTGGTGCGCGTTTCGATGCCTGGCGCGTTCGCGCGGCTCGGCCCAGAGCTGGGCCACGAGTTCAGCGCGGCGACCGGGCGTGCAGTGGCTTTTGCCCCATTTCGACCGTCTGGCCTGCTCGCGGCAGACATCCTTGCGGGCGTTCAAGCTGACGTGTATGTCTCAGCCAATGTGCAATGGATGCGGCGTCTCCAGCAGGCCGGAGCCGTACGCCACTGGACCACGCTGGCCGGCAATCGCCTGTGCTTGATCACCCGGCCCGACAGCGGCGTCGAGCGCTTACTTGACCTGGTGCGGCCGTATCTGCGAGTCGTCGCACCGCAGGCGGCTACCGATCCGTGCGGTCGATGCGTGGAGCTCAGCTGGCGTTCGGCAGGCGTACTGCCGGCGATGCGCGCCAAAGAAGCGGCGGGCGAGTTGCTGCGCAGTCTCGGGTCAGGCGACTTGCCGGCATTCCTGATTGACGGTCGCGTCGAAGTCGGCAGGCTCTACGTATCCGAGGCGCGCCAGCTCGACTCGGAATGTGTACGGATCGTTGAGCTGCCGTCAGGTCAGGATCTACACGAGCGCATTCGCTTTGTGGTTGCGGCACTGACCCCGCCCGGCAAGCCATTTGTGCGCTGGTTGCTGGAGCCCTCAGCGCAGGCTCGCTTAGGCGCGGCGGGCTTCCTGAAACACGGTGGGCACACACACCCTGCCGAAGGAAGCGCAAGTTGACGGACGTGAACGCTGCCGCGGTGCGTTGACGGACTTGACCGAGGAGCCGCGCGTTCGGGTGCCAAGCGCCGGTCGCGTGCTCAGACCGGGGAAGCCCTACCCAGCGTCGGCAGATTCGCCATCACTACGCATCTTCCCTAGCACCGCTCGGCGGCCAACCTGACCTGTCACGGGGGGGGGTCTGCTCGTGGCGAATGCGGACGGAGGCTCCGAGGTCGTACGTGAGTCGGGCCGCGCGAGAGCAACCCGCGCTCATTGCAGGTTGTGCAAGGCTCGGCCGACTGCGTGCCTGGCCGGATCGTTCACGCCAAGGTGTTTTTCAAAAATTGCATGCGCGCGTTGCATCAACAAACGCGCCGACGGCAGGTCATCCTGGTGGCGCAGCAGCGCGGCCAGGTTCGCCAGCGCGATACCCACTTTCGGATGGTCGTCGCCGAATGCCGCACGCTGAATGCTCAGGGCCCGCTAGTACAACCTGCGGGCGGCGACCAGGTCGCCGTGCGCCTCCAACACAAGCCCAAGATTGCCAAGATCGGTGGCGACGTCGGGATCGTGCGGCCCAAGCTGCTGTTCGCGTAGCGCGAGGGCCCGTTCGAGCAGCGTCGGGCGGCCGCCAGGTCGTGCTGCTCGGCAAGCAGGTTGCCCAGGTTGGACAGCTCATCGGCCAGCGCTGGGCTATCCGAGCCGTACGTCGCGGACTTCGAATCCAGCGCGAATTGAAAAAGCGCTCGGGCGCCGCCAAGATCGCCCTGGTTGAGCAACGCGATGACCCGCGACGTCAGATTTGCCGCTAGCATATGTGCTAATGTAGGCCGTACATCGATCAATGTCTAGGTATCAGGGACGGTCCCCATGTGCTCAGTAGTGTTCCGTGCACTCTCCGCGGCTGCCCTCCTGGGCAGCCTGGTGACGCCCGTCGCCGGCGCGCAAGCCAACTGTGTTCAGCCGACCAGTCAGCAATTGATCATCTACCACGCCGGCAGCGTGAACGCCGCCTTCATGGCAGTCGAGCAGGCGTTCACTTGCCAAACAGGCGTTCAGGTCCAGGATGGGACCGGCGGCAGTGTCGACCTGCTCCGACAGGTCACAGCTGGCGCCAAACCGGCCGACATCGTCGCCAGTGCAGACTACGTCGACGTCGAGAACTTCCTCAAACCGGCGGGCGTCGCGAGTTACGACATCCGGTTTGCGCGGGGCCGGATGGTGCTGGCCTATTCCGCCAGCGGTGTGGGACCGGGCGGAAAAAACCTGCCGCCGATCGTCGACCCCGCCGGTCCGGCGTTCAGTCCGCCGAACTCTGTCCCAACCGTTGTCGACGACTGGTACCAGACGCTACTGGGCGCCGGTGTGGTGGTCGGCGGGTCGCATCCGTTCCTGGATCCAAGCGGCTACCGCTCGCACCTCATTTTCCAGCTGACGCAAGCGCACTACGGCATCCCGGATCTCTCCAACAATCTGCTCGAGCACTATCTGGCCCGGCCGGCTGCCGCCCCAGCCAATGCGTTCAGTCTCGGCAAGCAGTACGACTTCCAGTTCATTTACGAGCACAGCGCGCAGGCTGTTGCTCAGTCCAACCCCGACTTCCGCTATGCGTACCTGCCGGACGATATTGACATGTCCAACTCGTCGAAAAACGATTTCTACAGCCACGCGGTGGTCAAGATGCCCGGCCTCGGTGTGCCGAGCAGCGACGCATTCGTAGATGTACAGGGCTCCCGAGTGGTGTGGGGCCTGACGATCATGAAGTCAGCATTGAATCGCGAGAACGCCATCAAGTTCTTGCAGCTGTTCCTCACACCAGGCGACGTGGGCCAGACAACTCTTCAGAAGGTTGGCCCTACGCCAATCACTCCCGCAGCGGTCAGCTCTGACGACTACGAGCAGCTGCCGCCCGAGCTGCGGAATCTGGTGACAACTGACGATCCAGTCGGCTGATCTATCTCGCGGATCGTTGCGATGCCTCTATTCAGCACGTGTGCGCATCGACCCCGGCCGCTGCGATCCGATGCGGAGCATGACGAAGCAGATGCCCGCAATGTCGGTTTGGCTCAGCAACTGAGCGTTGGCAACGTGGAGCGCCAGCACGATCTAGCGGCAAACAGTCAGCCAGGCTGGAAACCTCGGGATGTGATGCGCATGAACGGCTTGCATGGCTTGACGACTCGTCTTAGTGCTTGCGCACCACGCGTTCTGGCTGGCTGGGCTTCCAGATCCTGATGTCGAGGTGGTCGCCCGCCACCTCCACCGAGGACGCTCCCGCCACATCGGCAGCATAGAAATCGGTGAAGGCCCGTCCGCGCAGGTCGAACCCGGTCTCCTGGAATAACCAATCGGCGTAGCGGTGATGGAGTGCCGGGTCCTGCACGTTGTGCACGACACCCCAGAGCTTGGCGTCGCCGTCACTGACGTGTGTGTCGATGGTCGCGGTGTGCAGGCTGAAGCGCGGGTTGCGGGACAGATCTCGGAACTTCAGGGTGTGCGGCATCCCGCCAAGCCAAAGCTGGCCCTCGAACACCCTCGGCTCGAGTGGACTGATCCGCGGGTACCCGTCTGAGCGCAGGGTGGCGAGCATGCACAGGCCGCCGGTGGCGGCGTGGCGCCGGAGGAAGGTCTCCGAGATTGTCGGGGCACCGGCGACGAATTCAGCCCAGCTGACCACACCGCAATGGTACGAGCAGCGACATTGGCGCCACCACGAACTCTGATGGCGTGCATCCACGCCCCAGCTGCGCGTTGGTTGGCTCGGCTGGCGGCCACACCGGACACCACTGGCGTCGGTCGGACCTGAACCCGGCCGGGAACTCGCAACCGAGCCTGAAAGGGGCGACTGATATGGCGCTGACGCAATCGCAAAAAAGAAGCCCAGCTCCGAGCGGTGGGCTGGTCGCCGAGCGTGGGCGACTCGGTCGACGCGGCCTGGAATCGCACCGCCACGCCAGCCGACGCTGGTACGGGCGGGGGTGGTGGCGGAGGCTCGAGCGCGCCAGGCCAGACGGCGTCAGGGTACGGCTACGGCCGCGGTATCCACCATCTGCGGGATAGCCGCCTGCGCTTGCTGGCCGCCAGTCCGCGCGGACTTGCTGAACTGGGCTTGGGACACCCACTTGCAGGATGAAGGGCTCAGTCTCGAGTCGCGGCCACGGGGGCTGTCGTCACACCTGACCGAAGTTCAATGCCGTGTGCTGGACCACACCGCCCAGGATCCACGTGTGCAGGCGCGCATCCGCTTCAAACGGTCTCATGGTCGATCGTATGAACGTCGGCGCGTCGGATTCTTGTTACTGGTCGCTTGAGGGCTGAGCAGAGGACGTTGAGTCAGCGGGTATGCCGTCGGTCAAGCGCGACATAGGTCCACAAGTGCGTGCTCCTTCAGCGGGCCTCCGCCAGGCGTCAGGACCGGGCGCCGGTGCTACTTCCAGATTCCGTTAGGAGAGCAGCGGCCAACATCCGAGCGAGCCAACGTTCGTACTCGACGGTTGCCCACCCACGCTCGCCGACAAGGGTGTGATACGTGTGGGGGTTGGCGAGAGTCCACATGATGTCGGTGGCTTTGGCCTCGGATAGGCCGACGCGGAGGGCGCCCGCGTGCAGCAGAGCGTGGGCAACTCGATGCTGGTCCTGGTAGCGAGCCTGCTGTCGCCGTTGGTACATGGCCGCGATTTCGGGGTCGGAGCCGGCCGCCGCTGCTATGACCTCGGACAGGACTGCGATGCGCTGGCCGATCCCAGTCGCGATCGCGGCCAGCAGAGCGACCTGACGGTAAGGGTCAGTCTCGTGCTCCATGGCCTGCCAGTTCGCCCGGTCTCGCAGCGGCGTCGACTCATCGTCACCCACAGTGCGAAGCTCGAGAAGCTGGCTGAGGACGGCGCGCTTGGTGCCGAAGACGGCATACACCGTCTGAACGGCCACGTCGGCAGCGTCGGCAATAGCTGCAATCCGCGTGGCGGTGTACCCAGGGCGAACGAACAGCGTCTCGGCAGCCTCGAGCACCCGCCGGCGCGTCGCGCGGGCCTTGCGGTCGCGCCGTCCAGGCCCAGGCTTGACAGGCTGCTCCATCTCAGTAGAGTATCAGTCTACCAATAAAGTGGCACTCCCGAAAATCTGCGTGCGCAGGCAGATCGACTGCTGCGTGACAGACATGCGCGCAGTCCGTGTGGCATCTGGCTGGAAGGAGAGCAGGCAGTGAAGATCGCGATGGTTGGTGCCAGCGCCGCTGGCTTGTCTGCCTCGCTGCTGCTGGCGCGGGCGCCGGCTCGTCGGCATTCCGCCCCACCGCGCCACAGGTCGTTCAACCCCACGCCATCTACGCCAGGGGCTACCAGCTGCTGCGCGACCGGCTGCCCGACGTGTACCAGGCGTTGCTCGCCGCCGGGGTGGTCGAGGCCCCGCTCTGGACCCAGATGCCCGGCTCGCTCGCCGATACGGCGGCCCGACCCGGTGACGAGCAGCTGACGGCATTGATGACCCGGCGCTCAACGGTTGACTGGGTGTTGCAGCGCACCGCGTTGGCAGAACCCGGCGTGACGGTACGGTGCGGGGTGCGGGTGACTGGTCTGTCTGCAGTACCTGGCCAGCGACCCCACATGACAGGCGTACGCACCGACCGGGAAGCATGTGCTGCCGACCTCGTGATCGACGCCACGGGCCGCCGCTCGCCCATCGATCGTTGGCTCGCCGAGATCGGCGCCCAGCCGACAGCCACGTGGCGGGCGGAGTGCGGCCTGGCCTATTTCAGTCGCCACTACCGGCTGCGGCCCGGGTCCAAGCTGCCGGGCTTGCCCACGACGCGCACCGTTGCTGGCCTGAGTGAGTTCACGGTCGGCATCTTGGGGCGCCGACAACGGGCGATGCAACTGGCTGTGGTGCCGCTGGACAGGGATCACCGCTTCCGAACGGTCAGCATCCCGAGGTGTTCACTGCCGCGCTGCGGACGGTGCCCGCCCTGTCCGAGTGGCTGGAGGTGCTCGACCCCATCACCCAGGTCATGCCCATGGCCGGACTGCACAACACCCCTGCGCCGGCTGGTGGTTGGCGGAGCCCCGGTGGCCACTGGCCTGCATGCCCTGGGTGATTCGGTGTGCACCACGCACCCGACGCTCGGCCGCGGCCTGAGCCTGGCGCTCTGGGGCGCGGCGGACCTGGCCGACACCCTCGACACACACGTCGACGACTGGTCCGCGCAAGCACTGGTTGGCGATCGCTCCCAGAGCCCGTCCGCAAGCTGGATGCTTCTGGGCGGCAAGTCGCGACGTGGAGGAGCTGCGACTGCGCTCCCGGCAAGCCTGGCTGGCTCGTCTCGCCAATCAGCGTGGTCGTTGACGGTAGCGGAAACAACGTGTACGTCCTGGCAGCGCGGCCAATGCGGTGAGCCGCTACAGTGCTGATGGGAAAGTCCAGAAGGTGCTGGGCGGTGACGGCGACGGACCCGGGCAGTTGTCCAGCCCCCGACAGGTCAGCCTCGACCGCCAGGGCAACGTGTACGTCTCCGACTGGGGCCACGACCGCATCGTCAAGTTCTCGCCAGATGGGAACCTGCTCGGGCAGTTTGGCACCAGTGGCTCGGACACCGGGCAGATCCACCTGCCCGCGGGCATTGCGGTGGCAGCCGACGGCAGCATGTTTGTGGCGGACTCCGACAACCGGCGGGTGCTGAAGCTGGCTCCGGATGGGACGCCTCTTGAGCAGTACCCGGCGTGCGCTACTCCCGGCGATTGCGGCGTGATGCCCGGCAGTGAGATCGGCCAGTTTTCCGAGCACTCATCGCTCAGTATTGACGGTCAAGGCAACCTGTATGTCGCCGATACGGGCAACAACCGCATCCAACGCCGCATCGTGGTCGAAGTGCCGAATCAGTTAGCCGACACGGGCCAATCGGACCGCCGAGCCTTGGGCGCGAGTGACCCTGGTTGAGCGAGTATGGATTCCTTGAGCGCTTCTGGCTTGCCGAAGGCTGGCAGCGAACCAATGTCCGACGTGGCCCAAGCCCGAAAAGCGTCGCGAACGTGCATCGAATCTTGCACCTCGCTTTTCGCCATGCTGTGGAGTGGAAACTTCTGACCCTAAACCCAATCGACGGAGTGAAGCCCCCTCGTTGGGACGCATGGAGCAGTCGTGGCTCGATTTATCGCAGGCACGAGTGCTCGTCGAGCATCTCGAGAGTACGCCCGAGGGAACAGGCGTGCTCGTCAAGCTCTCCACGGGGTTGCGCATGGGAGAACTGCTCGGGCTCCGCTGGCGGGACGTCGACCTCGTCGGCCGTGGTTTGGCCTTCAACAGCAGTTGCAATGGCTCGCCGGCCGGGGCTACGTCATGCGCGCCGTGAAATCACATCGAACTCTGCAAAGGCGATGACATTGTGTTTACCACCAATCTTGGCGAGCACATCACCCCAGACCAGGTTCGGCGTTCGCTCTTGCGTGCACTCAAGGAGGCGGGTCTGCCGCGCATCAAGCCGCACGATTTGCGCCGCACTAGTGGATGACCACCATGGTCATGCCGGGTAGCACGTCGACACTTACTTTAGGGCTGTTCTATCTTGTGTCTTGTGTTGAGCGTGAACGCGAACGCATCAGAACCGCGCGGACGTGCCGCGTAAGGGAAGGAAGTCGTATGGCTAAGCTCGTGTTCGGAATGAACCAGTCCTTGGACGGCTACGTCGACCATATGGCGTTTGCGCCAGGCCCCACGCTCTTCCGCCACTTCATCAAGGAGGCTCAGGGACAGCGGGGGAGTGTGTACGGGCGCCAGATGTATGAAGTCATGCGTTACTGGGATGACGATCAGCCTGAATGGGATGCAGAGGAACACGCCTTCGCGGCGGCGTGGCGGAACCAGCCGAAATGGGTCGTCTCCCGCTCATTGAAGTCGGTCGGCCCCAACGCCAGGCTTGTTGAGGATGATCTTGAGGGCGCGATCCGCGAGCTGAAGGCCGCGCGCGACGGGGAGATCGAAGTTGCTGGCCCGAACTTGGCGCAAAGCCTCACCGAACTTGGCCTGATCGATGAGTATCGAATCTACCTGCACCCCGTCGTGCTTGGTCACGGCAAGCCATATTTCGCCGGACCCCGGCCACCGCTCCGCCTTATGGCTAATGATCGGATTGGCGAGGATGTGATCAGGTTGACCTACGTTCCTGCTTAGTCTCGCGACTCGCCGCATGAAATCGCCGCGCGCTCCAGCAATTGCAACATAACGCAGCAGATCTGGCCCATAGATCTGGCCCATCGCGCACAAATCCTACTGCTGTCAGCTAGCGGCTAGTGGTTGGT
>JBPCIO010000290.1:0-12292 GCA_051006215.1 Chloroflexota bacterium
GAGTGGGGGGGGGACACAAAGAGGGGGGGGGGGCGGGGGCACCCGCACGGGCGGGTGCGGCTGCCTCGCAGGCGGCGCCGGCCGCTGGCTCGGGCGACCCCGGTCAGACGCTGATCGCCCAGAAGGGGTGTGGCGCCTGCCATACGATTCCAGGCGTCCCCGGCGCCAACGGCGCCATCGGCCCGAACCTGGCTGGCGTTGCCTCCCGCACCCGCATCGCGGGTGGCGCGGTACCCAACGCTGGGTCAGACGATTTGAAAAAATGGATCATGAACCCGTCCGCTCTCAAGCCCGGTACAGCCATGCCGACCCTGGGCCTGACGGATACTGAGGCGACCAGTATCGTCGCCTATCTCGAGACGCTGAAGTAGAAGGTACAAAGGAACTTCGATGGCGATTACCGCAGCCCCTCCAGTCGTCGCGACCCCGGTCACCGCCTCGTCCAATCACCGGGCTGCCGTCATCGAACGCCGTGGAATTGGCGCATGGCTTACCACGCCCGACCACAAGAAGATCGGGATCCTGTACATGGTCTCGAGCTTCCTCTTTTTTCTGCTCGGCGGCCTCGCCGCGCTGCTGGTCCGCGTCCAGCTGGCGTTGCCAGAGTCGCCGCCATTTCAGCCAGAGCTCTACAACCAGATCTTCACGATGCACGCCACGGTGATGATCTTTCTGTTCATTATCCCGTTCGGCGTCGGCGGCCTCGGCAACTATCTCGTGCCGCTCATGATCGGCGCCCGCGACATGGCGTTTCCAAAAATCAATGCGCTGTCGTTCTGGATGATCCTACCGGCTGGCTTGCTGATCCTGTCTGGCTTTTTCTTCCCGGACCCAACCGGGCACTTTCCGACCGGCGCCGCCGACGCGGGCTGGACATCGTATCCGCCGCTCAGCGCTCGCGGCCCGTTTGGTCAGAGCCTGTGGCTCGTCGGCGTGATCATCCTGGGCACCTCTTCGATCCTTGGCTCGATGAACTTTCTGGTCACCATCTTGAACATGCGCACGCCGGGCATGACCATGCATCGCCTGCCACTCTTCGTGTGGGCGATGCTCAGCACGTCGTTCATTCAGCTCGTCGCGACACCCGCGCTGGCGGCGGCCTTGCTGATGGTGTTGGCGGACCGCCATATCGGTACCCACTTCTTCGATCCGGCTGGGGGCGGCGACGTGCTTGGCTACCAGCACGGCTTCTGGTTCTACTCGCACCCGGCTGTGTACATCATGATCCTGCCCTACTTCGGCATCATCTCCGAGATCGTCCAGGTCTTCAGCCGAAAGCCGATCTTCGGTTACAAAGCTGTTGCCTACTCCACGGCAGCGATCGGAGTTCTTGGCTTTCTGGTTTGGGCCCACCACATGTTTACGGTCGGCTTGCCGGTCATCAGCCAGAGTTTCTTCATGTTGATGACCATGCTCATCGCGGTGCCGACGGGCATCAAGATCTTCAACTGGGCTGCCACGTTGTGGGGTGGTCATCTCCACTTCAAAACGCCGCTGCTGTTCACCCTCGGCTTCCTGACCATGTTCGTCATTGGCGGAATCAGCGGCGTCTACTCAGCCGTCGTGCCCGTCGACTATCAGCTGCACGACACCTACTTCATCGTCGGACATATCCACTACGTTCTCTTCGGGGGTAGCGTGTTTGCCCTCTTCGCGGGTACCTACTACTGGTTCCCCAAGATTACCGGGCGCCTGTACAGCGAGAGTCTCGGAGCCTGGCACTTCTGGCTCATGCTCATCGGATTCAATCTGACATTCTTCCCCATGCACATCCTCGGCGTGCTGGGCATGCAGCGCCGGATTGCCACGTACCCCGTGGAGACGGGCTTCCTTCCCTGGAACCTGGTTGAGACCGCGGGGGCGTTCCTGCTCGGCTTCTCCATGCTGATCTTTTTGTGGAATGCGGTCGTGTCGTGGGCGCGCGGTGCTCCCGCTGGCAACGACCCATGGCTCGCCAACACGCTCGAGTGGGTGACGACCTCGCCACCACCTGCTTACAACTTCGGGACGCTGCCACGCATCCGCTCCGAGCGGCCGTTGCGCGATCTGCGGCTGGCCGCGGTCGCCAGCGACAGGCTGTTTGAGCAAAGTTCTGCGGCGGCTCTCCAGAGTGGCAGCGGCCACACCCCGGCCACGCAGTCGCACTAAGGGATCACATGGCGCTGGTTGTCACCGCCCGATCGCCGGTCGAGGCCCCACCCGGTCTGGGGTCATCCAGACCCGCGCCCGAGACGTGGTCGAGCCGGTTTCAGGCTGGGCTGCGATGGCTGGCGCTGGTTTCTGCGGTGTGGTACGGCCTGGGGCTGGTCACCGACGACGTGGCACGCGACACCTCAGCCATGCCTGTGCTGGAGTTGGGCGCGCAAGTGGTGAGCCTTGGCGGTATCGGCCTGACGCTGGCCGTATGTCTCGGAGCTTGGGTCGCCAGACGTGACTCGACCGGGCTGCTCGTGGCCGCCACGCTGGGTCCGATACTCGTCGCCGCCCGAGCCGTCTTGACAGGCCTACTGGTCACGCTCGAGCTACCGACGTTGGCCGGTGTGGCTGATCCGGGTCTGGGGCTGCTGGTCCTGGGTTGCTTGGTCTGGGTCGCCTCGAGCTCGGTTCGAACCTCCCGTGCCACCGGAGACGTGTTTCTGGGGCTGAACGAGCGAGTTGCCCCGGCTCCGCCGGTGCCCACCTCAGCTTTGCCTCAGGCAGCGCTGTTCCAACGGGTCGTCGACGTCACCGCCCTGGTGGTCTTCGCTGCGGGACTGACGGGCCTCACCGTGCGGGCTGTCGGCGCGAGCTGGGCCTGCCAGGGCACGTTTCCAGATTGCAATGGCCTGGGCGTACTGCCTTTTGGACGCGATCCGCTGGCCGATATCCAGCTCTACCACCGATTGCTGGCGTATGCAACGCTGGCGTTGGTGTTCTGGGTCAGCGTGGAGGCGTTCCGCACGCAGCGCGACATCCACGCCATCGGTGCATCTAGCCTGGCCCTGCTCGGCGCTACGCTCGCGCAGGGCGGGATCGGGGTCGCCTCGGTGTCGAGTGGTAACCCGCCGCAGCTACAAGCGCTGCACATGGCTGGTGCAGCCATAACCTGGTCGGCGGCAGTGGTGCTTGTGGTCCTTGCACATCGGCCCAGGGTTCACCTGGCGGGCCCCCGCTTGGAGGCTGCAACGCTGCCCGCGGGCGGAGCCCTGTCGCGTCAGCTCTCGGCGTATGTGCAGCTGACGAAGCCACGCGTCATGTCACTGCTCCTGGCGACCACGGGCACCGCCATGGTTATTGCCGCACGTGGCATGCCACCCATCGGCCTGCTCGTGTGGACCCTCGTCGGCGGCGCGCTCATGTCTGGCGGCGCCGGTGCCATCAACCACTACGTCGATCGCGACATCGACCCGCTGATGGGGCGTACGGCCTGGCGGCCGATCCCGTCGGGAGTCATCTCGCCGCGACGCGCTCTATGGTTCGGCATCGCTCTGGCGGTGCTCGCGAGCGCCGTCTTTGTCGTGTTCGTCAACCTCATTGCCTGTGCGCTGTCCATCGCTGGCCTGCTCGGGTACGTGTTCATCTACACGCTGTGGCTCAAACGCTCGACCCCAAGCAACATCGTCATCGGTGGCGCGGCCGGAGCCATCCCGCCACTCGTCGGCTGGGCGGCCGTGACCAATGAGATCAGCAGCCTGACGGCCTGGTATCTGTTCGCCATCATTTTCTTCTGGACACCGCCGCACTTCTGGGCGCTCTCGCTCCTGATCCGCAAGCACTATGAACGCGCCGGCGTACCGATGCTGCCGGTCGTGCGCGGGGAGGACGAGACGCGCCGCCAGATCGTGCTGTACTCGGTGGTTCTGGTTGTTCTCACGCTCGTTCTGTCGCCGTTCGGCATGATGGGCAAAATCTACTTTGGCGTAGCGGTGATTCTGGGGGCGCTGTTCATTCGTGGCGCCGTACGGCTGTGGCGCCGGGCAACTCCGCAGGCTGCTCGCTCCTTGTATCTCTACTCCATCCTGTATTTGTTCGCGTTGTTCGCCGCGATGGCGGTCGATCGCGCGGTGACGTTCTAGAGGAGGTCAACCTAACCCGATGGTGCTCGACGCCAAGGCGCTGACCTGGGCCGCCAGGAACGACCTCGACACGGCCAAGCTCAAAAAAGCGAAGGTGCCAATCTTCGGCAAGTGGTATTTCCCCGAGATTCCGTCGGGCGTGGCGTTGGTTAACCTCGAGACAGGCGAGCAGCAGATCTTCCCCAAACGCATGCTTGCAGGCGAGGTCATCTACGTGCCGGCCGCGGACCTGGTGCGGGTCGGCTTGGCTCCAGAGGGCTTCACTGCGGCTATCGTCGTTGGCGCTTCGCCCCCGGCACTCGAAAGCGCACCGTTGGTGGCCGTGGCCGCCGAACCCTTGCTGGCTATGGCCCGCCCACCGGGGCTGGCATTTGGCACACGCATGGAGCTCGTGCCGGTCGAGGCTCAGCCCACGCTGGTGGCTCAGGACTCGGGCGAGGTGGACGGGATGCACATGCCCAGCGCCAGCATTGCGCCGTTTACGCTGGCCGTCGGGTTCGGGATTGTGTTGCTTGGCCTCATTACCAGTCCCATCATCGTGGTCGTCGGGCTGGTGTGGATGCTGGCTGGTTGTGTGGCCTGGATTCGCGTTGGCTTGCTCGAGGGTCGAGCCGCCGCGGCTCACAGTCTGGAAGTTGAGCCCTGAACACATGCGATCTGCGGCCCGCGTCCATCGTCTCGCTTTGCTCGGGTCGCTTGCAATGACGATGTTGCTGAGCGGGCTGGGCTGCCAGCCGCAGCCGAAGCTCGACGTGTACGGTGCCGCACCCGACTTTCAACTGACCGACCAGACCGGTGCAGCTTTCTCCTCACACAGCCTGGTCGGACGCGTCACGCTGGTGGATTTTGTCTACACCCATTGCACGGATGCTTGCCCGCTGCTCAGCGCCACGTTCCAGCTGACGCAGCGCAAGCTGGCCGACCAAAACCTGCTTGGCTCGCGGGTCATGCTCGTATCGTTGAGCGTGGATCCGCAGCATGACACGCCGCCGGTGTTGGCTGAGTACAGCCAACAGTTCAAAGCCGACTCCAACGGCTGGAAGCTTCTCACTGGCGATTGGGATCAGGTGTACGACGTGGTGACGGGCTTCAAAGTGGCCACGCGCCCACCCCGGCCAGCCCTCGATTCCCCACCTCCGGGGGGCACCGAGCTCAGCCATACCACCCGCATCGTTCTGATCGACCCGCAGCAGCAGGTACGCGCCTATCTCGAAGGCCAGGACACCACCGCCGACGACCTGGTCAACGCAGTCAAGCGGGTATTGAATTGAACACCTCGGGCCCCCTCCTGCACCAAGTCGCCCGCCGCTGCCCGGCTCCGTGCGGTTGTCTGAGAGGAAGCCGAGTCGAGTGCGCCGCACAGCCCCCCGAGTCGTCAAGGGGTCGCTCAAAACTCGCCCGCCGCTGCGCGGCTGCGTGGGGTTGTCTGGGAGAATGCCGAGTCGAGGACGGCGCACAGTCCGCGGAATTCCGAGGGGCTCGCTCAGAACTCGCCGGGCGTGTAGCCGCGCACGCGCGTTGTTCTGGACAGCCGTGAAGACCCTCCTGCTTCGTTCGACAGGTCCGTGCGGAGCGATCGCAGCGAAGCGGGCGAATCCAAGTACGTCAACGTGAGGAAGGAGTCCTTGAAGTTGTGAGCGCTACCGCCAGCGCGCTCAGCGGCGGCTCGACCGCCCAGCCTGAGACGGCGCACGAGCCGGAGGGACCGAGCAACGAGTCGTTCGGCATCGTCCTGTTCATCGTTTCCGAAGCGGTCATGTTCGGGGCGTTTTTCGCCCAGTACTTCTACAACCGCATCCTGTCCGACGGCTGGCCGAACAGAGCTGGGCTGCCGGCCGGCTTCGAGCGCGTGTCCGCCTTCCCCCTGCCGGTCATTCTGACCGTACTTCTGGTCGCCAGCGGCTTTACCGCGCACTTCGCCCAGAGCGCCATTCGTCGCAACGACCGAGACGCGCTGCAGGGTTGGCTGATCATGACCATCCTGCTGGGCCTGGGCTTTCTGGGTGGCCAGGCGTACGAGTACACGAACCTGATCGTCAACGAAGGATTCAGTATTACATCCGGCATCTATGGCACGGTCTTCTACAGCCTGACTGGACTGCACGGGATCCACGTCACCGTGGGCCTGCTGGTGCTCATCGGCGTGCTCATTCGGGCCTTCATGGGCCACTTCTCGTCACGGAACCACTTCGGAGTGGAAGGCACCGTCCTGTACTGGCACTTTGTAGACGCTGTCTGGCTGGCGCTGTACGTCGCCCTCTACGCTATTTGAGTTCCAGACCGATCCGTTCCTGCTGATCCCGCTGCTCAGCGGCGGGGTGGCATACGCGATCGGCTATCGGCGCTATTCCAGGCGTCGCCATTTCGACGCTGGCTACCGGCTCCGAGGCTCGTTCTTCGCCGTTGGCTACACGGCCCTCCTGGTGGCCCTGGTCTCTCCGCTCCACGCGGTTGGCGAGCAGTACTTCTCGGTGCATATGGTGCAGCATCTGCTCCTGAGCCTGGTGGCAGCCCCGCTCCTGTTGTTGTCCAATTCCATGCCAGTCTTGCTGTGGGCGCTGCCCAAAGCCGAGCGAGCGACCCTGGGTCGATTGACTGGCCGGGCTGGTCCCATCCGTTCGAGCCTGCGCTGGCTGACGTTGCCCCTGGTCGCCTGGTGGCTGTTCGTGGGGACGCAATGGCTGTGGCACGTGCCAGCAGCGTATCAGTGGGCGCTCGAAAACCGGTGGGCGCACTACCTGGAACACCTCAGCTTCTTTGTAACCGCGGTCATCTTCTGGTGGCCAGTGATTGGCGCGCCGCCATTGCCCAGCCCGTTAGGCTACCCAGCTCGCATGGCGTACACGTTCCTGGCCTGGATGCCAAACAGCTTCCTGGGCGCCGGGATTACCCTGTCGCGGGGACCGCTGTACCCGTACTACGTCAGCTCAGCCCAGCTGAACCGCGCCGACCCGCTTGTCGACCAGCAGCTAGCTGGCCTGATCATGTGGATCCCAGGCGACATCCTGTTCGCCATTATCTTGATGCTCCTGCTGGTGGCATTCATGCGGAACGAGGAGCGGCAGGAAGAACGCATCGACCGTGAGCTGGATGCGCGCGAAGCGGCCTCTCAGCTCGGGTGAAGGACAGCCACGTCTGGCCGTGCTAGTCGAACCAGGCACCGTACAGCATGAGATACACCACCCACCCACTGATGGCGACGTAGATCCACAACGGGAGGGTGATCCGGGCGATCTGGCGATGTTTCGCGTAACGCCCGCGCAGGGCTCGGCCAATGGTGATCAAAGCCAGCGGGACGATCGCTATGGCGATGATGATGTGCGGGATCAAAATAGCGAGGTAGACAACCCGCGAGACGCCGGCGCCAGGAAAAATCTTGGACCCGAACAGCAAGTAGCGGGTGACGTACACGACCAAGAACGCGGAGGCGAAGACAGCCGCCGTCAGCATGCTGCGGCGGTGCCAACCCACGCGATGCGCGCGAATGCAAGCGTAGCCAACAATCAGGAAAATGCCACTGATGACAATCAGCGCCGCGTCGGCTGCTGGGAGCCATTCTTCAGGGGAGCCAAACACGATGTCCCCTCATTGTGACTGAACACCTGCCTTTGCCATCCGACTTGGCCCCGGTCGAAGTTCGCAGTTTGGTCAAGACGTACCACGTGCGAGCGGTCGTCGACGGGTTGACGTTCTCCGTTCACGTAGGCGAAGTGTTCGCGTTGCTCGGCCCCAACGGGGCGGGCAAGACGACGACGGTCGAGATTCTGGAAGGCTATCGACGGCCCGACGGCGGCACCGCGCGGGTCCTGGGTTTGGATCCAGCCAAACAGGGCTCTGAGCTCAAGCCGCAAATCGGCCTGATGCTCCAGCAGGGCGGACTGTTCCCGCAGATCACGCCGCGGGAAGCCCTGCGGCTATTCGCGGCGTTCTACCCCAATTCGGAAGACCCGGACAAGCTGATTGAGCAACTCGAGCTGGGTGAGGTCGCAAGCACTCGCTTCAGGCAGCTGTCTGGCGGTCAAAAACAGCGGCTTAGCCTTGGCCTGGCGCTGGTCGGCCGCCCGCGCCTGGTGTTCCTGGACGAGCCGACGGCGGCAATGGACCCGCAAGCACGGCGCAGCACATGGAACATCATCCGCGCGCTACGCGATAGCGGCACCACGGTTCTGCTAACAACGCACTTCATGGACGAGGCCGAGCAGCTCGCGAGCCGGGTGGCGATCGTTAACCACGGACGGCTGGTGG
This sequence comes from Chloroflexota bacterium, assembly GCA_051006215.1. Lineage (GTDB taxonomy): Bacteria > Chloroflexota > UBA6077 > UBA6077 > CF-72 > CF-72. Next base: position 8,301 of record JBPCIO010000290.1, read on the forward strand.
CGCTCGACTCACCGGCCGGACTACGGCACGCGGTGGCTAACGAAGTCCGCTTCGCGACTCGTCCGCCCGTGGCGGAGGCCGACGTCGCGGTCGCGCTCAACCTGACGCGCGCCTCGGTCGAGTGCGAAAATGACGGAACCCTGGTGCTCCACGTCGAACCCTCGCCAGCCCGAATCGCCGAACTGACGACCTGGTTGGCGAGCCAGAACGTCCTCCTCACAGAGCTCCGGGCCGGCAGCCGCAGCCTGGAACAGGCCTTTCTCACAATTACCTCGAGCAATCCGAACTAGGCCTACAGGCGAGCGAGGATACTCGCATCCACTCGCGGGCAGCCCCGGCGTCCTCTCAACCGAAACCACACTGCGCGCTCGAATTTACGGCCGTCGTTCTCACGGAGTGTTCGATACGCTGAATACGTTGCTCCAAACGATCTTAGAGATGCGGCTCGTTCGGTCCTGGCTCGGCGCCGTCCTGTGCGCCACCCTCGCGGCCGTGCCGGCGAGCGCACAGAGCGCTCCTGCAGCAGCGACCGGCGCGGCCAACAGCGTTCTGGATACCCGCGCGCTGCGTTCAATCGAAACGCAGGTCGAGCAGATTCGGGGTCTGTCTCAACTCGCGGATACCGATGTGCAGCTCCTCGACGCTGCCTCGATGCACAACTATCTGGTCGACCAGTTCGACCGGGACTACCTTCCAAGCGAGCGGGAATCGGACCAGAAGGAGCTGGTCGCCCTCGGTCTGCTCAAGCCGACCGACAACCTGGCCCAGATCCAGCTAGACCTGTTCAGCGATCAGGTCGTCGGCGTGTACGACCCCGACGCAAAGTCGCTATTTGTACTCGCCGACCACGGCGCGTTCGGGCCCGCAGAGCAAATGACCTACGCCCACGAATTCAACCACGCCCTCCAGGATCAGCATTTCGATCTGAACACGATCGCCCCCAAGCACTCTGACAACAATGATCATTCCCTTGCCGTGCACGCGGTCATCGAAGGCGACGCGGTCATGCTGCAGACGCTCTGGGCTACGGCGAATCTGTCACCGTCCGAGTTGATCGAGGTAGTTCGCACTACCGGTGGGTCGAGCGACAGCCTTGCCCGTGCGCCACTGATCCTGCGCACCGAGCTGCTCTTCCCATATCTCGAAGGCTTCAGTTTCGTCCGCCAGATGTATCGACAGGCTGGCAGCAGCTACGGCGCGGTCGACGACCTCTTTCAACATCCGCCCGATTCCACCGCCCAATTGCTGCACCCAGACAAGTACGTCGCTCAGGTGCACCCCGTGGAGGTCCAGTTGCCGACCCTGTCAGCGCAGCTCGGGCCAGACTGGCGCCAGATTGGACGCGGGGTGTTGGGCGAGTTGGACACGCGTGTACTGCTCGAACAATGGGGAAGCAGTCACGCCGACGCCGCGCGGGTGGCCTCTGGTTGGGCTGGAGATCAGTGGCAGCTCGTCGAGAAAGATGGGCGCTCAGCAATCGTGGTCAAGTCGACCTGGGAGACACCAGCCGCGGCGAGCGACTTCTTCAGCGCGTATTCGCGTGGGTTGCGGGAGCGGTTCGATTCCGCCACGCTAGAGAACTCGTCCGATACACGTCAGGCGCTGACCACGCCGGCCGCGGCCAGTGACCTGCGCCTGATCGGAAACGACGTGCTGACCGTTATCGCCTCTGATCGTGAAACGGCGAGCGCTATGGTGGAAGCTGTCACTGCTTCCGCTCCCTGACGAGCATCAACTCAATGCTACAGGCGACCACCTCGTCGGGCAGTACTCGACCGCCGCGCCGCCACGCGCCCTGCGCGTTCTGCAGCAGATACGCCTTGACTGCCAGACTTTGCTCGTCCAGCTCAGCGTCCTTGATCTGGCCCACGTTGTCGCCGCCGTCGGTCACTACTTGGAGCCCGAGGAGAGACTGCAGAGGAAACCAGCGCTGGTCTACCGTCGGCGGTCCGAGGTCGACCGCGACCGTGTCGGACACCATCACGGTGTGCGGTCCAAGGCGATAGACGAACTCGGCCGGGATGCGCTGAATGAGCCAACCGTCGCCATGCGTGATACTGAGGACCGCGACCCGACCGGCCTCGACATCGAGCAACACGTCCGCCACAACGCCGGCCTGACGTGCCACATGCGTATCCACGACTGGCAGACCCGTTACCTTCGTGATGCGCACGTAGTTCGACTCAGTCCTCCTCGATAGCGTAGTCGAACAGGAGCACGCTCAGTCCCAGGAACAATGCGTCGAAAGCGATCAGCATACCCAGCCACTGGCCTATCTCGGGCGGATCGAGCCCGGGCATGCGAATCGCTGCCTCGCTCGACTTGACGGTTGCCAGAATGACTGGCACTTGAACAGGGAACAGGAGCAGCGGGAGCATGACCTCACGCGCGCGGGTGTGGGCCGCGACAGCTGCGAACAGCGTTCCCACGCCAGCCAGGCCAATGGTGCCCAGCGCCAGCGCCAGCACCAGCAGCGGCAGGTCTACGGTCAAGTTGAACAGTCCGATGAAGACCGGTAGTGCCACGATCTCGACTACCAGCATCGAGCCGATGCCGGTCACAACCTTGGCTAAATACAAAGCCGAGCGATCGACGGGTGCTAGAAGCAGTCCATCCAGGGTGCGGCGGTCTCGCTCGCGGGAGAAGGCGCGACCGAGGCTGAGCACGCTGACGAACGTGACTGTGACCCACAGGACGCCCGGGGCCACGGCGGCGACGTTTTCGACCCGCAGGTCGAAGGCAAAGTTGAAAATCACCAGCACCAGCAGTGCGAACACGGCCCCCGACAGGATCGTCTCACGTCCACGCGCCTCGACCAGCAGGTCCTTCCAGATCAGCGTGCGCAGCTGCCCCAGGAAGCACCTCATGTCACACGCCCCATCGGCTTTGCTCCGCGAGCTGCTGCGCCGGACCGCGGCAGCAGCGGTGGGGAGGGACATACGGGGGAGTGATCAAGCGCCTCCGGTGCGTGCTAGAAGGGCAGCCAGGGCTGGCGCGTCGGCGGGTGAGGTGGAGTCTTGCTGGTGGACCAATCGCCCTGCCGACAATACGCCAACGCGCGTGCCCAGCCGAAGACCGGTCGCCAGATTGTGAGTGGTCAAGATGACGGTACGTTGATGGCTGGTGGTGAGTTGCTCGAGGAGAGCGAAAGCCGCAAGGTCGAGGCCTGTGTCAGGCTCGTCGAGCAGTAACACGGGCGGATCGTGAAGCAGCGCTCGCGCAATCGTGATGCGCTGTTGCTGCCCGCGCGAGAGGCGACTCACCAGCTCGTTCGCCACATGCTCCAGGCCCACCTGTTCCAGTAGCGCCGTGGCCCGTGCGAGCGGCGGCTGCACCCGATACAACTGGGCATACAAGCGCAGGTTCTCGAGGGCAGTCAGCTCCTCGTACAAGTAGGTCGCGTGGCTGACCACTCCGACCAGACTACGCGCCAGTCGAGGCGGTCGGCCGAGCACGAGAGCGCTGCCTCGGGCAGCCCGCATCAGCCCGGCAAACACCCGAATGAACGTCGATTTGCCCGAGCCGTTGGGTCCCAGTAACAGCAGGCGTTCACCAGCGTTCAGCTCGAAACTTATCTCGGTCAGGGCCGCAGCCGTGCTTGGCTGACCAGGGTAACGCGCGGTAAGTCCTTCCGCGCTGAGCGCCTTCACACGCCCGACGGGCTGGCGTCGCGATGGGCCAGAGTCAACTCACGCAAGCGCTGTTTACCGCGGTCGCGTTCGATTGCGTACTCGGCCTGGCTGATCTCACCAGCGGTGAAGCGTTCGTCTAGTGCCGCCAGGCGCACGACCAGCTCGAGCCGCTCCTGTTCGAAGTCCGCCCAACGGGAACTCCCTGGCGCCGTCGCGGAAGGGCGAAACCGACCCCCCAGGAGAAGCATCCCGCCGCCCAGCACGAGCACCAGAACGCCCAGGCTGATCAAGGCTACCTGGTTCAATCCCAGTGCACCCGTCGAGCCCAAGCCGGACAGCTGTGCGCCGACCAGGGTGGCC
>JBPCIO010000291.1:0-13445 GCA_051006215.1 Chloroflexota bacterium
CGGCGAAAGTGGCGCCGAACTTGGTGCACCACTGACGGATTGCCTCGTGGCTGACGATAACGCCGCGCTCGGCGAGGAGATCCTGAACGTCACGCAAGCTGAGGTGAAAGCGAAAGTACAGCCACACCGCGTGAGCGATAATCTCGGGCGGGAACCGGTAGCCTCGATAGGGCGACCAGTCAGCGGGCTCGGCGACGGACATCAGGCCAGGCTTATCGCGGATTCGCGTCCAACTTGACAACTCCATCGGCTCTACTCCATCGGTGACGTGCATCCAGGGATGTTCGAAGTGACCGAGGGCGGAGTGTCCGTGCCCGGCAAGCTGTATCGGCTACCCGACGAGGTACTGGAGCGCGTGGAGGCCGGCGAACCGCCCGGCCTCTACCGCGGCGCCGTCACGCTGCATGACGGACGCGTCGTGCAGGGCATTCTTTTTCCGCGCCAACTGGCCGAAGGCATCCATCGCGACATCCCTGACTACGGTGGCTGGCGGGAGCACATGACCAGTCCGAGCAGAACGCGATGATCACGGGCTGTGCGACGACTTCTCGAACGCGTGCGTGTAGTGCTGGGCCGCGCACCAGGTGGCCCGCACCAGCCGTCCTGCCTCGGCGCAGGTGGCGTACAGCTGCATAACCTTCCAGAAAGCGCTGCCCGGTCTCGGTGCGCTTCACTCCACGGCTGTTGCGCAGTCGGTCGCGCATAGGCACATTACTGCGTTCGACCGCTTTGGTCGTCTCCCCGCGTGCCCGATGCAACCCCGTGCGGATGTGCTGAGCGCCAGGGCAGGTGCTCGCCACAGCTTTGACATACGGCTGGTGGTGGTCGGTCAGGACCTCCTCAGGCACCCGCCCAACACGCTGGATAGCCTGACGAAAGAACGCCTCAGCGCTGGCCGAGTCACGATGGTCGCGTAGCAGCTCGCTCACGACTACACCGTCCTCGTCGATCGCTCGGTACACCTACCGTTTCACATTCTCGCGGAAGAGGAAGAGCTAGACCACGAACCAGCGCTTGCCCATCCGAGCGGCATGAAAGTAGACTTGGCCGCTACCCTCGCAGAGCTGGCCAGAGTCGAAGAAGGTCGGTCTTCGTTTTTGGTGCTGCGAGTCCGGAACAAATTGACCTGGATGTCGTGAGGCACCACCGACTGTTGCTCCCGCTCGACGGGAAGCACGCACAGCAAAGTCTGTGACATTCGGAACACCAGCTCGGCCACTCAATCCAACCCGGAGGTGGCTATAACGGGCTTTGGCGATGCGCCCAACTCGGCGCGCTAACGTCGTAGCGGCTCTGTCGTGCAGACTGCCTAGCCCACCGGCCCTACGACTGTGTACTTCGCCAGTCGAATGCTGGCGCACCGGTCCCGTACCCTCGCCCGGCGATGGAGCCGCTCGACGTGATGCCCGGCGCGTACCGACTGCCTGCGCAGCCATACGATTTCACGTTCGATGTGAGTACAACCGCCCTGTTGATCATCGACATGCAGCGGGACTTCTGTGGCGACGGCGGCTACGTGGATCGGATGGGCTACGATCTGTCGCTGACGGCACGCGCTATTGCCCCCATCGCGAGCATGCTTAGCGCGGCTCGACGCGTGGGCATGCTGGTGATCCACACGCGTGAAGGGCATCGACCAGATCTGTCGGATCTTCCCTTCAACAAGCGTTGGCGAAGCCAACGCCTGGGCGCAGGAATCGGCGATCCTGGTCCACTCGGGCGCGTTCTGGTTCGTGGCGAGCCGGGCTGGGAAATTGTCCCGGACCTGACGCCCCTGCCAGGCGAGCCAGTTATCGACAAGCCAGGCAAGGGCAGCTTCTACGCCACAGACCTGGAGTTGGTGTTGCGTATGCGAGACATCACCCACCTCGTCATCACTGGGATCACGACCGATGTCTGCGTGCACACCACAATGCGCGATGCAAATGACCGCGGCTTCGAATGCGTGCTCTTGGAGGACTGCACCGGTGCGACCGACGAGGGCAACTATCGCGCCGCCCTAAAGATGGTCACGATGCAGGGTGGGGTGTTCGGAGTGGTGGGCTCCTCAGCCCAGCTCATTGAGGCGCTCGCTCGCCGGCCGCCGCGGGACGCGCTGCACAACCCGGAGCCCGGGAGTTTGTGCGCGACGTCTGAAGCCAGGAGCACGCGTACCACCTACGCTGCGCCCAACACGAGAGCCGTAGCGTCGAGCACGGCCAGAAAGGGTCGCGAAGAATGAATCCGCAGACACCCTCGCCTAGACTTGCTGTGGCTCGAGGTGCGATGAGCCGTCGCCGCTTTCTGGCACTGGGTGGTCCGGCGGTTGCGATGACACTGCTTGCCGCGTGTTCGGCCGCGCCCGCCGCTGCCCCCGCGCCGACCACCGCGCCACCTGTTGCCGCGTCCAGCCAACCTACGGTCGCCGCTGCAGCGCCAGCCGCCGCTCCGACCGCAGCGATCGCATCCACTCCAGCGCAAACACGCACACTCACCATCGCCGTCGAGCAGGATGCCTCATCGCTCAAACCGGATACGTGGGGGCCGTCGCTGAACTGGTACGCCGCGCGCACGATGTACGACACGCTGCTGCACTACAAAACTGCGCCAGGCCCGGACGGGCTGAAGTACTACGTCGACGGCGATTGGGAGATGCGTCTCGCCTCCAAGGTCGAGGTCTCGCAGGATCGCCAGACAGTCACCTGGACAATGCGTGACAATGCCACGTTCGAGAGTGGTAAGAAGATCGATGCCGCGGCGATAGTCAAGTCGTTCCAGTGGTACCTCGACCGGGCCGAGGTCGGCGGAAGCCAGGCGAAGGCGGATGGCCTGGTCTCGCGTGACGATATCTCCGTCAACGGCAACCAGGTCATCATGAAGCTCAAGTTTCCGGCACCGTGGGGGGCTTCGGCAAACTACATTTCGTTACTTGCGGTGGTTGACGCCGACGAAGTCATGTCGCACGCGACCGCTGACGACAAGTTCGGCGCAAAATGGATGGAGCGCAACACCACCGCCTCTGGTCCATACAAGCTGGAGAAGTGGGTGCCGAGCGAGCAGATGGTGGTCACCGCTCGCCCAGATTGGTACGGCGGCCAGCCAAACATCCAGCGCATCGTGTTTCGCGTGATTCCCGATCCCTCCGTGCGCTTCTCGCTGCTGAAAAAGGGCGATGTCGACATGGCCAGCAACCTGGATTACAAGGACCTGGACGCCCTCAAGGCGGACCCAAATATCACCATCGACTCGTGGATCGGCAACGACTGGCAATACGTCGGAATGAACTTCAGCGTCAAGGAGCTCCAGGACCGGAACGTGCGCAAGGCAATCGCCAGCGCCATCCCGACCGACGAGATCATCAGCTCGGTCTACTACGGGATGGCCGTTCCGGCAAAGACGCCGTTTGGTCAGCGCGTGGTCGGCGCCGACCCGTCGACCTGGCCTTACACGTTCAATCTGGATCAGGCCAAAACCTATCTCTCGCAGTCCGCGTTCCCTGGTGGATTCACGACCACCTTCTCGATCCCGAATAACGATATCAACGTTGAAAAGTCTGCTCAGCTCATCGCCGAGTCGCTGAGCAAGCTTGGGATCAAGCTCACTATTGAAAAGCAGACCGCGTCTCAAGCCTCCGACGCGCTGGTCGCCAAAAAGGTGAGCATGGCGATCACGGGTTTCACATCGTTTGTGCCAGACCCCGGCTATCACGCGCTGTGGAACCACCTGCCTGACAGCTTCGCCAACTACTGGAACTACAAGAACCCGGACCAGGAGCAGATCGGTCGACAGATGCTGTACATGGATCCCAAGGATCCGCAGCGCACGGAGCTTCTCAAGCAATACCAAGTAATCATGGCCGACGACGTCTTCGGGGTGTACTTTGCTTCGGTCAAGCCGGTTGTGGCGCACAAGAAGAGTCTGACCGGTTTTGCCTATTACCCTGACTATCCGATTGGTATGCGATTTGACAATCTCACGATGGCGTGAAGGCGTTCGTCGACAGCACACAGGCAGGGCAGCGGCGGGATGAAGCGAGCCCGTCGCCGTCTTTGCTCGAGGTGCGCGACCTGTGTGTCGAGCTGGCGGCAATTGCTGGCGCTCAGGCTCTACGCGGCGTAACGCTCGGCGTCGCCAAAGGTGAGGTCGTCGGTCTGGTCGGCGAGAGTGGCTGCGGGAAGACCACCACCGCACTCGTCATCCTTCGCTTGTTGTCTTCGCAGTTTCGAGTCGTGTCCGGCGTAATCAGTTTTGCAGGTCTGGACCTGCTCACGATGAGTGAGCACGACATGCGCGACCTGCGGGGTGGACGCATCGCCATGATCTTTCAGGATCCATTGCGGCACCTCAATCCGGTATTCACCGTCGCCGATCAACTCAGCATGGTGGTCCGCACCCATGTGCGAGGTCTGACGAGCCGCGAGGTCCGAGCGCGCGGCCTGGAACTACTGGCGCAGGTCCGGATCAGTGACCCTGAGCGGTGCATGCGCTCTTATCCGCATCAGCTGTCAGGCGGGATGGCCCAGCGAGTCATGATTGCTATGGCCTTGAGCGGTTCGCCAGAGTTGTTGCTGGCTGACGAACCGACCGCTGCGCTAGACGTGACCGTACAGGCGGAGGTGCTGCGTTTGTTGCGCGCTATCGCCCGCGAGCGGCAGATGGCTATGCTCTTCATCTCGCACAATTTGGGAGCAGTCTGGCAATTGTGCGATCGGGTGTACGTGATGTACGCCGGCCAGGTTGTCGAGGCTGCCTCCAGCACAACGCTGTTTTCGCAGCCCGAACACCCGTATTCTCGCGCGTTACTCGACGCCGTGCCCCATCTGCAGGTGGAGCAGACGCTGCTCGCGAGTATTCCGGGGGCCGCCCCGAGCGTCACCGACATGCCCGCCGGCTGCGCCTTCCACCCGCGCTGCGCTTACGCGCAGGACAAGTGTCGAGCGACGGTGCCACCGCCAGTCAGCCTCGGAGCGCCCGCCGAGCGGCGTGAGGCGCGCTGCCTGTTCGCTGGTGCGCTGCCAGACTAGATGGCACTTGTGGAGGTGCAGCAGATGGACAGTAGGCCGCCTCTGGTCGAGTTGCAACAGGTCACCAAACGGTTTCGATCTGGCGGGACTGTTGGACGCGGCCACGAGGTAGTGGCGGTTGACGAGGTCTCGCTGACGATCCAGACTGGCGAGGCATTTGGCCTGGTCGGCGAGTCCGGGTCAGGCAAGACCACGCTGGGGCGCTTGTTGATTCGGCTCGAGGATGCCAGCAGCGGCCATATCTGGTTCGATGGCGCGGATATTACCCAGCTTGGCGGGGTCGCTCTTCGTCGCATCCGTCCCCGGATGCAGATGGTCTTTCAAGATCCGTTTACGTCCCTTAACCCGTGGATGACCATCCGACGAGCGCTGGCGGAACCGCTGGCCATCCACCGTGGTCTGCGTGGGGCGGCGCTCGATCGCGAGATTGGCCGCCTCCTCGACCTGGTCGGACTGCCACTTGCCAGCCGCGACCGTCTGCCACGCGAGTTCAGTGGTGGCCAACGCCAGCGCATCTGTCTAGCACGGGCGCTGGCATTGGAGCCGCGGCTCATCGTGCTCGATGAACCAACCTCTGCGCTTGACGTATCGGTGCAAGCGCAACTTCTGAACCTGTTACGTGACCTCCGCCGCGAGTTTCAATTGACCTACCTGTTCATCTCACATGACCTGGCGGTGGTCAGCTATGTGTGTGATCGCATTGGTGTCATGCGGCACGGCCTGCTGCTCGAAGTTGCCAGTCGCGAGAGTTTCGTCGTGGCGCCCAAACACGAGTACACTCGCTCGCTTCGCGACGCGGTGCCGGAAGTGGGCCAACTGCTCGTGGATCACGCACCCGCGGTGGTGGGCGAATGAGCGTCGCGCTGTACGCGGGTCGGCGCCTGCTGTGGGCGGTGCCAACCCTGATCGGTGCACTGGTGGTGATCTTTGTGCTGACGCAGGCGGTGCCGGGCAATGCTGCATTGGCCCGAGTGGGTCAGTTCGTCGATCCGGCGACCTTGGCCGCCGTCAAGCACAACATGGGCATCGACCAACCGGTTCCCATCCAATTCCTGACGTACCTGCGTAATCTCAGCCATGGGGATCTTGGATTCTCGTGGAAATCGGGCAATCCCGTGGCGGTAGATCTCGTTGCCCGATTGCCAGCCACAGTCGAGCTAGCGGTGTGGACCCTGGTGCTCGCGGTTCCAATGGGCATTGGACTCGGCATCCTCGCGGCCGCCTGGCAAGGGACTTGGCTGAGCCGGGCCGTCGACGTGTACGCGTTGTTGGGCATTGGGATCCCTCTGTTCTGGCTGTCGCTGATGGCCGTGTATGTCTTCTACTTTTTGCTCGGTTGGGTCGCACCGCCCGAAGGTCGACTCGGCATCCTGGACTCGCCGCCGCCCGCGGTGACGGGCCTGTACCTGATCGACAGCGTTCTTGCCGGAGACGCGACGCTCGCCCGCTCAGCCCTCAGCCACCTGATACTGCCGGTGGGGTCACTTGCCTTCGTGGTTGCGGCGCCGATCGCCCGCCTGACCGCCGGGGCGCTGTCCGCTGCGCTGGCCTCCGACTACGTTCGCGCTGAAGTGGCGAGCGGCTTTCCCAGGCGGACCATAGTCGCCAAGTACGCGCTTCGCAACATCATGGTCCCATTGGTTACGGTGCTGGGCCTGACCGCGCGCAACCTACTGGCTGGAGCCGTTCTCACTGAGTTCGTCTTTTCCTGGCCCGGCATCGGCCGCTACGCGATCGAGAGTATGCTCGTGGCGGACCTCGCGCCACTCCAGGCCGTTGTGTTGTTGATTACGGCTGTGACGCTGATTATCAATCTGCTGGTTGACTTGAGTTACTACTGGATCGATCCGCGGATAGGAGTGGCACGCACGTGAGCGTCACCGGTACAGCCGTCCAGAGTGAAGCCGAGGCGGGCAGAAGGCATGCTGGCGCCGAGTTCGTCGGGCGACGGGCTGCCAGGCACAGGCGTTGGCGTTGGCAACTCCCGCGGACCCTGATCGGGAGCGCCTTGATTTTTCTAGTCTGGGCAGTCGCCACGCTGCTGGTGCCGGCGATCGCGAACCGAAGCGCCGAGGATGTGATCTATGGCACCAAGCTGCTTGCGCCAGGGTTCGGGTACCCGCTTGGCACGGATGCCCTGGGACGAGATGTCCTGGTGCGGATCGCGGTGGCGTTCCGATACGACCTGATCATCGGCGTGGCGAGTGTGTTCGCGGCGGCGGTAATCGGACTGCTCATCGGCGCCCTGGCCGGTTCGGGCGCGGAGTGGCTGGACAATCTCACTATGGGTGTGCTGGACGTTGTGTCCGTTTTCCCCGGGTTCGTGCTTGCGTTGATCGTGGCGGCTGCGGCCGGGGCCTCGGTTATCACAGTCATTGTCGCAATCGCGATCGTGCTCATACCCCACCATGCCCGCGGCATGCGCGCCGCGATCCTCGCCGAACGAGTCAAGCCGTATGCTGAGGCGGCACGCGCAATGGCCCTGCCATATTCGCGGATCGTGCTCGTCCATCTCCTGCCGAACTGCCTTGGCCCGACCCTGACCATGGCCAGCATGGACATCGCGACGGCCATCATGATCGCCGCCGGGCTCAGCTACATCGGCTTCGGCGTGCAGCCACCCACGCCCGAGTGGGGGCTGATGATCAACGAGGGCAGTAGCTATATCGTCAGCGGTCAATGGTGGGTGACGTTTTTCCCAGGCCTGGCGATCTTGAGTGTTGTCGTGGCCTTCTTCATGCTCGACCAAGGGCTCAAACAGCTTCGGCGCAGGCGTTGACTTGGCGCGGATAACAACGAGAGGAGCGAGTGATGCTTGCGACATCTGAAGCCTTGTGCGCCCTGAGCGGAGCCGAGCAGGCGCGCCTGATCCGGACCAAACAGGTCTCACCGGTCGAAGTCGTAGAAGCGGTCCTGGCGCGGATCCACGAGCTGAACCCGGTACTGAATGCGTTTTGCACGCTGGTCGAGGACTCCGCTCGAGCGGACGCCGTACGAGCGGAGCAGGCGGTCATCGCAAGCGAGGTGCTCGGGCCGCTCCACGGCGTTCCGGTGTCTATAAAGGACCTGATCGCTACCCGAGGCATCCGCACGGTCTCAGGTTCGGTGGCCTACGCTGACCTGGTCCCGGACGAAGATGACGTGGTGGTCGAGCGCCTGAAAAATGCCGGTGCGATCGTGCTTGGCAAAACCAACGTACCTGAGTTCGGCTACATGGGAGCCACGCATAACAACGTGTTCGGCGTGACGCGCAATCCCTGGAACCTCGACAAGACTCCCGGCGGCTCCAGTGGTGGATCCGCGGCCGCGGTTGCCACCGGGATGGGAGCCCTGACCCTGGGTAGCGATGGGGGCGGCTCGGTCCGCATTCCAAGCAGTCTGAGCGGACTGTATGCCATGAAGGCGTCATTCGGGCGAGTTCCGCTCTATCCAGGCTGCCGCGATCCACGCTACCCCGGCATGAGCAGCTGGGAATCGCTCGAGCACATCGGCCCGATGACGCGCACCGTGGAGGATAGTGCGTTGCTGCTGTCGGTCATCGCCGGCCCCGACGACCGCGATCGCCATTCTCTGCCGGCGGCGAATTTTGATTACCTAGAAGCGATGGCCGGCCGTCTGAAGGGTGCCAGAGTCGCGTTCAGTCCAGATTGGGGCTTTGTCAAAGTGGAAAGCCGCGTCAGCGAAGTCGTCGCCCGGGCTGCAAACGTCTTCGCCGATCTGCTGGGGTGTGAGGTCGAAGTAGCGCATCCAGGCTTCTCCAACATCGAGGACACGTTCTGGGCGCTTGTCGCGCGTGACACCGATCTGGCCGGGATGCGCGCGATGGCCGACCGCCATGAAGACAAGATGCTGCCATCTCTCGTCGCACTGTTGCGGAAGCCGTGGACCGCTGAAGAGTTCTCCAATGCTGCTATGGCACGGCAGGCGGTCGCCAATACGATGTGGCGATTCATGCGCGGGTACGATTTCCTCATCACGCCCACCCTCGCAGTAGCAGCCTTTGATCTCGGACTGCCGGGACCCGCGACGATCGACGGTGAATCGGTTACGCCGGCGCACTGGTTGTCGTTCACGTTTCCGTTCAACATGACCGGGCAGCCGGCTGCAACCGTGCCCGCTGGCTGGACACACGACGGACTGCCAGTCGGCCTGCAGATCGTCGGCAAGCATCTGGACGATCCAACGGTGCTCAAGGCGTCGGCGGCATTCGAAGTGGCACAGCCATGGAAGGATCAGTGGCCGCCGCTGGTCGCCAGCCTGACCGCGGAAGCACGTTGATGGATGGCTTACTGGCGTCGTATCGCTTATTTGCCTCGATCACGGGCCAGCTGCGTTCTGCAGTGTCGTGCTCCGCATCCCGCAGCATGACCCGCCAACTCGAGCGGTGGCGCTAAGTTGGTGTCCGACGTGTGGTCCCCGTCGTTTCCCGTCGAGGAGCTGACTATCGCCCGTCTGCACGCCGCATATCTGGGGGGTCAGGCAACAACGCGTGGCGTCACCCAGGCATACCTCGATCGCATCGACACCTACGATCGTCACGGACCGTGTCTGAACTCACTGATCACCGTAAACACGCACGCCCTTGCCGAGGCCGACAGGCTCGACGCCGCACTGCAGGCTACGGGCACTCTGAAAGGACCGCTACACGGCGTTCCGGTGATCGTCAAGGACAACCTGGACACCGTCGACTTGCCGACCAGCTCTGGGGTCCGTCTGTTCAAGGACTTCGTCCCGGCCAAGGATGCGTTCATTGTCAAGCGACTGCGAGCTGCCGGCGCAATCGTGCTCGCCAAAGCGTCGCTATCCGAGCTGGCGATGGGCCTTGCCGACAACATCAACTCTGTTCTGCCAGGCTTCACTCGCAATCCGTACAATCTGGCCTACGCCAGTGGGGGCTCAAGCGGCGGGACGGCGGTGGCCATCGCCGCCAACCTCGGTAGCGTCGGACTCGGGACGGACACCGGCGGGAGCGTTCGGGCTCCAGCCTCGATCAACAACATCGTCGGGATCCGCCCAACGGTAGGCCTGGTCAGCCGGACAGGAATGGGCCCACTCGACAGTCAGCGGGATACGCCTGGCCCAATGGGGCGCACCGTGGAGGACGTTGCTCGCCTGCTCGACGCGATTGCCGGAGTAGATCCGGCTGACGAGCGCACCACCCTTGCCATCGATCATATTCCGTCCACGTACACGGCTTTTCTTGATGGAGATGGGCTACGCGGTGCGCGGATCGGAGTGCTCCGTCAGGCGCTCCACCTCGAGGATGGGACGGACCCACGCGTCTTGGCGCTCTTCGAGGCGGCTATCACTGCCATGGCGGACGCGGGGGCGACGATCGTCAACGATTTTTGCGTGCCGGGGTTTGAGGAGTTCCCGCGGCCGCCCCAAACAGTGGCTCGCACGAAGGCTGACTGGGAGACATTTTTCGCCTACGAAGGACCCTCGTTTCCGATAAAGACGGTGGCGGAGTTACGCGACGCACCGCCGACCAAGTGCGTGCATCCGTTGCATGCTGCGCGGATCGCGGAGATTGCCGCCGTCACGCACGCACCTGAGGACGACCCCGAGACGAGGCAGGGACGCAAAGACGAACAGCGCTATCGTGACGCATTCGGCGCAGCGATGGACCTCGCGCGGGTCGACGCGGTAACACTGCCGGTCTGGACCTTTCCACCGGTGCTCCTTGGCGATCGCGGACAGTCACCGCAGGGCGCCCTGACCTTTATTGGCAGCGCCGCCCAGTGGCCGGCCATCGTCGTGCCGATGGGGTTCGTCGGCGAGCGGTTACCGATGGGGCTGCAGTTGCTCGGGAAGCCGTGGAGCGAGGGGCAGCTGATCCGTCTAGCATGCGCATACGAGCGGGCGACCTCCCATCGCTGTGCGCCAGCGAGCGTTCCGCCCCTACCGCGTTGGCACCAGGTCGGATAAACCCTGCCGACTATAACCGCTGCGATGGCACCACGCTGCGTTGTCGCCTGGGGGTCACGGACAAGGACGCCGAGTGGGAGATGGACGATCGCCGAGGGTGAATTATTGGCCATCCTCGCGGCATCGAATCAACAATGCTTGACGTGCTACCCGCCGATGAAATCTGTCGACGATCCGCAGGTCTGGCGGAGCCCGCTCACCAAGCTCAGGGGCCCCCTCTTACGAACCCAGCGTGCTCCACCGGCCCACGCGCTACCGCTTGGAACGGACCGCTCGAGACGCTGCTCCGCATGTAGCGCTTACCTGGTTCCGAGTCGGGCGCTCGGAAAGGCGCTTTCGGAGTGATCGGGCAAGTCGTCGACCACTTGCCTACCAGGCATGTGCAGCCACGTTCAGTTTCGGAGTTTTGAGATTGAAATCGGCCTGCCTGAGTCCCTCTCGTATCGTCGCGTGTCGCTAATTGTGGTCCTGATTATGGTCCGGCATCTTCACCAATCCCTTCGCCGAGCTGCTCGTAGCTTTCGATTTGCGATGAGTTGGCTATATCACCGCCAACGGTCGGCTACTGCTGAGCACTTTGTGGCCCTCGCAGCCACTCACCCGTTCCAGTCTGCGCAGAACAAAGCCGGAGGCTCACGCGCGATTGCCACTTGGCCACGGACAGACGCCCGCCGTCCCGCCATCGAATTGACATCGAGCTCGAGGGGATCCGGCTGTCGTTCACCACGACCATTGGCTCTCCCGTGTCAACGGTCAGTAGGATCTGGGCTCTCCTGCAAATCCGGTGAAAGGCTGACGAGCTGGACCAGCTCGCGTTAGTTGGCGCGAGCTCAGTTTGGACCGAGTATGCGAGCGCGGAGGAGCGGCAGCTTCGCCCGCCCATATCCGGCTCTTTTGATCAGCTTGACTCTGGTGATATTGCCCTCGACGGGCCCGGTGCTCCACGGGTAACCGAATGCATTCGTGATCGCCACCAGGTCGTCGGTCATACCAGCTGCCAGACGCGCGAACGGCTTCAAGTCACTGGCTGCGGCGTCAAGCAACCATTGCTTGAATGCCGGAACGTCAAGTTTATGAAGCGCGTCACGGAAGCGCTGGACGAGCTTGTAGCCCGCGTCGAGCGACCCGTCCGCTGCAAGCACACGCTCGAGATCGGCGTGTTCCTCCTTTTTCAGCAGATCGGGTGCACGGAGCAGGAGCCAAGGCACATGGCGAGTGAGCAGCCGCCGTTTTGGCTGACGCGGTGTTTTCGGTGGACGCCAGCGTGCAATCATCCAGCGCACCGCGGAGCCTTTCCCGAGGTAACCAAGCTCTTCGATTTCGCGAGTGAGTTGGCGACCGTTACGGCACCCATCGCCCCAACGCTGCAACAGATATGGAACGAAGGGTTCAACTAGCCGCGGGACGCGTCGAGGGTGCATGTATTCCTGACTGGGCGGTGTCGCCCGATTCAGCAGGCGCCGCACGGTCTTGGGCGATAGACTGATTGCTCGGCCGATGGCTTGGATCGACCAACCCTGAGCACGCAAACCTCGAGCACGCTCCCACTGTTCGGGCCCAGCGCGGAACGAACGCAGCCGCTCACCGGGCTTGGACTCGGGTGTCGGATCCGGTGACGGCGGCGGATCAGGCGTAACGACTGGCGGAGCACGAACGCCGTGGCCAAAAGCGGCGCTGCCGGCTGCGCGCCGCTGGCGTTGTAATTGATCAAGCGCGTCCACGACGTTACGCAGGAGATGAAATCGATCGGCAACTTGAACCGCGTCAGGTGCGCCCAACCGCACTCCATCTCGGATCCGAAGGCCGCGATCGCGAGCGATGACCTTGGCACCAGGATGCTCGCGAAGCCAGGTCGCCAGGGTTGCAGACTCATCGTCAGGCAACACGTCAATAGGCCGGCGAACTGCCAGGTCAACCAACAGCAGGCCATAACCCAGCGGCCGTCGGTGCAATGCGAAATCATCCACACCCAACTCTGTAGGCGCGGCACCGACACTGAACGGTTGGTTGCGCAGAAGACGGCGCAGGGTATCTGGACTGGTCGGCAGACCCGCCGCTCGCGCAATTCGGGCTCCGGCTTCGCCACCGGCTCGCTGAGCAAACGCCAAGAGTAATCGGGTGGCCTCCTCCGTCCGGCGGCCGTAGCGTGGCAGCAACCCTGCGAAACGCTCGGCGAAGATCTTCCGCGGGCAAGTGGGTTGATCACAGAAGAACCGCCGCGCCCAAACACGCAACCGGACGGTGAACTTGCGCCAGGGCAGATCCATCGGGGTGCGGCGATACCACGTATGCCTCCGACTACTCGGCGTCCCGCAGACCGGGCAGAGAGCACTGGCCGCGTTCGGGACAACGCTCATCAGTACCGAACCATCCGCCTCAACAGCCAGGCTGGCCATTCGCCAGCGGTCGGTCCCCACCAACAGTTCGTCGACGTTCATCGCGGCTCTCCCACCGCCAGCCTACTCGTGATCTAGCTTTACCGGAAGGGCCTTCACCAAATTTGCTGATGAGCCC
>JBPCIO010000292.1:0-4522 GCA_051006215.1 Chloroflexota bacterium
TCAAGCAGCCAGCCGACATCTACACGCTGTCACTACTCCCGACGCGACCCACCCTCGACAACTATGTGACGGCGCTAACCCGTTTTCCGTTCGCGCGGTGGTTCGCCAACAGCCTGCTCGTGGCCGGCGCGACAACACTCAGCGTGGCATTCTTCGATTCGCTCACCGGCTACGTGCTGGCCAAGCTGGAGTTCCCGTTAAAAAGCATCATCTTCGTCGCCATCCTGTGCACGCTGATGGTGCCCACTGAGATGCTCGTGATCCCGTGGTACATCCTTTCGGTTGACAACCACTGGACCGACACCTACTGGGGCGTGATGTTCCCGGGCGTGATCAGCGCCTTCGGCGTGTTCCTCATGCGCCAGTTCATGCAAGGCGTGCCGAACGAACTGCTCGACGCCGGTCGAATCGACGGGCTCGGCGAGTTCGGGCTGTACTGGCGGGTCGCTCTGCCCCTCGTCCGACCGGCCATGGCGGCGCTGTGCATCCTCACGTTTCTGGGCAACTGGAACGCGTTCCTGTGGCCGCTGATCGTGATCCAGGACCCGCTGTTGCGGACGCTGCCGGTGGGGCTGTCGCAGTTCTCGTATGGCGAGGCAGGCTCGCGCTGGGAGCTCATCATGACTGGCGCCAGCATCGCAACGCTGCCGGTCTTGATCGGCTTTGCCATCTTTCAACGCCAGATCATCCGCGGCGTCGCCCTGACCGGCTTGAAGGGATGAGCCGCTTCCCAGACCCGGTCTACGCCGAGACGATCCTGGGTCCGCAGTTCCGCGAGTCACGAAAGTGGTTGTTCGAGCCGATGATCGACGCCAGCGAGGCGCACCTGCTGATGCTGGCGCAACAACAGCTCATGCCCGCCGAGCAGGCCGCGCGCGTGGCTCTGGCGTTGGACGAGCTGCGCCGGCAGGGGGCTGAGACCTTCAGGTATACGCCCGAGGTGGAGGACCTGTTTTTTCAGATGGAGGCGCGCGTCCTGGACATCGCCGGCGAAGAGGCTGGCGGCAATCTGCACCTGGCGCGAAGCCGTAATGACCTGGATGCCGCCATGGCCCGTCTGACGACGCGGCGTCTGCTCCTCGACACTCACCAGGCGCTCGAGGCGCTGCGCCGGACGTTCCTGCGGCTGATCGGCGAGCACGTGCGTACGCTCATGCCCGGCCATACCCACACTCAGCCCGCCCAGCCAACTACCCTGGCCCACTATCTTGCCTCGACAGCCCAGGCGCTCGAGCGCGACACCAACCGCCTCCAGGCCGCCTTTGTTTGCACCAACCGTGGGCCGCTGGGCGCCGCGGCGCTGACAACGACTGGCTTTGCCATCGATCGCGACTTGACCGCTCGCCTGTTGGGGTTCGACGGCGTGGTCGTCAACAGTTACGACGCGATCGGCGGAGTCGACTACGCCCTGGAGAGTGTGAACGCGCTGACGATCTGCGTTCTCGGGCTGTCACGCCTGATCCACGATCTGTTGCAGTGGGCTACGCGCGAGTTCGGCGTGCTGCATATCGATCCTGCGTTCTTGCAGATCAGCAGCATCATGCCCCAGAAGCGCAATCCGGTGGTGCTCGAACACCTCCGCGCCCGGATCGGTTGGGTGCTTGGCGACGCGCATACTGCAGCAACGTTGGTCCACTCTGCTGCGCTCGGCGATACGGTGGACGTCGAAGACGAGTTCTACGAGCCCTTGTTTCGGACATTCGAGCACGGCCTTGGGCTGCTGCGCCTGCTGGACGCGGCCCTGCGTAGCTGTCGCTTCGACGTGGAGCTGCTGGCCGAGCGTGCGACGCATGGGTTCACCACCGCCACCGAGCTAACCGATACCCTGGTCCGGCGGGCGGGTCTGTCGTTCCGCCAGGCCCATCGCGTGGCCTCGACGGTTGTTCGACTGTGCGATGCGGATCCAGCCAGCGTGACCGTAGAGCTGGTGGCGGAAGCTGCCCGCCAGGCGCTTGGCCGAGAGATACGACTGAACCCAGAGCACTTGCGTGCTGCGCTGGATGCCTGGTGCTTCGTGGAGCAGCGCACCATCCTGGGCGGCCCAGCGCCGGCTGCCATGCAGACGCACCTGGCCCAGCTGCAGCAACGCCTTGAAGCAGACACCGCATGGCGAGAGGCTCGTCAGGTCCACATCGAGGCTGCCCGAGTCGAGCGCCAGCGCCGCGCGGCCACCCTGCAAAGGTAGGCCAGCACGCGTCGTGCAGGAGCGCCGGCGCCCTGTAGCTACGGGCCGGAAGGTGGCCGGAATGGAATTTTTGTGGGCGTCGGTGGAGGAGCCTGGGGCACGGGCACGCGGACCACCGGCGGCGGCGCTGGTCTCGGGATGCTGCGGACGGGCGTAGGCGGTGGGGGTTGCGGCCTGTACGGCGGGGGGGTGGCAGTCTCGCCGCCTGGGGCCACGATTTCTTGGTCGGTCGGGGGCTCTGGAGTGGGGAGCGGCGTCAGCGCCTGCAGCGCGGCACGTCCTTCGCCGCGCTCCGGCGCAAGGGCGACAGCCCGCGTAAGTACCTGTGCCGCATTCTCGGGCGCACCACTTCCGGCGAGCTCAGCGGCGCTTGCGACCAGCGACGCGTACAGCTTCTCGCGCGCTGGCTGGTAATCGGGAAATTGATCGTGGAAATCACTGAGTAGCGCTATGCTGGCGGCTGCATCAACGCCCCATGTCGTGTCCAAGCGCGACTGGATGCCGGCCCACGATTGTTCCGCGCTCGGCGACGGCGTCGGAGTGGCAGTAAAGGTGGGCGGCGGCGGAGGCGTCGATGTGGGCGGCACGCTCTGCGCTGTGGCGCCCGGAGTCGAGGTAGCTGTCAGGGCAATTGTGAGCGATTGCACCGGTGTGGCCGACGCTTGTACCGCGACCCGCTGGGTGGGGCTGACTGTGGGGATCTGCGTTGGGCTGGGCGGTGCTGCGAGTGGCAAGGCGGGTGTCGGTGGCGAAGCAGGCGCGCGCGCAGCGTCTGATGGCCGCTCGGGCTGGGTCTGGCCAGCGTAGATGGTGAAGGCGGACCAATTGAGTCCCAGCACGACCAGGGGTCCAGCGACGACACTGATCAGCAACACCAGCGCCGCACGCGGGCGTTGCCATGAGAGGTCGCTGTCCCGCACTGATTCGATCCACGCGAGAAGCCCCTGTCCAACCCTTCCCCACACATTGCGCGGGGGCTCTTGGTTTTCAAACTCAGACATCATCGTGATCGTGTGCGCGCGACGAGTGGTGTACCACATCCTGAGAGCGGACCGTGGCGATGTGCTGGCATGTCGCCCGCTCGCTAACGGTCTGCACCGGAATCGGACGAACGGCTAGTGGGCAGCTGCAGTGCTGGCCTGGGGTAGCATGCCAGGCAACAGGTCGGCTAGCGCGTGCACGTCCGGATCGGCGGTGTGGCCGAGGTATCCCAAGCCCCAGCCCTCTTCGAGCGTCCTGAGCAGACTGTAGTGCGAGGCAGGCAAAGGCGACCGCGCGCCCGGGCTACCCTGGGGCGTTATGAACAGCGCCAGGACATGCCCTCCGTCCGAGCTGTTTGCGTTGCTGCTCTCGTCCCACACGACCACCAGTAGTCCATTCTGCTGCCAGGCCGACGAGTCCAGAATGCGAGGCACGAAGCCCGCCAACCAGTGGTCTCCCTCGGCGATGGATCTGTCGTGCATGTCGTGATTGACATTTGGGGTCACCCACGCCAGGTCGGGCACACTGCCCGATTGGAGATCGGCTGTGAGCTGATCGAGCGGCACAACGCGCTGACAACGGGCCGGATCAGAGCGAATGGACTGGAAATAGAGGAACGGATTGTGGCGCTGCACGTAGCCGTCGGCTTGCTCGCCAAGAAAACAGGCCGAGGGCAGATCCTCCTGGTAACTCTTCCAGCTCCTGCCCTGCTGCTCGAGCTCGTCCGCCAGGTTGGGGGCGTCGACAATGCAAGATGTGCAGTCCGTTTGAATCCCAAATGTATCCCCACCGATCAGTGCGAGGTAGTTCGGTAGGCTGGGATGCCCGCTGGCGCGGTATTGATCCGCCACCGCGTAGCGTGCAACTAACTCATGGATGTACGCGGCGTCGGGATTGGTCATGACCTCCGAATAGCCGCGGTTTTCCAGCACAATGAGGAAGACGTGGCCAAGTCCCTGCCACGCGGGCACTTCGGTCGGCGACGCAACCGGCGCAGTTGGTGCAGGCTCTGTAGTGGCGCCCGCAGGCTCCGTCGTGCCGGCCGTCAGCGTCGATCTGCCCGCGCACGAAGCTATCGCCAAGGCCAGCACCGCCGCTATCAGCCACACCCCGCGCTTCGAGCGCTGCTCGGGAGCAACAGCCCGCGCGACGAACAACCAACACGCTCCGGCGGGGCCCATGACCTAACGCTTCGCCTGCTGGGTAGTGTCGCAGAGTGGCAGGCGTAGAGCAACAAAGTGGATGCCTGGCGGCGGCCTTACCGTTCAGCGTGGCGATGCCAGCGCGAACGGCCATTCGACCACGCCGCGACCGCCGGCCAGACCGTGGCGGAGGTGGCGATGGTCAACCACGGAA
>JBPCIO010000293.1:0-2813 GCA_051006215.1 Chloroflexota bacterium
CAGGATGGCCGCGTCGCGCGCCGCCATGGCCGGCTTCTTCTCAGACTCAAACTCCTCGCACGCCGCGAACAAAGACCGTATCTCGCCGGGCTGCAGGGCTCTACCGCGAGGGAGTCGTGAGCCGCGCACCGGCTCCAGGTCGCCAGCTCTCTGAAAATCTTCGGCGCTCACATACCCCAACCGCCAGCACTCTTTCAGCACGCCGCGCAGCGCGGCCAGGTGGCGATTGGCCGTAGAGGGTGCGTAGCGCCCATCGGCAAGCAGCGCACGCACGGCAGTGGTGTGGCGATAACGGAGCTGAGACGCGCTCGACGACAGCGAGCTCGTGCTGCTGCGGCTCGTCAATAGAAACAACCGGCAGGGTCGTCGGCGAGGCGCATCGCGGTTGACACAATCGGCGTGGGCTCAGAGAACGACATCACTCCTCAAAGGCAGGATAGCATGCGGAAATGTCTCTTTTCATAAGCCATTTATCTTGCCTGTAAGGGGGTGCAAGGTGTCTAGTATCCTGCAACTCGTTTGGACACCCCACCTGCCTCAGAGGGCGATTTCGGGCTGATTGATGCGGTTTCTGAGTTCACGTGCGACGCTACCCAGTCCGGTGGGGATGTTGATGACGAAAAGGCGGTGACGGTCGCGGAAGCCGCATCCCGGCTCGGCATCAGCCGCGCGCGCATCTATCAGCTGGTGGCCAGCGGCGCCCTCGACGCTGAAAGCGCCGCTGGGTCAGTCCGCATCGCTGCCGCTAGCGTGCACCGCCGCATGATTATGTCACCTCCGGCCGGTGCGCAGCTGGCGCCGCTGAGCGCCTGGGCCATCCTCGCCCTTGCTAGCGGCGAGGCGTCCTTTCTGAAGCAGGTGGCCGGGTTGCTGAGCGATCCCGATCGCTCGCGGGCACGTTCACGTCTACAGCGACTTGGCCTGCTCTCGCTGCTGGCAGGCGCGCGGTTGGACGCGGTAGTGGCCGCACAACTCGAGGACTTGCTGGTTCCAGCGGAAGTGATCGGGGTTGGAATCGGTAACCAGTGCCCGTGCGTTGTCGACCAACAATTCCTTGGGCGCTCCGCCGAAATGATGAAGGCAGGCCTCGATGGCCTCGAAGATCGACGCCTGGGTTTCGTCAAGGCTGACGGTGTAGTGCTTGCGTCGGCTGTAGCCGAGGGTCATCCCAAAAACGATCACCTTCGTGAGCTCGCCGCCCAGGGATACCGTATATGGCGACCAATCGAACTGCCCCTGCCGACCAGGTGGCGTCTCGAAGCGGACCGTCGCTTTGCCCGACGGTGCCGCCGCCCGCAACTGCTTCAAGTAGGTGTACAGCGCGGTCGCGCCACCGGTGTAGCCAAGCTTGCGCAGCTCCCGCAGGATGCGCGAGCCGATGAGGTGCTGGCCGTAGTACCAGGCGTGAATCCGCGCCTCATACTGCACCAGCTGCTGATTCGGCCGCGCCGGCCGCTCATAGTGGGACGGTCCATCGCTGCGTAGCACACGCCGCACTGCTGTGCGGGAAACTCCCAGTTGGCGACAGATCGCGCGGATCCCCACGCCCTGCGCCTGCATGTATCGAATCGTCGTCCAAGCTTCCACTCCAAGCACCCCTTCTCTGGTCCTCCTCGCGGACGCTGGTCCACGAGGGCTAGGCTGCCAGACTGCCTGGGTCTCGTTTCAGGCGATGAGTGGGTACTTTTTCCAGACCAAATCAACACGTGACTTTTAGCTTAGAACGGCAACCCGTCCAGGTCCTCGCCACTGGCCGGCGCCTGCGATCGCGCAGACGGCTGCGAGCTCGCCTTTGATGTTGTCCCAGAACTCTTGGGCGTAACTGAACCAGCCGTAGGCACAGGCTTCGATATCCACCGCTGACAGGTCTGAATCTTCTTTAAGCCTGTCCTGCCCCCACTCTCTGGCAAGAATGACCCAGTAGACGTTCGGGACGATGTAGTTCTCGTGGAGAGGGGTTGTGGCGATCGTGACGAACTCGGTGTAGTCCAGCGATTTCACGTCCTGGGTTGCCTGCTCTCGTCCAAGCTGCTCATCAGCGACTGCAGCTGCTGGTTAACCGACTAGAGGGGAGGTGGGATGCATGGCCACGACCGAGACGACGGTCGCCGACACGTGTGACTGCTGCGACTGCACGTGCCCGAGCGACGACGGCGATTGTCGTGAGCGGCAAGGAGGCCCGAATGGGCGCCGAACGGCTGCGACGGACGCTCACGACCCCGATTCGGGGGTTGCTAACGGATGTTTTCGGGCCGCTGTGCCTAGCCTGAAAAGCTCACGCGGCGGCGGGCGTAACGGTGACCTCGAAGCCGAGACGTCTGATGCGAGCGACGGCGCGGTTGACGGTGGAAGTTTTGTCGCGCTCGTCGAAATAGTTGGCACCCAGGTCTTCGTAGGCGCCGCCCTTGGTGAGCAGGTGGTATGCGATGACGATGATCGAGTGCGCCACTGCGACGGCGGCTCGATTGGCGCCGCGCCGTGCGGCGATCCGACGATATTGGGCAGCTAGATAGGATCGACGGGTTCGGGCGGCGGCCCGACCGGCTTCGGTGAGAGCGTCGCGCAGCGCCGGGCTGCCCTTGCGCGTGCGCCCACTGCGTCGCTTACCGGCGCTCTCGTCCTGGCCGGGGCACAGCCCAGCCCAGGAAGCCAAGTGACCCGCCGTCGGAAAGCGGCTCATGTCCGCGCCAACTTCGGCCAGGATGACTTCGGCAGTACGGCGACCTACACCAGGGATCGTCTGAAGCCGAGCGAGTGCGTCTTCGTGCTCTCGCTGGCGCACGGCAATCTCCTGGGACAATTGCTCGATTTCA